>NZ_CBOM010000005.1:0-94358 GCF_000476275.1 Helicobacter pylori SA213A
AAAATTTTAGAATTTTTGCACTTTTTTATGTTTTTTGTGCTTTTGTTGGAGTGGGGTTGAAAACCACCGCTTGATCAAAATCAAGCTTTTTGATTTCTTAAAAAGTGCTTTTTAACGCTTTTTAATGATTAACGTTTAACAAAAGCCAAGCCAAACAACGATTAAAACCAAAGGGGGCATGCCCTCCTATTAGTTCTAATCAAAGATTTTAATGCTGTTTAAAAGGGCTATCCACGACCTTTTTCCTGTCCACAATGTAGGGGATTAAAGCCATGTGGCGGGCTCTTTTGATCGCCACTTCCACCCTTTCTTGCCACTTTTTGCTGTTACCTGTCAACCGCCTGGGCATGATTTTATAGCGTTCTGATAGCGTGTGCTTGAGCATGTCCAAATCTTTATAGTCAATAAAGCTGATTTTAGCTTCAGTGTATTTGCAATAGCGTTTTGAATAGCGTTTTCTTTCCATAATGTCTCCTTAAATTTTCACCCTTAAAAGGGGATTTCTTCTTCATCAATGTTGATTTCAGGCACGCTGTTTTGGTATTTAGACGGCTGTGCCTGCAAATTCTCTTTAGCGTAAGCGTTTTGTGGATAGCTAGGGGCTTGGTTAAAAGGATCTTGGCTAGGGGCGTTGTAATTAGTGGGATAAACGTTGTTAAAATTCTCATGCGTCATGCTATCTTGCATGGCGTTCGCTTGGGGATTGTCTGACTTTTTATCCATAAATTGCAACGAGTCCGCTGTGATAGTGTGGCGGGAATTTTTTTTGCCCGTTTGATCCATCCAACTCTCATAAGTCAAACGCCCTTCTATTAAAACGCTTGACCCCTTGCTCAAATACTGGTTAGCGATTTCAGCCGTTCGCCCGAACAAGCGCGCGTCTATAAAGCACACTTCTTCGCCTAGCGTGCCGTCTTGTTTTTTGAAACGCCTGCTTGTCGCTAAACCTATTGTAGCTGCCGCTGAACCGCTAGGCAAATATTTCAACTCCACATTCCTAGTCAAACGCCCTACCATAATCACTTTATTAAACATGATAAGCCCCTATTTTCACTCGCTATGAGATTCTTTACTTCCTGCTGCCTCTGTGTGGTGAGAGTGCGTGTGTTCGGTTTTTTCGTGTTTTTCTTTAGCGTGTGATGGCTTTTTATTAGCCCTATCCACTAACGCATGCCACGCCTCTACTTCTTTCTTGCTTTCGTATTTGATCACAATGAAACGCAACACGTCTTCATTAATGCGATACAATCTTTCAAGCTCTAAAATCATTGACGGCTCTGCTTTGAAATACGCCACATAATAGTAGCCTCTTTTATGCTTTTTGATTTCATAAGCTAAATTACGCATGCCCATATCCAGGCTCGTTTCAATCACGCCGTGATGCTTAGTGATCACTTCTTTATAAAACTCAATCTTTGTTTTAATCTCTTCTTCTACTAAAGTAGGTTTGAGAATAAACATCGTTTCATAATGCCTCATCCATTCTCCTTGTGGTTGTATAGCCCTTTTTTTACTAAAAAAGAGCAAGGTCTAAAAAGCTTTCAATTATACCTTGCTTTCGCTTGTTTTTGGATTAAATGTTTCTCATCAAATATTGAAACTCAAAACTTTATTCTTAATTTTTTAAAAAATGGGGTTTTTAACTTCAATTTTTATAACAAAACTCATTCTCTTAAGGGGATAGGGGGGTATTTTGAAATAACTCTCCCCCTTAACCCCCTTAAAATCCCCCTAACCCAAGAAGACCGCTTTTTTAGTAAAGTTATCGCTTGCTTGACGCAAGCTCTTTTATTGTTAGATTATAAAAAATACCTTTCAGCATTTTTCAAGGGTTAATGATTTTTTGAATTTGGGTCAAATACAAAAAGCCCAATTCCTTTTGCCCCTGCATGCTTTGAAGGTGCCATAACCTAAAAATTTCAAAAACCCTCTTATAGCCGGCTTCTTTCAAACGCAGGGCGTTTTTGGCGTAATTTTCAGCAATTTCTTTAGGGGGAGAGTAGCCTAACACTTCTTTAGCGTCCACTAAACCGGTCGTTTTAATGCGAGCGAAAAATAAAAAAAGCTGGTAGAAATACCGCTCCAACCCCCTTAAAATATCCGCATCCTTTTTGCCCTCTTTTAACAAATAATCATAAATATCAAGCACGCTTTTTTTCAAAAAAAGCCCTAAAATGAGCTTTTGCAAATCCATATCCCCCGCATTAGAGCTTAATTCTTGAATGTCTTCTAAAGTGATGGGCGCATTTAAAACCGCTAGCTTGTCTAAATCGTTAAACGAAACGCCTAAATCTTCGTTATTGGTTTCAAAAAGAGCGTTTAAAAGATGGCTGCTGATGTCTAAATGTAAAAAATTAGCCCTTTCTTGCAAGAATTTCAAACTCTCCCAAGCTTTAGGGGTAAAAAAGCGTGCATAAACCGCTTCATCTTTCAAAGGGCTTTTTTGGAAAAATTTAACGATAGTATCGCTAGTGTATTTGTATTTGGTGGTGTCGCTTTTAGCATTATAAAGCCCTATGATGAGCCTGTTATGGCTAGGCCGCTCTAGGGCTTTTAAAAAAAGATTGATATCATTTTCCTTAAATTTCTTATGCAGCGCAAAATCCAGTTTTAAAATGACTAAACTGCTCCCTCCAAATAAAGAATCCTGCTCTAAAAGGGTCGCAATCTGGCTTTTTTCATAATCGCTCGCATAAAAAAGCGAAGTTTCTGTGTCAGGGTTATTGCATTTAAAAAGCACGCTAATCGTTTGAATATAATAATGGATAAAAAAATCAAACTCCCCATACAAAAACACCGCTTTAGGGAGGCGTTGTTTTAAATAATGGTCCAAATCTTTACGATACATGCTCTTTAATCCTTTCTGTGATTTCGCCTCTAACTTGCCCTAAAATCAAATCCGCATGCGTGATTGTAACGCGCACCTTTTCTAAAGGCTTAAAAACCTTGTTCGTTTTGACTAAAACTTTAAGCCCTATAAATTCTTTTAACCCCACCACCACCCAATCTTTAACCTCTAAAACCACGCCCAAAAATTCTTTTTCTAAAAATTCTAAAGCCAAGCGGGCGAATTTGCGTTTGATAAAATCCCTTTCAATCAAAGCGACCTTTTTTTGTAAAGCGTTCAATTCAGCGCATAATTCAGGCGTTTCTTCTAACAGATACGAGCAGCCTTTAGCCTGATGAAACAACAATTCTTTTAAAAGCCTGTGTAAGGCTAGATCGCTGTATCGTCTAATGGGCGAAGTGAAATGCGTATAGCTAGCAAACCCCAAACCAAAATGGCTTTCTTGCATGGGGCTATAAAGGGCTAAATTTTGAGACTTAATGATCAAGCGTGAAACTTCTCTTTCTATACTCTTTTCTTTGGCTATCTGTAAAGCATGCTCTAAAAAAGGGAAAAAACCCATGTTTTTAGGGTGCACAACCTCATAATCAAAAAGCTTGGCGTAGAGGCGTTTTTGCTGCTCCAAACTCGGCTCTTTGTGGGTGCGGTATATCCCCTTATTGTGAAAATGTTCATCCAATAACCTAGCGCTAGACTGGTTGGCTAAGAGCATGGCTTCTTCTATAAGGGTGTGCGCATCGCTTTCTTTTTGCGTTTCAATTTTTTCTATACGCCCTTCTTTATTCAAATACAGCTTGTTTTCAAACGAATTGAAATTAAACCCCTTTTTTAAACGCTCCTTTTTTAACTTTAAAGCCATTTCTAAAAACCCTAAAAGGCTTTGTTGCAAATCTTTATCTAAAGAGCTTTGTTGAGCGCTTAAAAAATGGTTGATTTCTTCATAAGTGCAATTAGCCCTAACTTCAATGACGCCTTGAGATAATCGGGCGTTTTTCAAATTATCTAAAGGGATTTCATACACTAAAGCCAGGCGTTTTTCAAACGCTTTTAGTGAGCATGCCCCTTGAGACAAACTCAAAGGCAGCATGGGATACACGCTGTTAGGGAAATACACGCTAAAGCCCCTAACCCTAGCTTCTTTATCCAAACTGGAATGTTTCGGCACAAATTCGCTCACATCAGCAACCGCCACAAACAAAACCCTTTTTTCTTGGTCATAAAAAATCGCATCGTCAAAATCTTTAGCGTCTTTGGGGTCAATGGTGATAAAAGGGATGTGAGAATAATTGATCCTGTCTTTAAAATCGCTCGCTTTAAGTTGCGCGTAATGTTGGGCTAAATTCAAGCAATCTTTTGAAAAATCCTTCACCCTGTCAAAAAGGCTCAAAGAAAGGTTTTCATCTATTAAAGGGTCTTCTAAAGCCCCTAAAATTTCGCTGATTTCACGCTTTTTAAGATCGATCTTTACCACGCAATGCCTAGGCAATTCTAATAAGGATCTTTGGCTGTGCTTTAAAGAAATAGGTTTTTTAAAAGGCTCTTTAAAAGGGATAGCCACAATCTGGTTTTTTTCTTTAGCCAAGTAAGCTATCATCGTGTCTTGCGCATCAAAAAGAGCGGCTTTAAAAAAGGCTATGGGGCGTTTTTTAGAACATTCTATTTGGCATAAAATCAAAGCGTCTGTTTTAAAAGAGGGGAGTAAGTTTTTGATTAAAGGATCTTTAGGGTAATTTTTTGCTAAAGAAATGAAAAACGCCTTATTTTTTACCCATTCAATCCTACCTATATCAAAGCCTTCTTTTAAAAAATAGCGATCCTTATTTGATTGAAGCGCTTCTTTTAAAACGCCCTTTTCTATTAGAGTGGCGAATGGTTTAGGGATCTTTTTAACCCCAAAAAACAAGCTTCTTAAAAACCCTTGCATCAAAAAACACTTCGCATGACTTCAAACGCCTTTGAATAAGGGATTTGAGAAGCGCTGAATTTTTCAAAACTTAAAGAGGCTTGATAGATGAGCATGTCTTTCCCGTCTTGAAAGGGGGTTTTTAACTCTTTAGCCAAAGACAAAAATGGCGTTAAAAACCCATACGCCAAATCATAAGCGAGCTTGCCCTCTTTAAAATACCCTTTCAAAACCTCTTTATTCAAAGGCAATTCGTTATTTAAACTCGCTGAAGTGGCGTTAATGATCAAATCAAAAGCACTTTTAGGAGGATCCATGAAACAATCACAGCCCAAGCGTTGGAAAAAATCCAATCCCCTAGAAGAGCGGTTCAACACGCTCACTTCCAAGCCTTGTTTTTGTAATTCGCACGCTAGAGCTTTAGCGCTCCCCCCAGAGCCTAAAATCAAAGCGTTTTGATAGTTTTTTTGCTTTAAAGAAAGATAAAACCCTAAAGCGTCGGTATTGTAACCCACAAGCTCATCATTTTCTAAAACAAGCGTATTGACTGCTCCGCATTCAAGCGCGATACCTTTGATCTTATCGCAAACTTGAAACGCCCTTTCTTTAAAGGGTAAGGTTACATTAGCCCCACTCAATCCTAAATGCAAGAACTCGTTTTTGATGTGGCTTTCTAAAGGGAGTAATATGGGGTGGTAATGCCCCAAAAACCCTAATTTTTTTTGAAAAGTTAAAAAACAAGCGTTATGGATTAAGGGCGATTTGGAATGTTTAATGGGATTTCCCAAAACCCCAAAAGATTTTAATTTCATTATTCTTTCATTCAGCCTTTTTTAAAAATTTTAAAAACACATAGCCCTTTGTTTTGTTAGAAAATTCAATTTCAGCCCAATCGTTTTGGATTTCTAAAACCTTCACGCTTTTATTTTTTAAAAGCAATCCCAAGATTTTACCTTTTGTGCTAGGAAAAGTGCGCACATTCACGCCACTGACTGCGACTTTATACTCTAAAGGTTTTTTTCCCATTAAGGGGGTTGTAGGGGTTTTTTGGTTGTTTTGAATGGGCGAGGCATTGTTTTGTTTAGGCTCGTTTTCTTTTTCTTGCTCTTGTTTAGTTTCTTGTTTAGTTTCTTGTTTAGTTTCTTGTTTAGTTTCTTGTTTTTGCGCGGTCGTTTCTAAAGGTGGCGCTGTGTCTTTGGTGGGGTTTTCTTCTGTGGCGGTTGTGGTTGCGTTGGCTTCTTCTTGTTTGGGCGAAAGCACGCCGTTTTGACGCTCTGTCTCGGTTTTTTCTAAATTCTGGTTTATTTGAACATTGTCTTTTTTCGCATAAAAACCAAGCGCAGCATGCGCTAAAGCATACAACAACATGAACGCCAAAACCACCAAAAAAGGCCGCATAAAAAGTTTTAAAGAAGATTTCATCTCAGTTTTCATTCCTACCCTCAACGCTTTTCAAAATCAATCCTAGGGTCAATCACCACGCAAAGCAAATCGCTTATCAAACTCGCTACCAAACCTAAAAGCGTGAAAATATAAAGCGAACCAAACACAACAGGATAATCCCTGCTCACAATGCTTTCATACCCTAAAAGCCCTAACCCGTCTAGGCTAAAAACAATCTCTATCAACAAGCTTGAGCTAAAAAACATGCCCAAAAAAGCCTGCGGAAAACCCGCCACCACTAATAAAATCGCATTACGGAACACATGCGCATAAAAAATACGCCCCACTGAACAGCCCTTAGCCTTAGCGCTCACCACATAGAGCTTGCCCATTTCATCTAAAAAAGAGTTTTTCACTAAAAGCGTGAGGCTTGCAAAACCCCCTAAAGAAATGCAAAGAACAGGCAAAGTGATATGCCATAAATAATCCTTGATTTTACCTAACGCGCTCAAACTTTCAAAATTATCGCTCACTAGCCCCTTTAAAGGGAACCAGTGCCAATAATTCCCTCCAGCAAAAAACACGATCAACACCACTGCAAACAAAAAGGCCGGGATAGCGTTAGCGACAATGATCACCACGCTGCTTAGCACGTCTAAAGGCTCGTTATTGCGTTTGGCTTTGAAAATCCCTAAAGGGATAGAAATAAGATAAATCAAAAGCGTGCTAAAAAGCCCTAACGAAATGGATACCGGCAATTTTTCCTTAATCAAATCTATCACCTTAATCTGGCGGTAAAAACTCTCCCCAAAATCAAATTGCAGATATTTTTTGAGCATGAGAAGATAGCGCTCCCCTATAGGCTTGTCAAAACCATAGAGTTTTTTTAAATTTTCTAACAAATCGCTCTCCAACCCTTGAGACGCCCTATACGAACGCTCTTTAACAACGCCTTGAGTTTCTTTGGATTGCGTGTTATTGATTTTAGCCATCATCTGCTCTATAGGGCCTCCAGGAGCCGATTGGATCAGAAAGAAATTAATCGTCATGATAGCTAGTAAAGTAGGGATAATCAAAAGCAAGCGTTTGAGGATGTAAGCAATCATTGAAGATCCTTTTCTTTTTTTATCCACCACAAATACGGCGAAAATCCATAACTAGGGCTGATTTCAGGCATGCCAATGTAATTATACGCTGCGATCCTGTAATTAGGCAAATAAAAATGCGGTATCACATAAAACCCCCACAACAACACCCTATCCATCGCTTGAATGGCAGCCAATTGCTCCTTATAATCTTTAGCGTTAATGATTTTTTCAATCAAATCATCTACCGCTTTACTAGAGATTCCCGCATAATTCCTTGTGCCTTTTTCTTTCGCGCTCAAAGAGCCAAAATAAAAGCGCTGCTCATTACCTGGGAAAGACGATTGGCCAATCACTCCTACAATCATGTCAAAATCATAGCTTTTGATCCGATTGACATACTGGCTTAAATCCACTCTTTGGATTTTCATTTCAATCCCTAACACCCTTAAGTTTTTAGCAAAAGCTAGGGCCAGTCTTTCAAATGCCGGGCTGTTTAAAAGCAAAGTGAAACTGAAAGGCTTGTTATTCTTATCCACCAAACGCATGTTTTTGTAAGAAAAGCCCGCGCTCTCTAAAAGCTTTTGGGCGTATTTTAAATTTTCCCTCAAATTATAGCCTAAAACATCAGGCCCATCGGTTCTAGGCACGATATAAGGCTCTTTAAAAACCCTTTCATCCAAACTCTTTTCATAAGGGGCTAACAGGGCTTTTTCTTCAGGGCTTGGGAGAGGAGGGGACGCATAGATAGAGTTACTGAAAAAACTGGTGGTGCGCTTGTATTGCGAAAAAAACAAATTTTTATTCGCCCATTCAAAATCAAACGCATAAAATAAGGCTTCACGCACCCTTTTATCCTTGAAAATTTCTCGGCGCGTGTTGAAGAAAAACCCTTGCATGCCGCTTGGCATTTTGTGGGCTATGAGGTATTTAGTGATTTTTTTATTATCCATAGCTTTCCCCACATAGCCCCTAGCCCAAACCTTAGCCGTGCTTTCAAGGCGCCAATCATACGCCCCGCTTAAAAAAGCCTGTAAGGCGACGGTTTCATCTTTGTAATACTCAAATTTGATTTGATCAAAATTGAATTGCCCCTTTCTGCTAGGCAAATTCCTCGCCCAATAATTAGGGTTTCTTTGGTAGGTGATTTTCTTGCCCACATCAAAAGAAGCGATCACATAAGGGCCACTAGAAACAGGAATGAGTAAAGGGTTTTTTTCAAAATAATCCTTTTGAAACGCTTTTTTGGAAAAGATTTGCAACTGCCCTAAAATGAGAGGCAACTCTTTATTTTCAGTGGTTTTGAAAATGAATTTAACATGGTGTTTGTCTAAAATAACCGCCTTTTTAACATCTTGGTAATACTGCCTGTAAATGGGCGATCCTAATTTCATTATCGTATCAAAGCTAAACTTCACATCGCTCGCTAAAATGGGAGCGTTATTGCTGAATCTCGCTCTTTTGTCTAAGGTAAAAATCACATAGCTGTTATCCTTAGCCACTTCTGCGTCTTTAGCGATTAAGGGGTATTCTGCAAAAGGCTCGTCCAAACTTTGCACCATTAAAGTGTCATAAATGAGATCCAAACCTTCGGCTTTAGTGCCTTTAAGCGCAAAAGGGTTAAGGCTATCAAAAGTCCCTATAGCGTCATTCCTTAAGACACCGCCCTTTCTGGCGTTAGGGTTAGCGTATTCAAAATGCGTGAAATTGTCTTTATATTTAGGCTCTTCGCCTAAGTATAAATAAGGCGTAGCCTTAAGGAAACAAAACACCCCTAACCATAAACTTAAAATTTTCATCTAAACCAACCCCATCAATTCTTTAGCCTTTTGGTAAGTCGCTTTCGCTAAAGGCCTGGCTTTTTTCACGCCGCCATTTAAAACGGCTTTCACTTCATCATCGCTGATTTCTTTGTATTTTTCTTGGATGGGTTTTAAAGCCTGGATCATTACTTCAGCTAATTCCTTTTTAAAATCCCCATAGCCCTTATTTTTGAAACGCTCTTCTATGTTTTCTGGGCTTTCATTGCTCAAAAGCATGTAAATATTTAAAAGGTTAAAAATACCCTCTCTTTTTTCATCAAAGGCAATAACGCCCATAGAATCAGTGGCCGCTTTTTTGATTTTTTTCACAATAATGTCCGGCTCATCTAAAAGAAAAATCGCATGGTTAGCCCCTTGATGCGATTTACTCATCTTCACTTTTGGATCGTCTAGCCCCATAACCCTTGCCCCCACTTTAGCGATCAAAGGCTCTGGCACTTTAAAGCAGTTCCCAAAATCCCTGTTAAATTTTTCTGCGATGTTTCGCGTGAGCTCTAAATGCTGTTTTTGATCTTCGCCCACTGGCACCAAATCGCTTTGGTATAATAAAATATCTGACGCCATCAAAATAGGGTAATTGAAAAGCCCCACATTCACGCTTTTAGGGTTTTTTAAAGACTTGTCTTTGAATTGCGTCATTCGTTGCATTTCCCCCATAGACACCTGGCAATTTAATAGCCATGCTAAAGCCGGGTGCTCATCCACTTCACTTTGAATGAATAACCCCGATCGCTTAGGATTAATCCCGCAAGCTAAAAGCAATTTGACTAACTCATAGGTTTGGGATTTTAAAAACTTAGGATCTATAGGTAGGGTGATCGCATGCGAATTGACGACGCAAAAAAGGTTTTCATATTCATCTTGCATCTCTACCCAATGCTTGATCGCTCCTAGATAGTTGCCCAAATGGATTTGCCCGGTCGGTTGGATGCCTGAAAAGACTCGTTTTTTGTGCATGTTATTTCTCGTTGTTTTAGTCAGTGTTATTGTAACCACCTAATTTTAATATTTTAATTTATCTTAGTTTTTAAGAACGCTTGATCCCCGAAAAGAGTAACACTTCATAGCTCAATTTTTCAAACGCCATGTTTTGAAAAAAATGTTTTTTTTGCTTGAAACTCAGCGTTGAACCTCCTAAAAGACCGCATTTTTTAAGGTAATTCAAGCAATCTTGTTTGCGGTTGAAATAAAGAGCGAAGCGCTTGTTTTCTAATTCTATTTGAAAATGTTTAAAAGCGTTTTTGATTAAGGATTTGAGCGTTTTGAGATCCCTTAAAGGCGAAGGCGTGCCTAAAAACTCATGCACTTCATGCAAACTAAAATCCGTATGGATAGCTAGAGCAGCCTCCTTGCTAGAAAGAGCGATTTTTTCTAAAACGCTTTTTAAATCCCTTGCCCATTGCAAAGATGAAGAGGACACAACCAGATCGTAAGCGTGAAAAACATGTTCTTCAAAATCCGCATGCTCTAAAGAGATTTTTTGAATGTTGATAGAATGCGTGGGGTGCAATTTGAGCATGTTTATGGAATTATCCAAAGCGATAAAGTCTTCAATCACAATATTTTGCCGCTCTAAAGCGTTAAAAACAGCCCCACTCCCCGATCCTAAATCCAAAACTTTAGCGTAATGTTTTTGTTTTAAAAATTGAACAAGATGAATAGCGATTTGTTGCTGGATATGGGCAAAGAGGTGATAAGTTTTGGCATGCTTATTGAATGAATGCTGATTGAATGCAAGCTGATTGAATGAATAAAAAGAGTCCAACACCACCGCCTTTAACGCACCACGCTTGAAATTAAAACTAAATTTTAGTGTATTCTTAGCAAATTTTAGATAAGATCAAGCGTAATTTTTTCTAAATTTTAGGCATTTAAGGAATCAGTGTTTATGACGAGCGCTCTGTTAGGCTTACAAATTGTTTTAGCGGTATTGATTGTGGTGGTGGTTTTGTTGCAAAAAAGTTCTAGCATCGGCTTAGGGGCTTATAGCGGGAGCAACGATTCTTTATTTGGTGCTAAAGGGCCCGCAAGCTTTATGGCGAAATTAACCATGTTTTTAGGGCTGTTATTTGTCATCAACACCATCGCTTTGGGCTATTTTTATAACAAAGAATACGGCAAAAGCATTTTAGATGAAACCAAAACCAACAAAGAGCTTTCGCCCCTAGTCCCTGCCACCGGCACGCTTAACCCTGCACTCAATCCCACGCTAAACCCAACGCTCAATCCTTTAGAGCAAGCCCCCGCTAGTCCTTTAATGCCACAACAAACGCCTAACGAACTCCCTAAAGAGCCAGCCAAAGCGCCTTCTGTTGAAAGCCCCAAACAGAATGAAAAAAATGAAAAAAATGACGCCAAAGAGAATGGTATAAAGGGTGTTGAAAAAACCAAAGAGAACGCCAAAACGCCCCCAACCACCCACCAAAAGCCTAAAACGCATGCGACACAAACCAACGCCCATACCAACCAAAAAAAGGATGAAAAATAATGTTACAAGCCATTTATAATGAAACCAAAGATTTGATGCAAAAAAGCGTTCAAGCTTTAAACAGGGATTTTTCCACTCTAAGGAGCGCGAAAGTTTCAGTCAATATTTTAGATCACATCAAAGTGGATTATTACGGCACGCCCACCGCTTTAAATCAAGTTGGCTCCGTGATGAGCTTGGATGCGACCACCCTTCAAATCAACCCGTGGGAAAAAAACCTGCTCAAAGAAATTGAAAGATCCATTCAAGAAGCCAATATCGGCGTCAATCCTAATAACGACGGCGAAACGATCAAACTTTTTTTCCCACCCATGACAACTGAGCAGAGAAAACTCATCGCAAAAGACGCCAAAGCGATGGGCGAAAAGGCTAAAGTGGCTGTAAGGAATACCCGCCAAGACGCTAACAACAAGATAAAAAAATTAGAAAAAGACAAAGAAATCAGCGAAGATGAAAGCAAGAAAGCCCAAGAGCAGATCCAAAAAATCACCGATGAAGCCATTAAAAAAATTGATGAAAGCGTGAAAAACAAAGAAGACGCGATTTTAAAGGTCTAAACCATGGATATTAAGGCATGTTATCAAAACGCTCAAGCTTTGTTAGAGGGGCATTTCTTGCTCAGCAGCGGGTTTCATTCCAATTATTATTTGCAATCCGCTAAAGTCTTAGAAGACCCCAAACTAGCCGAACAATTAGTGCTAGAATTAGCCAAACAAATCCAAGAAGCTCATTTGAATGTTGAATGCGTGTGCTCGCCGGCGATTGGGGGAATCCTGGCTGGGTATGAGCTTGCAAGGGCTTTGGGCGTGCGTTTTATCTTCACTGAAAGGGTGGATAATATCATGACATTAAGGCGTGGTTTTGAAGTCAAAAAAAACGAAAAAATTTTAGTGTGTGAGGACATCATCACTACGGGAAAATCCGCCATGGAATGCGCTCAAGTTTTAGAAGAAAAGGGCGCTCAAATCGTGGCTTTTGGCGCTTTAGCCAATCGGGGCATTTGCAAACGCGCTCATTCTCACTTGAAAGCCCAAGAGGGCGCGTGTTTGCCTAGCCATTTACCCCTGTTTGCTTTAGAAGATTTTGTTTTTGACATGCACAAGCCTAGTTCTTGCCCTTTATGCGCTACTAGCGTTGCTATCAAGCCAGGAAGTCGTGGCAACTAAAAAAACCAAAAAAAATAAAACCCCAGAAAAAAAACAAGCGTTAGAAAGCCCCTTAAAAGGGCTGTATCTCTCTTTACGCTTAAAGGCCTTTATCACCGATGTTTTTATGATTTATACCCCCATGCTTTATATCATGACTTACATGATTTTAGGGAGCGCGAAGGATTTTAGGGAAAATCAGAGCACGATTTTTTTGTGTCTGCTTTTTTACGCTCTAACGCACAGCTTTTTCATCGCTTTTAAATCCCAAAGCCCTGGCATGCGTTACGCTCATTTTAGATTAGTCAAAAATAATGGCGAAGAAGTGGGCTTTTTTCTAGCGTTGTGGCGTTTTGTTTTGTGGGTATTGAGCATGGGGTTACTCGTGGGGTTTGTTGCGCCTTTTATTTTTAAGTTTTTTTTGCATGACAAACTCAGCGGCACTCATATTGAAACCATCAAGGAGGAACAATGAAAAATTTAGTGATCTTAAGCGGGGCTGGCATTTCAGCAGAAAGCGGGATTAAAACCTTTAGAGACGCCAATGGCTTGTGGGAAGGGCATGACATCATGGAGGTCGCTTCGCCTTATGGCTGGAAAAAGAACCCGCAAAAAGTGTTGGATTTTTACAATCAAAGGCGCCGACAGCTTTTTGAAGTCTATCCTAACAAAGCCCACAAGGCTCTAGCGGAATTAGAAAAACACTACCAAGTTAATATCATCACCCAAAATGTAGATGATTTGCATGAAAGGGCGGGCTCTTCTCGCATTTTGCACTTGCATGGGGAATTGTTGGGCGTTCGCAGCGAGAAAGATCCTAGTTTGGTTTATAGGTGGGAAAAGGATTTGCATTTAGGCGATTTAGCTAAAGATAAAGCGCAATTACGCCCTGATATTGTGTGGTTTGGCGAAGCTGTGCCGTTGCTTGAAGAAGCGATTTCTTTAGTCAAACAAGCGCACCTTTTAATCATCATTGGCACTTCTTTGCAAGTCTATCCTGCAGCTAGCCTCTACACGCATGCGCATAAAGACGCTCTCATTTATTACATTGACCCTAAAGCTAAAAACGCCCATTTGTCTCAAAATATCCAATGCATTAATGAAAGTGCGGTGCATGCCATGCAAGATTTAATGCCTAAACTCATAGAAATGGCCTCTTAAGAGATGTTGAAATAATTTTTATTTTTTCAGCTAACGATTAGCAAAAACATGGTTTAATTGGTTTTCATTATTTGCGAATAATTAAAGGAGTTTGAGAGTCTGATGCAACAAGCCGCAGAAGCATTGAATCACCCCTATTTTGGCGTTTTTGTTTTGTTGGTATTCACCTTTTGGGTGTTTAACTTAACCTTAAGGATCCAAAGGTTTTTAAGCCGTAAAATGGCTCAAAAAAAGGGCGAAAAGCTCAAGCTCGCTCCCTATGAATGCGGGCCTGTGGCTCTCAAGCAGCCTAATAGAGTGTCGCACCATTTCTATATCATGGCCATGCTTTTTATTTTATTTGATGTAGAGATCGTTTTCATGTTCCCTTGGGCGATTGATTTTAAAAAGTTAGGCTTGTTTGGGCTAATTGAAATGCTAGGCTTTGTTTTCTTTTTAACGATTGGTTTTATTTACGCTTTGAAGCGAAACGCTTTGAGTTGGCAAAATTTAGAGGTGAAATAATGCAACAAGCACCGGTTGTTCTAAGCACTTTGGATAAATTATTGAATTGGGGGCGTTCTAATTCGCTTTGGCCCTTAACCTATGGCTTGGCATGTTGCGCGATTGAGATGATGGCAACAGGGGGTTCAAGGTTTGATTTTGACAGGTTTGGCACGATTTTTAGAGCGAGTCCCAGGCAATCTGATGTGATGATCATCGCTGGCACGCTCACTAAAAAACATGCCGAGTTTATGCGCAGGCTTTATGATCAAATGCCTGAGCCTAAATGGGTGATTTCTATGGGGAGTTGCGCTAATACGGGTGGGATGTTCAACACTTATGCGACCGTTCAAGGAGCTGATAGGATCATTCCTGTAGATATTTATTTGCCCGGTTGTGCGCCGCGCCCAGAGACTTTGCAATACGCTCTTATGGTTTTGCAAGATAAAATCAGACGCTCTAAAGCGATCAAACAAGACGCCCCAAAAAGGTTGGTGTGATGATAAGAAAACAATCCCCCTATGAAGATGTGCAAAAACAATCGCGTCAACATGACCCCTATAAAATCATAGAGCCTACCCCTAAAAAATATTTAGAGGGCAGCGCTTATGAAGTCATTTATAACCACCTTTCTTACAAGCATGAAATTTTAGACAAATATATAGAAACTAACACGGCTGTGTTTTGGGTTAAAAAAGAAGATATTTTTTCTGTCGCTACGATTTTACGGCATTTAGGCTATGAATCTTTGAGCGAGATGAGCGCGATAGATTTGTGCGCTAAAAAAGGGCATTTTGAATTGTTTTATCAATTTGTGGGTTTTAGCGATAGTTGCAAAAACCGCCGTAGGGTGCGCGTGAAATGCGTTTTGTTGCCTAATGAGAGCGTGGATTCTTTGAGTTTTTTATACCGATCGGCTAATTGGAGCGAAAGAGAAGCCTATGACATGCTTGGCATCGTGTTTGACAAACACCCCTATTTGAAACGCCTTATCATGCCGCATGATTGGGTAGGACACCCCTTGTTGCGTTCTTACCCGCTTAAGGGCGATGAATTTGCCCAATGGTATGAAGTGGATAAGATTTTTGGTAAAGAATACCGAGAAGTGGTGGGCAAAGAGCAACGAGATAGTGCAAGAGTGGATGAAAAAGACACTTTCAATTTTGCAAAAATTGGCTATGAGCAGGGCAAGGGCGAAGAGTTGAAAGAAACAGAAGAAAAGCATGCGTTTAAAAAAATCCCTTTTGTCAAAGATTTGCACAAAATGGCCCCCACTATCTTAAAAAAGAGATTATAAAATGGCTCAAAATTTCACGAAACTCAACCCCCAGTTTGAAAACATCATTTTTGAACATGACGATAACCAAATGGTGCTTAACTTTGGCCCCCAACACCCCTCTAGCCATGGGCAATTGCGCTTGATTTTGGAATTAGAGGGCGAAAAAATCATTAAGGCTACCCCTGAAATTGGCTACTTGCACAGGGGTTGTGAGAAGTTGGGCGAAAACATGACCTATAACGAATACATGCCCACTACTGACAGGTTGGATTACACTTCTTCTACCAGCAATAATTACGCTTACGCTTATGCGGTAGAGACCTTGCTCAATTTAGAAATCCCGCGCCGAGCGCAAGTGATCCGCACGATTTTACTAGAGCTTAACCGCATGATTTCACACATCTTTTTCATCAGCGTGCATGCTTTAGATGTGGGGGCGATGAGCGTGTTTTTGTATGCGTTTAAGACAAGAGAATACGGATTGGATTTGATGGAAGATTATTGCGGGGCTAGGCTCACGCATAACGCTATAAGGATTGGGGGCGTTCCCTTAGATTTACCCCCTAATTGGCTAGAAGGTTTGAAAAAATTCTTAAACGAAGTAAGGGAGTGCAAAAAGCTCATTCAAGGTTTATTGGATAAAAACCGCATTTGGCGGATGCGTTTGGAAAATGTGGGCGTTGTAACGCCAAAAATGGCGCAAAGTTGGGGCTTGAGCGGTATCATGTTAAGGGGGACTGGGATCGCCTATGATATTAGAAAAGAAGAGCCTTATGAGCTTTATAAAGAGCTTGATTTTGATGTGCCGGTGGGCAATTATGGCGATAGCTATGACAGGTATTGTTTGTATATGCTAGAAATTGATGAAAGCATTCGCATCATTGAACAACTCATTCCTATGTATGCCAAAACCGATACGCCTATCATGGCTCAAAATCCGCATTACATTTCTGCCCCTAAAGAAGATATAATGACGCAAAACTACGCCTTGATGCAGCATTTTGTCTTGGTCGCTCAAGGCATGCGCCCGCCCGTTGGGGAAGTGTATGCCCCCACAGAAAGCCCTAAAGGGGAATTAGGATTTTTTATCCATTCAGAGGGTGAACCTTACCCGCATAGATTAAAGATTAGAGCCCCTAGTTTTTATCACATTGGGGCTTTGAGCGATATTTTAGTGGGGCAGTATTTAGCGGATGCAGTAACCGTGATTGGATCAACCAATGCGGTATTTGGCGAGGTGGATAGATGAAACGCTTTGATTTACGCCCCTTAAAAGCGGATATTTTTGAACGCTTAGAAGAATTGATTGAAAAAGAAATGCAACCTAATGAAGTCGCTATTTTCATGTTTGAAGTGGGGGATTTTTCCAATATCCCTAAAAGTGCTGAATTTATCCAAACTAAAGGGCATGAGCTTCTTAATTCTTTGCGTTTCAACCAAGCGGATTGGACGATTGTCGTGAGAAAAAAGGCTTGATTTTGAGCGGCTTTAACCCCTTAAATTCTCCCTTAATCATCAGCTCTTCTCTTAGCTTGAAAGAGGCCTATTATTTGGAAAAATTATCCCTTAAAAAAGGGTTTAAGATTAATTACAAGATGACTGAAAACGATTTAAGCCTTTTAAAAAAAAGCGATTTGTGCGTTTTGTTTGGGGGGTTTTCAAACGCTTGTTTGAATGCAAATGAACGATTGATTTTAGAAAATATCAACCCATCAAAACTCCCTTACACCTTATTAAGACCCTTACAAGATACAAGAGATTTGCAAGAAACTTGCCTTTTTATTTCTTATGAAATCAACACGGAAGCGGCGGTTTTGGCTTTAATTTTAAGGGGTATTTTAGAAAAAACTTCCCGATTAAAAGGGCATGTTTTAGAAAACATTGATGTGGGGTATTTAAGCTCTGAAGCCAACATGAGCGAAGAAGAATTGCAAGAGCTTATCGCGCTCATTGTTAAAGCGAAAAAAGGGGTGCTTGCGATCAATAGAGAAATCATTAAACATGCAAATAGCGCGTTTTTATACGCCCTTTTAAGCGGGTTGCAAAACTACCTAGAAATTTTACACATTCCTTGCAATGATTTGAATGCAACGCCTGTTTTTTATCGTTCAAAAGATGAAGAATTGTTGCTAGAAACAGCCCTAAAAGAGGGTATTCCACCTTTTAAAACACAACTCCAACCAAAAGATTTAGAGCCTTTAGAACAAATCAGTGAAGCTAACGGCTCGTTTGTCTATGCTTCCAATAAGAGCCTTGAAACCCCCAAACTATCTTTTTCCAAACAATTTAAAATCGCTAACAAGATCCAGCATTCCAAAGCCCCTTTTCAAATCTCAGGCAAAACGATAGAATGCGAATTAGAAGAAAGCCCTTATTTGAAAGGCTTGGTTGCGATTTTAGAAGGGGCGTTTTTTGACACCTACCCCTATATCCCTATTTTATCCCACTCTCAAGGAATTTCATGATCACAATGAATATCAATGGCAAAACGATTGAATGCCAAGAGGGACAAAGCGTTTTAGAAGCCGCTAGGAGTGCCGGGATTTACATCCCTACCATTTGTTATTTGAGCGGTTGCTCGCCCACGGTCGCATGCAAAATGTGCATGGTTGAAATGGATGGCAAACGCGTTTATAGTTGCAACACGAAAACCAAAAACAACGCCGTCATCCTTACGAACACCCCCACGCTTATGGACGAGAGGAAAAGCATCATGCAAACCTATGATGTCAACCACCCCCTAGAATGCGGCGTGTGCGATAAGAGTGGGGAGTGCGAATTGCAAGACATGACGCATTTAACCGGCGTAGAACACCAACCCTATGCGGTGGCTGATGATTTTAAAGCCCTAGATTCATGGGCAAAAGCCTTGTATGATCCTAATTTGTGCATCATGTGCGAAAGGTGTGTAACCACTTGTAAGGACAATGTGGGAGAAAACAACTTAAAAGCCACTAAAGCCGACTTGCATGCTCCGGATAAATTCAAAGACAGCATGTCTAAAGACGCTTTTAGCGTGTGGAGTCGTAAGCAAAAAGGCATTATTTCTTTTGTGGGCAGCGTGCCTTGCTATGATTGTGGGGAATGCATTGCGGTATGCCCTGTGGGCGCTTTGAGTTACAAAGATTTCGCTTACACGGCTAACGCATGGGAATTGAAAAAGATCCATTCTACATGCTCGCATTGTTCAGCTGGGTGTTTGATTTCTTATGATGTGCGCCATTTTGACACTCTAGGCGAAGAATCTAAGATTTTTAGGGTGCTTAATGATTTTTACCATAACCCTATTTGTGGGGCAGGCCGTT
The DNA here is from genome assembly GCF_000476275.1 of Helicobacter pylori SA213A. Lineage (GTDB taxonomy): Bacteria > Campylobacterota > Campylobacteria > Campylobacterales > Helicobacteraceae > Helicobacter > Helicobacter pylori_CL. Next base: position 18,904 of record NZ_CBOM010000005.1, read on the forward strand.
TCGCTTTTGACGTGAGCTCTAGCCCTAAAGGCAGCGCTAATCTTAAAGAAGCCCAAAACGCCCTCAAAGAATGCGATGCAGTGCGAATAGGAGGAGATGTTACTAATGAAGAGGCGTTTTTAATAGAGCGTTTGAGGAAAGAATTGGATTTTAAAATCTATAACAAAGATTTATACCCTTTCCAACAATTTTTAAAGGTATTGGGCGAGGTTAAACGCCCTAGCATTGAAGAAATTAAAACTTCTAGTTTAGTCATCACAATCGGATCTTCTATTAAAACAGAAAACCCGCTCGTGCGCTATGCCATCAATAACGCTCTCAAGCTCAATAAAGCTTCTTTAATCGCTATGCACCCTATCAAGGATAACGCTTTAGCGAATTTGTGCCGAAGCTCTTTTTGCATCACCCATGAAGTGGGGGCTGAAGAAATCCTTTTAGGCATGCTTTTAAAAATGCTTAACATTGAAAGCGCGGCTCTAAAAAGCTTAGAAGATTCCAAGCAAAGCATTGTGGATGAAGCGGCTCTTAAAGCCTTAGAAGAAGAGCGGAAAAAAGCTTTAGAACAAGCCGAGCAAGGGTGCAGTATTGGAGAGAATAAGGCAGAAAATCAAGAAGAGAATAAAACAGAAGCAGCTACTCCAAAAGAAAATCAAGAAGAAAACAAGACAGAGGTTAAAGAAGAAAAAATTGAAGTCCCTACCAAAACCACTTATTTGTTGCTTGAAGAAGCGGGCATCAATTTAGAAACTTATGAAAAAATTCTCGCTCTTTTGCAAAAATCAAATAACACCCTGCTAGTGGTTGGCGAAGAAATTTATAGCCACAAACAAGCCCACAATATCGCTAAAATGTTGCGTTTGTTAGCCCAAAAAAGCGCTATTAAACTCATTCTTATCCCCCCAAGTGCGAACGCTTTAGGCATCGCTTCTATTTGTGAATTGAGCGAAGAAATTTTTGAACATGAAAAAATTGTAGGCATTCGCGCTCAAGGGGATTTCACTATCAATAGCGACGATAGGGTTTTTGGGAAAGACGCTGTGAGTAAAGTGGATTTTATTTTGCCCAGTCTCAACCAGATAGAAGGCACGATCACTAATGTTGAAGGGCGTGTGTTGCCCTTAAAACCGGCTTTGAGGTTTGAGGGCTATGACTTGAGCGATATCATGCAAGGCTTTGGCTTTGTGGAAGAAAATCTCACAGAATGCACCCACAAACTCCCTACAGAAGCAGGCTTTAAAGCCATAGAATTTGATTATCTAACCAACTATTTCACTAACGACAGAGCCAATCACAGAGGCTATTTATTAGGAACAAGCCATTTTGAAAACAGCGCTAAAGAATGCGAAACCACAGAATGCGAGCCTATCAAGCCTTTAAAAGAAAAAATCGTTTTCAACGCGTATTTAAAATACCCAGAAACGCAATTCAATAACGCTACTAATAAAAGCGAGAATTTGCAATTAAAAGCCGGTGTCTATGTGTCTAAAGCTTTCTTAAAAAAATTGAATAAAGAAGTGGGGCAAAACATCACTTTATTTAAAGAAGAAGAGGAATTAACAGGCGTTTTGTATCTTGATGAAAGCTTGGATCAAGAGGTGTTTGTCATTTCGCCTTCTCTTTTGACAAACCATTCTGGCTTTTTTAGAGAGGGTGTGTTTGATAGCGTGGATTTAAAGGAGCAAGCATGAGCGCTTATATCATTGAAACCTTGATTAAAATTTTGATTTTAGTCGCTGTTTTTTCGGCTTTAGGAGGCTTTGCCACTTATATTGAAAGGAAAGTGTTAGCCTATTTCCAACGCCGTTTAGGGCCTTGTTATGTGGGGCCTTTTGGGCTTTTGCAAGTCGCAGCAGACGGCATTAAGCTTTTCACCAAAGAAGACATTATCCCCCAAGGCGCGAATAAGTTCATTTTCACGCTAGCACCCATTATTGCGATGGTGAGCGCGTTTGTGTCCATGGCACCTATCCCTTTTTTCCCTAATTTCACTCTGTTTGGCTATGAGATCAAGCCCCTTATTTCTGACATCAACATTGGCTTTTTGTTTTTCTTAGCTGTGGGTTCAGCAGGGATTTATGCACCTATTTTAGCTGGGCTTGCCTCTAATAACAAATACTCTTTAATTGGCTCCGCAAGAGCGACGATCCAACTGCTCAGCTTTGAAGTGGTCAGCACCTTAACCATTCTAGCCCCCTTAATGGTGGTAGGATCGCTCTCTTTAGTGGAAATCAATCATTACCAAAGCGGTGGGTTTTTAGACTGGCTTGTGTTTAAGCAGCCTCTAGCGTTTGTTTTGTTTTTGATCGCAAGCTACGCTGAATTGAATCGAACCCCCTTTGACTTGTTAGAGCATGAAGCCGAGATCGTGGCGGGGTATTGCACCGAATACAGCGGCTTGAAATGGGGCATGTTCTTTTTAGCGGAATACGCGCATTTATTCGCTTTTTCCTTTGTGATTTCTATTGTGTTTTTTGGCGGGTTTAACGCATGGGGCTTTATCCCTGGAGGCATAGCGATTTTGATTAAAGCGGGCTTTTTTGTCTTTTTATCCATGTGGGTTAGAGCGACTTATCCGCATGTGCGCCCAGACCAACTGATGGATATGTGCTGGAAAATCATGCTGCCTTTAGCGTTATTGAACATTGTGCTAACGGGCATTATCATTTTAATTTAAAGGAGGTTTTATGGCCAAACAAGAATACAAGCAACTTCCTAAACGATCCGAAGTCCATAGCGCGACCGAGCAGTTTAAAGACACCGTTAAAACGAGCTTGGGTTTGGATCTATTCAAAGGGCTAGGGCTTACGATCAAGGAATTTTTTAGCCCAAGCGTAACCATCCATTACCCTATGGAGCAACTCCCTTTAAGCCCTCGTTATCGCGCGGTGCATCATTTGCAACGGCTTTTAGACTCAGGCTCTGAAAGGTGTATTGGCTGCGGGCTGTGCGAAAAGATTTGCACGAGCAATTGCATAAGGATCATCACGCATAAGGGCGAAGACAACCGCAAAAAGATCGATTCTTACACGATCAATTTGGGGCGTTGCATTTATTGCGGGTTGTGCGCAGAAGTTTGCCCAGAATTAGCGATTGTTATGGGGAATCGGTTTGAAAACGCCAGCACCCAACGCTCCCAATACGGCTCTAAAAGCGAGTTTTTAACGAGCGAACAAGACGCTAAAAACTGCTCGCATGCCGAGTTTTTAGGCTTTGGTGCGGTAAGCCCTAATTACAATGAACGCATGCAAGCCACCCCTTTAGATTATGTCCAAGAGCCTTCAAAAGAAGAATCACAAGAAGAAACTCCAACAAACCCAGAAAGCCATAAGGGAGATGAAAATGTTTGAAACCATTGCCTTTTATTTCTTTGCGATCCTTACTTTGAGCATGGCGTTAGTGGTGATCACCACCACGAATATCCTCTACGCCATTACCGCTCTTGCTAGCAGCATGGTTTTTATTTCCGCTTTTTTCTTTTTGCTAGACGCTGAGTTTTTGGGCGTGGTGCAAATCACGGTGTATGTGGGCGCGGTCATTGTGATGTATGCGTTTGGCATGATGTTTTTCAACTCCGCTGCAGAAGTGATTGAACGCAAGCAAAGCCCTAAAATCCTGTGTGCACTTTCATTTGGCGTGGCGCTGTTGCTCACCTTGATTTTAAGCGCTCCTAGCATTGGCGAAAACCTTTCTAAGCAAGTCAATTCTAACGCTATTGATGCGCAAATCCCCAACATTAAAGCCATTGGTTATGTGCTTTTTACCAATTACCTCATCCCTTTTGAAGCGGCGGCTTTAATGCTTTTAGTCGCTATGGTTGGAGGCATCGCTACAGGGATTCAAAAAATCCATGGGAAAAATCACACGCAATTTATAAAGGAATCTCTATGATAGGGTTGAACCACTATTTGATTGTTTCAGGGTTGCTCTTTTGCATTGGTTTAGCGGGCATGCTGAAACGCAAAAACATTCTGTTGCTCTTTTTTTCCACAGAAATCATGCTCAATGCGATCAATATCGGTTTTATAGCGATCTCTAAATACACGCACAATTTAGACGGACAGATGTTTGCGCTCTTTATTATCGCTATTGCTGCTAGTGAGGTGGCTATTGGTTTGGGCTTGGTGATTTTGTGGTTTAAGAAATACAAGAGCTTAGACATTGATTCTTTAAACGCTATGAAAGGTTGAGCATGCAGTATCCTTCTTTGCTGTCAGTGGTGTTGTTTTTGCCTTTAATCAGCGCGATTTATGCGGGGCTGTTTGGGGCTAAAGCTAAAGCGTTGCATGTGGGCGTTTTCAATTCTTTGTGCGTGCTGGTTTCTTTCATTGGTGCGGTGGTTCTTTTCATTCAAGCCTGGCACCATCAAAGCTATGAAAAATATTTATTTGACTGGATCGTGGTGGGGAATTTTAAAGTCGGCTTTTCTCTCATGCTGGACAATATCAATGCGGTCATGATTGTCGTGGTAACTTTAGTTTCTTTTTTAGTGCATGTGTATTCTATAGGCTATATGGAGCATGATGAAGGGTTTAACCGCTATTTTTCCTACCTCAGCGGCTTTGTGTTTTCCATGCTGGTGTTGGTGTTGAGCGATAATTTTTTAGGGCTTTTCATTGGCTGGGAAGGGGTGGGGCTATGCTCTTACTTGCTCATTGGCTTTTGGTATCATAAAGCAAGCGCGAACAACGCTTCTATTGAAGCCTTTGTGATGAATCGAATCACGGATTTAGGCATGCTCATGGGGATTATTTTGATCTTTTGGAATTTTGGCACCCTCCAGTATAAAGAAGTCTTTAGCATGCTCAATAATGCCGATTATCCCATGCTCTTTTACATTAGCGTGTTTCTTTTCATTGGCGCTATGGGCAAGAGTGCTCAATTCCCTATGCACACATGGTTAGCCAACGCTATGGAGGGGCCTACCCCTGTATCCGCCCTCATCCATGCAGCGACGATGGTAACCGCTGGGGTGTATCTGGTCATTAGAGCCAATCCTTTGTATAGCGCGGTGTTTGAAGTGGGTTATTTCATCGCATGTTTAGGGGCGTTTGTGGCTCTTTTTGGAGCGAGCATGGCCTTAGTCAATAAAGATTTAAAACGCATTGTGGCTTATTCCACGCTTTCTCAATTAGGCTATATGTTTGTAGCGGCCGGTCTTGGGGCTTATGCGATCGCACTTTTCCACCTCTTCACGCATGCGTTTTTCAAATCCCTCCTTTTCTTAGGATCAGGCAATGTCATGCATGCGATGGAAGACAATCTGGATATTACTAAAATGGGCGCTTTATACAAGCCTATGAAAATCACAGCGATCTTTATGATTATAGGTTCAGTGGCTTTGTGCGGGATCTACCCTTTCGCAGGATACTTTTCTAAAGACAAGATTTTAGAAGTGGCTTTTGGGATGCACCACCACATTTTATGGTTTGTTCTTCTAATTGGGGCGATCTTTACCGCTTTTTATAGCTTCAGGCTCATCATGCTAGTATTCTTTGCCCCCAAACAACACGAAATCAACCACCCCCATGAAGCTAAAAATTTCATGCTTTTAAGCATGCTACCCTTAGGGGTTTTAGCGGTCATTGCCGGTTTTTTTGAAGAGCCGTTTTTTCATTTCATCTCTCAAGTGATCCCTAGCGTTGGAGAGTATCCTGTCCCGCTCGCTCTTTTAATCAGTATCACCACCATAGTGGTGTTATTGAGTATTGCTTATGCCATATTTAAATATAAAAATGGTATCACTTCCAAAAAAGAGGGGGGTTTTTTATACAAGCTCTTGCTCAACCAATACTATATCCCGCAACTCTATCAAGGGATTGCAAAAGTTTTTAGCGCCATCGCTTCATTCTTGCACCAGGTCGTGGAATTAAGGATCATTGATGCGATAGTGGATACCATAGGAAGAAGCGTTTTTGTTATAGGACGTGTGTTTAGGATCAGTCAAGATGGGAATTTAACCTCCATGCTGCGCTTCATGGTGGCTGGGGTTTTAATCTTGTTAGCGTTTGTAGCTTTTTTTGGGAGATAAGAAATGCAGTTTTTACATGCGCATCTTTTAAGTGTGGTGATCTTTTTCCCCATGCTGAGCGCGCTATTAGCGTTCTTTATGAGCGATCAAGCGAGCAGGGCGTATGCGATTGTCATCGCTTTGATTGAATTGTTATTAATCTTGTTGTTGTGGCATGGGTTTGATATTCAAACAGCAGGCATGCAGTTTGAAGAAATGAAGGAATTAGTCTATCAAATTGGCGTGAATTACCATGTGGGCGTTGATGGCATCGCGCTCTTTTTGCTGCTCTTAAACGCTATCGTGGTGTTATTGTCCGTGATTTATGTCAAAGAGCGTCGTAAAGACTTTGCGATCTGTCTTTTGTTGTTAGAGGGGATTTTGATGGGCGTGTTTTCTTCTCTCAATATGATCTTTTTCTACGCTTTTTGGGAAATCTCGCTCTTGCCGGTTTTATATCTCATCGGTCGCTTTGGGCGCAATAACAAAATCTATTCGGGCATGAAGTTTTTCCTCTACACCTTTTTAGCGTCGTTATGCATGCTTTTAGGCATTTTATACATTGGGTATTACTACGCTAGCAATTACGGCATGATGAGTTTTGATATTTTAGACTGGTATCAATTGAACTTTTCTAGCGGGGTTAAAACCTGGCTCTTTGTGGCTTTCTTAATAGGGATTGCGGTTAAAATCCCACTCTTTCCCTTACACACATGGCTGCCTTATGCGTATTCTAACGCTCCTACTTTAGGCTCTGTCATGCTTTCGGCCTTGCTTTCTAAAATGGGGACTTACGCTTTATTACGCTTCTTACTCCCGCTTTTTCCTGAGCTTTCAGAAATTTATTTAACCCCCATAGCCATTGTGGCGCTATGCATGATCATTTATGGAGGTTTTCTAGCCTACGCTCAAAAAGATTTAAAAACCCTCATCGCTTATAGCTCGTTCTCGCACATGGGAGTCGTGGTGCTTGGGGTTTTTTCTTTCAATGTTGAGGGGGTTTCAGGGGCGGTGTTTATGATGTTTGCGCATGGTATTATCGTCATGGGATTGTTTTTGCTCGCTGGTATCTTAGAAGAGCGTGCTAGCAGTTTAGAAATCGCTCGCTTTGGATCGATCGCTAAAAGCGCTCCTGTTTTTGCAGCCTTTTTTATGATCGTTTTAATGGCGAATGTGGGCATGCCTTTAAGCATTGGTTTTGTGGGAGAGTTTTTAAGCTTGTTAGGGTTTTTTGCCACTTACCCTCTTTTGGCTATCATTGCCGGGACAAGCATCATTCTGTCAGCGGTTTACATGCTCACTTCATATAAAGATGTCTTCTTTGGTAATTTGAAAGCTGGGAACAATCAAATCAGCGTGTTTGAAGATTTGAACGCTCGTGAGGTAGGGGTTTTAAGCGTGATTTTAGCTTTGATCTTAATTTTAGGGATTTATCCTAAAGTGCTTTTAAAACCGATTGAGCAAGGCTCTAAGCAGCTTTTAGAGGTGATAGAAATCCGCTCGCTCCCTTTTTTAGGTTCATTGGACACTAAGATAAAAGAGGTCTCTTATGTTAATAGATAGTCTCCATATCTCTTTTGATAGCTTTAGTTTTGAGAGCATTTTACCCATGCTGGTGTTGGTGTGTGGGGGGATTTTCACGCTCTTAATCAACGCTTTCACTTCCAGGTTTTCACGCAATTTGAATGTGTTTTTATGCATGCTCTTTTTGGTTTTGGATTTTTTAGTGGTTTTAGGGTTAGAAGAGCAAGAAAACGCCTTTTTTGGGTTTTTGAGCTTGGATACGCTCTCGCTCATCTCTCAAAGCATTGTCTTGATTTCAGCCTTTTTGCTCATTTTCTTAGCCCTTTCAAAAGAGCGCTTCAACGAATTTCAAACCGCTGAATTTTATTCCTTATACTTGTTTATTGTCGCTGGCTTTCAGTTCATGGTTTCAAGCAACCATTTATTGTTAATCCTTATTGGGTTAGAAACAGCGTCCTTACCCCTTTGTGTGTTAATGGCGTTGAGCGATAAACGCTACGGCTTGGAAGCAGGGATCAAATATTTCACTATGGGGGCGATGGCGAGTGCGTTTTTTGCTATGGGGGCTATGGCTTTTTACTTGCTCACAGGGAGCTTGAATCTTGAAGTCATTACCCTATACTTGCACACCGAGGGCGTTACAAACCCCATGCTCTTTGCGATGGGCGCTATTTTTTTGATTGGAGCGATTGGCTTTAAGGTTTCTTTAGTGCCTTTCCATACCTGGATGCCTGATGTGTATGAGGGCAATAACCCGGTCTTTGCGAGCTATATTTCCATTGTGCCTAAAATCGCTGGCTTTGTGGTAGCGACTCGCCTTTTTGGGGCGTTTATAGACACTCGCATCGCTTGGGTAGAAGACATTTTTTATGTTTTGATCCTTATGACTATCACCATCCCTAATTTCATTGCTTTATGGCAAGAAGATGTCAAAAGAATGCTCGCTTACAGTTCCATTTCGCATTCTGGGTTCGCTTTAGCGTGCGTGTTTATCCACACTGAAGATAGCCAACAGGCGATGTTTGTTTATTGGTTCATGTTCGCCTTCACTTACATTGGGGCTTTTGGCCTTTTATGGCTCTTAAAAAGCCGGGAAAAAACATGGGATGAACGCTACGATCACCCTTATTCCAAATTCAACGGCCTTATCAAAACCCACCCTTTAGTGGCGATCTTGGGCGCTATTTTTGTTTTTGGGCTTGCAGGGATCCCGCCTTTTAGCGTGTTCTGGGGGAAATTTTTAGCCGTTGAAAGCGCTTTAGAGAGCAATCACATTCTTTTAGCGGTGGTGATGTTAGTTAATAGCGCGGTGGCTGCGTTTTATTATTTCCGTTGGCTCGTAGCAATGTTTTTCAATAAGCCCTTACAAACCCAAGGTTACGCTCAAAGCGATATTTACACCCAAAACGCTACCATGCCCATTTATGCGGTCATTATTGCTATGGCGTTAACGTGCTTGTTCTCTGTGTTTATGATGCGAGGGCTTTTAGAGTTTGTGGCTTAAGTCAAAAATCTTTCTTTTAATGGGCTTGCTCTCCCATTCGCTCAACGCCTTAAGTCTCACGCTCACGCAAGGCAAAGAAGGGGGGGAAGATTTTTCGGTTTTAACCTTACGACACAATAAGGCATTTTCTTGTTTTTATACCAATGAAAAACCGCCAAGCGGGATTGAAGCCTCTCTATCCATTATACACGCTAAACGCCCCATAGAATGCGTGATAGACTCCATCCCTAAGGAGGGTTTTACCCCTTTAGAAAACGCTTTTTTCAATATCACCTATTCTATGCGCCAACAACAATTCATTTTACACATCAAACCCAAAGTGATGCGAAGACTCACCCTTTTTTCTTTTGATAGGGATTATAAAAAAGCGATCCCCCTTTTTGTGGAAAACGATCCTAAAGCCAAAACGTGGCAAATCATAGGCTATGATCAAGATATCCCTTTTTTGAGCGAAAAAGACAACGCTCAAAAAGGCTTGAATTTCCCCATTGTCATTAAAGACGCTCAAACCCCTATCATTCAAGAACTGGATGTGAATAACAAACCCCTACTCACCACAAAGGGCTATGACTTAAACGCTTATTTAGAGGCTAAAAAACAAATGGATTCGCAAGCCTATTTTGACGCTTTACGCACGATCAGCCGCGCGTTTAAAAACTACCCTCAAACGATTTTTAAAAAAGACTTGTATTTATTAGAAATTATCGCATTGGGTAAATTAGGCATTAAAAAATCCTTACTCATAGATATTGGCACCCAATGGATTAAAAATTACCCGACTGACCCCAATATCCCTGAAGCGTTATACTATGTCGCCAAAGCTTTAGATGAAAACAACAATTACAAACAGGCCATGCGCTATTACAAACGAATCCTTTTAGAATACAAAAACTCCCGCTACGCCCCCTTAGCCCAAATGCGTTTAGCCATTGAAGCGGCTGAAGCTTCTGATTTGAGCAGCGCTAACATGCTTTTTAAAGAAGCTTTTTCTAACGCCAAAGACAAAGAGAGCGCGAGTGAAATCGCGCTTAATTGGGCTGAAGCAGAGATAAACTATCAAAACTTTAATAACGCTAAATACCTCATTGATAAAGTGGTCCAATCCAACCCTGATTATATTTCTCAACACAGCGAATCAGCCCTAGAATTGCTCAAGTTATTGAAAAAAAACCAGATGAATGAAAGCGCGATTGAGATCGCTCAATTGCTCCTCAATCAAGATGATGACGTAAAAGCTAAAGAGCAAGCGCTCTATGATTTAGGGGCGTTGTATGCAAGGATCAAGGATTTTAAGAACGCCCACCTTTACAATCTGCAATATTTGCAAGACCATGCGGAATTGGATAAAGCCTCTGTCGTTAGAGCGCGCGATGAAAAAGCCCTTTTTTCCATGGAAGGGAACACGCAAGAAAAAATCGCTCACTACGATAAAATCATTCAAAATTTCCCTAATTCTAATGAAGCCCAAAAAGCTTTAGAGTTGAAAGCCCAACTCTTGTTTGACAATAAGCGCTATGCTGAAGTTTTAGGCATGCAAAAAAATTTGCCCAAAGATTCTCTCTTGATCCAAAAAACGCTCAATGTCCTTGCTAAAACCCCATTAGAGAACCATCGTTGCGAAGAAGCTTTAAAATACTTATCCCAAATCACCGCCTTTGAATTTAACCCCCAAGAAGAAATCCAAGCCTTTGATTGCTTGTATTTCGCATCGCTCAAAGAAAAAGCGCAAATTATTGCCCTAAACGCTTTAAAAACAGCTAAAACCCCTAGCGAAAAATTAATATGGCTTTATCGTTTGGGGCGTAATTACTACCGCTTAGGGGATTTTAAAAATTCCACTCTGGCTTCTAAAGACGCCCTGATCCTCGCTCAAAACTTAAATAAAAAAGAGTTTTATGATATTGCTTTTGTGTTATTTTCAGATTACATGCAAAACAATGAAAAAGGATTGGCCCTCAATTTGTATGCGTTTTTAGAAAAGCATTTCAAAGACGATAAACGCATGGCGTTGGTTTATTTTAAATTACTAGAGAATGAAAAAGACCCTAAAAGCGTCAAAATTTATGCCACAAGCTTACTCAAACTCCAAGACGCTTACAAGGACTATTCTTACACGCCCTTTAGTGAATTTGCCCTTATTGACGCTTACAGAACCACCAAAGATTATTCAAAAGCGTTAGAAACGCTAGACAAACTCTTAAACCGCAGGCTTTCTTTAGAAGATCACCAAAAAGCCTTATACTTGCAATCCAGCTTATTGGATTTAACCAATCAAAAAGCAAAATCCAAAGCCAGTTTAGAAAAATGCGTTCAGTTAAAACAAAAAGATCAAACAAACGCATGGCAGAATTTATGCGAACAGGGTTTAAATTTATTCAAAAACAAGGAGTCATGACATGGACATTAGCATTTTTAGAGAATACGATATTAGAGGCATTTACCCCACCACTTTAGATGGAAATACGGCTTTTAGTATCGGCGTGGAGTTGGGGAAAATCATGCGAGCATGCGATAAAAGCGTGTTTGTAGGGCATGACGCCAGGGTGCATGGGCGCTTTTTGTTTGAAGCTTTGAGCGCGGGGCTGCAATCAAGCGGCTTGAAAGTGTATGATTTAGGGCTAATCCCCACACCGGTAGCGTATTTTGCGGCCTTTAATGAAATCAATGGCATTCAATGCCCTAATTCCATCATGATCACTGGCTCTCACAACCCCAAAGAATACAACGGCTTTAAAATCACGCTCAACCAAAACCCGTTTTATGGCAAGGACATTCAGGCTTTAAAAGACACGCTTTTAAACGCCAAGCATGAAATAAAACCCCTAAAAGAAACACCAGAGAAAGTCAATGCCCTAGAAGCGTATCAGCGCTATTTGATCAAGGATTTTCAGCATTTGAAAAACCTTAAATACAAAATCGCCCTGGATTTTGGTAATGGCGTGGGAGCGTTAGGCTTAGAACCTATTTTAAAGGCTTTAAACATTGATTTTAGCAGCCTTTATAGCGATCCTGATGGGAACTTCCCTAACCACCACCCAGACCCCAGCGAAGCGAAAAACTTAAAAGATTTAGAAAAACACATGCAAGAAAACGCTATTTTGATAGGCTTTGCTTTTGATGGCGATGCAGATAGGATTGCGATGTTAAGCTCTCATCATATTTATGCGGGCGATGAATTAGCGATTTTATTCGCTAAACGCTTGCATGCTCAAGGCATCACCCCCTTTGTGATCGGCGAAGTCAAATGCTCTCAAGTGATGTATAACACGATTAATACTTTTGGTAAAACGCTCATGTATAAAACCGGGCATAGCAATTTAAAAATCAAGCTCAAAGAAACCCATGCGCATTTTGCGGCTGAAATGAGCGGGCATATCTTTTTTAAAGAGCGCTATTTTGGCTATGATGACGCTCTTTATGCATGCTTAAGGGCTTTAGAATTATTGCTTGAACAAAGTCCAAGCGATTTGGAAAACACCATTAAAAACCTCCCCTATTCCTACACCACGCCTGAAGAAAAAATCGCCGTGAGCGAAGAAGAAAAATTTGAAATCATTCATAACCTACAAAAAGCACTTAAAAACCCGCCAAGTCATTTCCCTAAAATCAAAGAAATAATCAGCATTGATGGCGTGAGAGTGGTTTTTGAACATGGTTTTGGGCTTATTCGCGCAAGCAACACCACGCCCTATTTAGTCACTCGCTTTGAAGGCAAAGATGAAAAAACGGCATTAGAATATAAAAGGGCGTTGCTCAGTTTGTTAGAGAAATAAGGCTCTAAACCAGTCAATACCAATTAAGCCTTATTTGGCTTAATAAACGCTTTAAGTTTTAAAAAAGATCAAAATAACTTAAAGCTAACAGCCATGTCTTTCTAAAAAGATTTGTGAGTAAGCCCCCTAGTTATCCAAAAATTGAACGCTATTTAAGCTAAGCCTAAGCCTATTATAATGAAAAGTTTTAAATTAATCGTAAAGGATTTTAATGGATAACAACAAAAATAACAACAAAAACGCTTCTCATCTCACTCACGAAATGAAAAAAACCCATGGAGATCTTCAAACGGCAAGCATGAAAGCTCTCATAACACAAGAGGTAGATGAGCTGAATGATATAAGAAAAAAACAACTTGCAGAAAAGGAAATCCAGGCTGAAATAGAAGAAAAATCAAGAAAGAAAGAACGAGAATCTTTTAAAAGAGAACGAAAATCTCTTGAAGAAGAAAAGAAACTCATGGAAAAAGGATTTCAAGTTGAAAGAGAAATTCTAGAAATTTGTTACAACAATGGTTATTTACCACAAAAAATAAACCTAAAATTGAACATGATGACACAATAGACATAGAACCCGAAGATTAAGAGGACTAAACAACCAATAGTTCTTTTTAAAAGTATTATAAAGAGCTTATGGCTTGGTATATCAAAACTAGCCTTTTTTATTATCAAAATACCTGCGATTTTAAGCCGCTATCAACCACATTACAAGGCTGCCTTTATATTGTTGTTAGGCTTATGGCGGTATTTTCTGCACTAACGCCATAATAAAGTGTGTGCAATAAAGCCTGATGATTGTTAATTTATGATCTTTAATTTTTGACGCAACAAAAGCCTAAAAACCTTAAAAAATCATTCCTCCCACAAACCCTTTAATTTTTTCTAGCATGGCGTTTTCATTGTTTAAATTTTCTTCTATGATTTTGACTAACGCTGAGCCGCAAATCACGCCATCAGCGCCCATGCCTTTAGCGTTTGTGATGTGTTCTTTTTTAGAAATGCCAAAGCCTAGTAATGCGGGGGTAGAGCTAAAGGTTTTTAAGGTTTTAATAATAGTGCTTGCGTCATTTTTTAAAGTATGGCTCGCCCCTGTAACCCCACTCCTGGCTAAAGTGTAGATATAGCCTTGCGAATGCGTAGCGACTTGTTCTAAATCTTTATCACTCGCATTAGGGCTGGCGATAAAGATTTGCTTGATTTGGTGTTTTTGAGCGGATTTGATGACTAATTCTTTTTCTATTAGGGGCATATCCGCTATTAAAACGCTATCCACGCCGCATTCTTTGATTTGAGCGTAAAAGCCATCAACGCCGTAAGAAAAAATGAGATTCGCATACGCTAAAAGCCCTATGGGAATGTGGGGATTGTAATCTCTGAGCGCCCTTAAAAGCTGGAAATTTTTAGCCATGCTAGCGTGTTTTAACGCCCTTAAATGGCTCGCTTGTATAATAACGCCATCCGCTACAGGGTCTGAGAAAGCAAAGCCTAGCTCTAAAGCGCTCACCCCGCTAGCAATTAGGGTTTTAATGATTTCAAAACTCCATTCATAATTGGGATCGCCCAAGGTTACAAACGGGATAAACGCCATTTTGTCTTGTTTTTTTAAGGTTTCAAACATGTTTTGATACCTCATTTTAAACCTCCTTTAAAGCGTTATAAACGGTGTTTAAATCCTTATCCCCCCGACCGCTTAAATTCACTACAATAATGCTTTCTTCTTCGCATTTTTGAGCGAGTTTTAAGGCATACGCTAAAGCGTGTGAGCTTTCTAGCGCCGGGATAATGCCTTCTTTTTGGCACAACAACCTGAAGGCTTCTAACGCTTCAAGATCGCTTGCGCTTTCATAAGTCGCACGCCCACTTTTTTTTAAATAGCTGTGTTCTGGTCCCACTCCTGGATAATCAAGCCCGGCGCTAATGCTATGGCTTTCTGCAATCTGGCCTTCATCATCTTGTAAAAGATAGGTTTTATTCCCATGCAAAATCCCCACACGCCCCTTATTCAAAGTCGCCCCATGCTTATTGGTTTCTAGCCCTAAACCCGCCGGCTCTACGCCTATGAGTTTAACCTCTTTATCGTTTAAAAACGCGCTGAATATCCCTATAGCGTTAGACCCCCCTCCAACGCATGCGATAACATAATCAGGCAAGCGGTTTTCTTTTTCTAAAATCTGGCTTTTAACCTCATCGCCTATCATTTTTTGAAAGGTTTTAACCATTGTGGGGTAAGGGTGCGGTCCGGCGGCTGTGCCTAGCAAATAATGCGTGTCCTTGTAACTGCTCGCCCAATCTCTTAAGGCTTCATTCACAGCGTCTTTAAGCGTCGCGCTCCCTGAATTAACCTCTCTCACTTCAGCGCCTAATAAGCGCATTCTAAAAACATTCATTTCCTGGCGCTTGATGTCTTTAGCTCCCATAAAAATCACGCACTTTAAACCCAATAACGCGCAAGCGATAGCCGTCGCCACGCCATGCTGACCGGCGCCTGTTTCAGCAATGATCCTTGTTTTACCCATTTTTTTCGCTAAAAGAGCCTGCCCTAGAGCCTGATTGGTCTTGTGCGCCCCGCCATGGATTAAATCCTCTCGTTTTAGATAAAGCTTGACTTTAGGGTTAGAAACGATATTTTGACACAGGGTTAAGGGGCTAGGACGGCCCACAAAATCTTTTAAAAGGTGAAAATATTCTTCTTGGAATTTTTCATCTTTCAAACACGCATCAAACGCCTGTTCTAACTCTCTTAATGCAGGCACTAACAATTCTGAAACAAAACTCCCTCCAAACTCCCCAAAATACGCTTTTTTATTCATTTAATACTCTCTTAAAATTCGGGCTAATCGCTTGATTTTATCCTTATTTTTAATCCCAGGGCTTATTTCTAAACCCGAATTGAAATCCAACCCCAACGCTTTAATTTTCAAGGCTTTTTGAATATTATCCAAATTAAGCCCACCAGCTAACATGAAAGGCGTTTTGACATTTTCTAAAATACCCCAATCAAAACTCACGCCATTGCCTCCCATTTTATCCCCTTTAGTGTCGTATAAGATTAGAGAGGCCTCTTTAGTTTTAGGTGCTAAATCGTTAGCGTTCATCACGCTTATTACTTGCCAGATCGCGCAAGTTTTAGGGAGCGCTTTTTTCAATTGAGCGATTTCTTTTTGCGAATAGCCATAAAGCTGCACCACTTTTAAATCAAGCTTTTGAGCGATTTTTTGAATTTTTTTAATCTTATCTTTCACAAACACGCCCACAAAATCCAATTTTTTAACCGCTTTTGTGATTTTTAGGGCTTCTTTAGGCTTGATGTATCGGGGCGAAGATTTTTCAAAAATCAAACCCCCATAAATAAAATGGTTTTTATAAACGGCTTTAGCGTCTTTAATCCTTGTAAGCCCGCACACTTTATTTTCGCCTAAAATCAATTTAGCACACGCTTTTTTCAAATCCTTTTCTTTCATTAAAGAGCTGCCCACTAAAAAGCCATTCACATAGGGAGCTAGGGCTTTGATTTGCGCATGCGAATAAATACCGGACTCACTCACCACGAGCGCATCTTTAGGCAATAAGGGGCGTAATTCTAGCGTGTGGTTAATATCGGTTGTTAGGGTGTGTAAATCCCTGTTATTGATGCCTATAATGTCGTATTGGAGTTTGAGCAAGCGCTCAATTTCTTGCTGGTTGGAAACTTCAGTTAGCACACTCATGTTTAAAGATTTGGCGAGGTTGAAAAGCTCTAAATAATTTTTATCATCTAACGCGCTCAACATTAAAAGCGCCGCATTAGCCCCCATCATTCTAGCGAGTTTGATCTGAAAAGCGTCAATGATAAAATCTTTACACAAAATGGGCTTGGTGGAATGCTGCGAAACGATCTTAATGTTTTCATAAGAGCCTAAAAAATGTTTAGAATCGGCTAAAACCGAAACGCAAGAGGCAAATTTTTCATAAGTTTTCGTTATTTCCAACAAGTCAAAATCTTTTCTGATCAGACCTTTGGAGGGCGATGCTTTTTTACACTCTAAAATAAAGCTTGTCTTTTTTTCCAATAGCGCTTTTTTAAAATCCTTATCGCTAGGGGTTATGTTTGCGGGCAAGGTGTGATTTTTTTTAAGCATAGAGACTTCTAGGAGTTTGTCTTTAAGGATGTTTTCTAACACGCTAGGCATGGCTTAACCTTATGATTTTTTGTAAATGAGCATAAGGCGCTTTAGTTTTTAAATGTTCTAAAGTCATGCCCACGCCCTCTTTTAAATCTTTAGCCCTATGGCTTAAATACAACAAACTCGCCACATTCGCCGCAACCACCATCGTGTGCGAATTTTTGCCTTTATTTTCTAAAATATCTAAACACGCTTGAACGCTTTCTTTGGCGTTTTCAATCTGTAATTCTTTCAAATCATAGGGGGGCAAATCAAAATCTTTAGCGCTCAAATCATACTCTAAAATTTCGTTATTTTTCAATTCACACGCATGCGTAATATCGTGCAACACGATTTCATCTGTCCCCCCTCCATTAACCACCATCGCCCTTTTAACGCCTAAAGCCTTCAACGCTAGCGCCATAGTCTTACACAAGGATTTGTCATACACGCCTAAAAGCTGGATTTTTGGCCTTAAGGGGTTGATTAAAGGCCCTAAGCAATTGAAAATCGTTTTAGTGAAAAGCTCTTTTCTTAAAGGGGCGGATTTTTTAAAACTTTGATGGTATAAAGGCGCGAATAAAAACCCAAAATGCGTTTGTTTGAAGCAATTCTCTAATTGCATGGGGTTCATTTCAATATTCACGCCCAAATTTTCCAACAAATCCGCGCTCCCGCTATGACTGGACACGCTCCTTGATCCGTGTTTAGCCATGGGCAACCCCATAGAGCTGGCAATGAGCGTGGCAATCGTGCTGATGTTAATCGTTTTTAACCCATCGCCCCCTGTGCCGCAATTATCTATTAAATCCAAGCCGCTATTAAAAGGCTTAGGGGCATGCTCTAAAAGCGTGGTTGCAGCGACGCTAATCTCCTTAAAGCTCTCGCCCTTGATTTTTAAAGCGCACAAAACCGCCCCAAGTTGCGCCGGGCTTACTTTTTCATCAATAATGAGCGTGAATAACTTTTTAACTTCTTCATCGTTCAAGTCTTTTTGATGATAGAGAGCGTTTAAAACATCTTTCATGGCTATAACCCTCTTAAAAACCCCACGCTTTGCTCTAACAACGCCCTCCCTTGTAAAGTCATGATGCTTTCAGGGTGGAATTGGTAGGCTAAGATTTTATCTTCTTCATTGATAATGGCCATAGGGATATTGTCGTGCTCAGCGATCACTTCTAAATTTTTAGGCAACCCGCTCGCCATTAAAGAATGGTAACGACCCACCACCATGCTCTCCCCTAAACCTTTAAAAACGGCATGCTTTTTGAGCGCGATAGTGGTCGCTTTGCCATGCACGATTTCTTTACTCCTTATGATTTTAGCCCCATAGCTTTGTGCTAAGGCTTGCAAGCCTAAACAAACCCCTAAAATGGGGAATTTCTTTTTAGCCATTGCGATGATTTCTAAAAGATTGCCCGAACTGCTAGGGTTACCAGGCCCGGGCGAAATAAACAATAAGGGCGTTGTTGGTTCTTTAAGCATTAAATCCATAAGGTAACTAGGCTCAATATCGTTTTGATAAACAGCCACTTCATAGCCCAAGCACTCCAATTCATACACCAAGTTATAAGAGAAAGAATCAAAATTGTCTATAAAAAAGATTTTCATAAGCTTGTTTTCCTGATCGCATCAATAAGGGCTTGGGCTTTAGCTCTTGTTTCATTCGCTTCATTTTGTGGCACGCTATCTAAAACGATACCGGCTCCTGCTTGGATCACGGCTTGGTTGTTTTTGACAAAACATGAACGGATAGTGATGCAAGAATCCATAGACCCTTCGCTATTTAGATACCCCACACTCCCCCCATAAGAGCCTCTTCTTTGGTTTTCTAACTGGTAAATGAGCTTGATTGCAGAGATTTTAGGCGCTCCGCTAAGCGTGCCGGCGTTCATAAAGCTCCTGTAAGCATGCAAACTATCGCACCCTTTTTTCAATTCCCCCACAACCCTTGAAACTAAATGCATGACATTAGAATATTTATCCACTTTTAAAAGCTTGTCGCAATAACGCTTTTTTGAAACTCTGGCCATGTCATTTCTGGCTAAATCCACTAGCATGATGTGTTCAGCCCTTTCTTTAAAGTCGTGTTGCAAATCAAATTCCATTTTACTATCTAAATCGTAATCAATATTCCCTTCTTTATCCTTACCCCTTAAACGAGTGCCAGCAATGGGGTAAATTTCAGCCATGTTCGTTAAAGCGTTGTATTTCAAGGCGCTCTCAGGGCTTGCCCCAAAAAGGATAAAATCGCTGTCTTTGATATAAAACATGTAAGGGCTAGGGTTAGAGAGTTTTAAATGATAATACGCACTCAAACCCTCCAAGCACTCCATGTAAAAACTGCGCGACAATACCGCTTGAAAAATCTCGCCTTTTTTAATTTCTTCTTGCAAGGATAACACCTTTTTTTCAAACTCGCTATCATCGCAATTAACGCTAACTTCTGTGCTTTGCTTAGATTTTTTAGGGATAAAGTCGCTTTGAATGTTTTTAGCTAATTCTTTTAAATCTTGCAATTCTTTAGCCACCTCTGTTTTAAAGCGTTTATCAAAACACGCCCCCAAAATTTCAGCGCTTTTTTCTTTGTGGTCTATGATGATCAAATTTTGCGCGACATAAAAAATAAAATCATGCGCTGTGTTGTCTTTTGCTTTTAAATGGGGCAAATCTTCAAAAAAATTGAGCATTTCAAAAGAAAACACGCCCGCGCTCAAAAGCGTAAAGGGGTGTTTGGAATTTATCTTAACGCTTTTAAAAAGCCCCCTTAAAGCGTCAAAAGGGCTAGGCTCAAAGAGTTTTAAAAACTCATCTTGCGTTTTTTTATTTTTGGTGTAGGTTAAAGTTAGGGTGTTGTTTTGTATGGGCGTCTTAAAAAACGCGCTCAATTTTTGCAAAAACGCCCCACCATTAGGCGTTAGGCTAGTGATGGTTACGATATTGTGGTTGCAAATTAGCTTCAAACAGGCTTTAGCCATTAATAGGGATTTGGTGTGCGCTTTGCTCTCAATCTCAGCACTTTCAAAAAGCAAGGTGTGCTCGCGCTCTAATTTTTCATAAAGAGCTAGGGGGTAGGGAATGTAAGGGGCTTTTTCTATAAGACTAACCATCAATTTCTTTACACTAAAAATAAACTCGTATTTTACAAGAAATAGATAAATGGGCAATAAATTAATAGCCTTATAGAGTCTGCAAGGGCTAATCTAACTTAAACTCAAATTGGATTTCTCAAGGCTCAATTTATGAGAAAATTAGAAATTTTAATTAGGAATGCGAAAAACCACTTTAATCAGATTCAACTCTTGAGCGTTGTTAAGGTTGCTTGTGTGGTGCTTGTTGTCGTTATCTTTCTTGTGTGCAAGAAAGATTGGGTGCGATAAATTCAATAATATTCTCGCTTTCTTTTTTGATGTCAATCAAACCCATATCGTTTGAGCCATTAGGCGGGGTGATGCCTAAAAAATGCTCGTTAAAAGGCCGCCATCTGGCAATGGAGGCGCTGAGTTCGTTAGGATAAAACCCAATAGATTGGTTGTCAAACAAAGCGTTCACATGCAAAGGGCCTGAAGCGTTCCCGATATAGACGCTTAAATTCGCGCACAATTTGGCTAAATCCACTAAACTATGGCTCGTATCATAGAGATGAGCGAAAGGGACTTTTTTAAGGAGTTCTTCTGTGGCTTTCCTCTCGCCTGGCCCGCAAATAAGAATGATTTCACAACTCAAATTGTTGTGTAAACAATCAATCAGTTTGATAAAGTGTGGAGCGGGCAATACGGGCGAACTGCCTCCGCTATGCATATGCACGCCAATCCACAACAAACCAACATCAGCGTTGAGTTTTGAAGCGATGATGGATCGCTCTTTGGATTTGTCTTTAAGCTTCCATGCGATTTTTTTAATTGAAGCGTTAGGGAGATTATGATCTTTACAAAACGCATGGATTAAGTCCAAATTGTATTCGTATTCGGTTTTTAAGCATAACGATCGGCTTTGGCGCACGCTCTTTTGATAAAGCCAAGAATAAATTTTGGTCTTAGGGGCTAGGATATAAGGAATAAATTTCCTCAAACGAAAAGCGAGTCTGGCGTTTTTAAAATTAGAAAATAAAAAGATAAGAGCGTCAATGGTTTTACTTTTGAGAGTGGTGCTCAAATGGTTGTCTTCTATAATGACTTCATCAATGAAAGGGAATTCTAAAGCGATTGGGGTGGTATAGCTAGGCACAACCACGCCCAAATACACTTCCTTGCCTTTTTCTAAAAAAGCTTGCTTTAGAGCGATTAAAGCGGGTATGGCTAAAATAAAATCGCCTAACTTGTCGTTACGGATCACAAAAACTTTTTGAGAGTTTTCTTTATCTTTGCATTTTAAATCTTCAAACCCTACAAAATCCATAACTCCGCCTAAGAGATCAAATTTTTTGTCATGTTAGCAAAAATCGTTCTTATGCGATGGATAAACTTTATTTTTTATTCTGCCATGCTTTTATAGGCTCATCTTCCCATGTGCCATAGAGAGAGTTGGGTAAAATGATCCACTCTGTGCCGAATTTTTGAGCGTTTTGCAAGACTTTAGCCCGTTGTTCTTGGCTGTTTTTAGCGTCTTTAGCAAAAAGCGCGTCAAAATCATGCAAAGTGTCGCCCACTTGTAAAACAATCGCATAATCCTTAGCGACTAATTCTCGCCTAACGGCTTTAGGCTTGCCTTTTTCTTTTAATAGAACGGATTCTTCGCTCACTTGGGGGAGTTTGAAACTTTTGAGCGTTTTTAAAGTGAATGCCTTATTTTTTTGCGTGCGGTTAGAAATGTAAAAAATCTTAACGCCCTTAGAATTAGCGTATTCTAAAAAGTCTAGCGCTCCAGGAATGAGCGTAAGAGAGCCTTCTTTTTCAAATTTATCCCAAGTTTCTGGGGTGTATTTGATGCAATGTTTGGTCAAATAGCCCGCATAATCAAAAGTGTTTAAAACGGTTTCATCTAAATCCAAGATGACGGCTGGCTTTTTGTCTTTAACGAGCTTGAGATTATTGTCTAGCGCCATTTTCGCCATTTTGTAACTTTGCAATTGTAAGGCTCTGATCTCAGCGCTTTGCTGATGATACTTAACGCTTCTTGTTAGGGGCGAAACGCATTCTTTGGCATTTAACACACTCATTAAACTCAATCCTAATAAAACTGATGCAAGGGTCTTTTTTATCATAACAACACCTACCTAATGGGGATTTTTTGTATTATACCTTAAAACAGATGATTAGGAGTATTTTACCATTAACCAATTTGTTGTATAGTTGGCGTTTTTAATTCAAAATGAAGCGAGGAAACAATGAAAAAAGCGTTAATGTTCACCCTTTTGGGCGTTAGTTTGGTGTTTGCAAAACCTTATACGATTGATAAGGCAAACTCTAGCGTGTGGTTTGAGGTCAAACACTTCAAATTCAATGAAACAAGAGGCGTGTTTGATAATTTTGATGGTAAAATTGATGCCGATCCTAATACCAAAGCCCTCAATGTTTTTGAAGGCAAAATTGATATTAAAAGCATTAACACTAGGAACAAAAAAAGAGATGACCACCTAAAAACAGCAGAGTTTTTTGATGTGGTAAAATACCCCAAAGGGAGCTTTAAAATGACCAAATACGAAGATGGTAAAATCCATGGAGATTTGACCCTTCATGGCGTAACCAAACCTGTCGTATTGGAAGCCAAAATCCAAGCCCCCTTACAAAACCCCATGAATAAAAAAGAATTCATGGTGCTACAAGCTGAAGGCAAAATCAACCGCAAGGATTTTGGTATCGGTAAAACCTTTAGCGATGCTGTCGTCGGGGATGAGGTAAAGATTGAGCTCAAACTAGAAGCTTACGCCCAATAATCGTTTTGCAAGAGATAGATATCTTCTTCTCTTGCGTTTTTCTAACAGCACAAAAACCTTTATTCAACTTTGATACGCCATATCCCAAAACAGATATTCGTATTCGCTTGTAGTGATAAAAATCTCCTTTAATTTTTCAATTTCTTGTTTTGAAGAAGTGAGGGTGAGGGAATCAAGCAAATTAATATTCCAATTTACGCACGCTTGAAATTCTTTGGAACTATAGCCTTTAATCCAATGCCCATAAAAGGCATGCTCTAAAGCGTTTGGGATTTGGCTTAAATTTTGCGCGATCACTAAATAGCTCCAAGCGCAAGCCAGAACAGCCACCGCAACTTCTTTGATAGAGCCTTTAAACCCTTCAGCGAGCATGTAGCTTGTATAGGATTTATTCGCTAGAGTGGGGCGTGCGTTTTGCAATTCTTTTGGAGTGATTTGAAGTTCTCTAATGTAATGGTTATGGATACTCATCTCGTTATTCAAAATATCTTGTATAGCGTTAGAAAACTCCCTCATCACCGCTTCATCACAAGCCTTAACCACGCCCAAAGCAAAAACCTTAGCGTATTCTAAAAGAAACAAATAATCCTGAATGATATAAAAACGGAATTTATCTCTTTCTAAAGTCCCACGCCCTATGCCTTGAACGAACGGATGGGAAATACAATCCCCCCAAATAGATTGCGCGTTTTGATACAGATATTGTGAAACTTGCATTTTTACACTCCTAAAATCAATTCAATACGCATTCTAACACGAAAGCCCGCAACATGGTATAAAAATTTGTTGTTAAAAAGATTTGTGAGTGGGCTCTTGTTTTCAAAAATTGAACGCTGTATTAAAATATCTGTGATTTTGAATAGCGATTAATGATATTATAAGGCTTGTATTACCTTTATGTTGTTTAAGATTGGCTATCCTTTGTAATCATAAAAGGTTAATTCCATCTCGCTCTGTAGGTTTTGATTTTTAGAAGTTTTTATTATGGGAACTTGTAGTATGGCACTTACAAGATAGGAGTCAATCTTAGATGCATGGTTTCAAACCTATTACAGAGCGAGATGGAATTAACCCTACCATTTATGATTGGTTTAACCTCTGTATGAAGTCATATCGGTCAAAACTCCAAATAGTTTAGCATAAAAATAAAAAAGCGTCTAATATATTCAAAATAAGCGTTCAATTTTTAAGCGGTTGGTGTAAAAACGCAATTAAAGGCTTTAATGCTTGAAACTTAACGCTCTAAAACGCTTAAAAAATACTAAAACCATAAAACCAATGATTTACCTTAATATTGTAATTTGTGTATAAACAAAACATTTATTGAGCTTCTTGTGATATTTTTCCGATCTATAACAATGCTTTTAATAGGGTTGTGGTATAAATATTCTTATCAAGGTGTGCCAAACATGCCTTGAATCTCAATTGATGAAAGGATTTGTTATGAGTGGATTAAGAACATTTAGTTGTGTAGTGGTTTTATGCGGTGCAATGGCTAATGTGGCTATAGCTAGTCCTAAAATAGAGGCAAGGGGTGAATTAGGCAGATTTTTAGGAGGAGCTGTTGGGGGTGCAGTGGGTGGTGCAATGGGCGGAGCAATTGGGGCTCCTGGAGGTCCATTGGGTATTGGATTAGGGAGATTTGTTGGTGGTGGAGTAGGGAGAGAATTTGGTCGTGAAATAGGCGATAGGGTAGAAGATTATATCCGTGGCGTTGATAGAGAGCCACAAGCCCCAAGAGAACCCACCTATGATCGTCATTTCGTGTATGATAGGTAGCTTTGGGCAAGAAAGGAGAGAGCATGAATATCAAAAATCGTTTGAGCGACTGGGAATATCAATGGGCAGTGGTCATAGTCTATGCTGGATGTCTGTCTACATTTCCTTGGAGCCAAGGCGATATCCTTTTTAACCCTAAAGACAGCTATTACGCATGGCTAACGCTTTTAATAGCAACCCTATTGTCTAACCTTTTATTTGACCCACGAGGTAGGGATTGTTATAAATCTTTCCAAGTAAGATACCCTAGGTTTCTCAAAGCCATTTTTAAGGCTAGGTTTTTTGGCGCGTTTCATGACGCTGTGTTAGGAGCAAGGCTAAGGGATTTTTATGTGATGCTTTTAACGATGCCCTTTATTGCCGCTATCCATGAGATCTCGGCGTATTGCGGGCATCCTAGCACCTTCCTTATAGAGGGTTTGGTTATGCTTGGCTTTCTTGTGTGTTTTGGGATTTGTTGTAGGCTTTGCGCTAAATTAGGGTGGTGATTTAACTCAAATAGCATTAAATGGAGGGGGGAGTAAAAAATTAAAAAAACTTTAAAGCGCGTTCTCACTGATTTGTGTTACAATAAGGAGCATTTAAGGGGTGCTTTTTAAAACGCTCAAGTTTTTAAAAGGCTGAGATCAAACCCGTAGAACTTGTCAAGGTAATTCTTGCGTAAGGAATAGCATGTTAATAACCACCCAACTATCCAAACGATTTTACGCTACGCTCATTCTTTCTTGCGTGTTTTTAACCATCACTAATATCCTTGTCAAAGGCTCGTTTATCAATCTTTTAGCGGGGCTTAGTGGGGTTTTGTATGCGTTTTTTGCCGGAGAAAGGCAAACGATTTGCTTTGTGTTTGGTCTTGTTTATAATTTGAGTTACGCTTATGTCGCTTATCAGTGGAAATTAAACGCTGATGTGATTTTATGCCTTTTTTTGTATATGCCAGTAACGATTTATGGGCTGTTCGCATGGAAAAAGACAGAGCAGCATGAGGGCGTTATCAAGGCTCAAAAACTTCCCAAAAATTGGCGTTTTATACTCATTTTAGGCATAGGGGTTTTAACTTATGTGAGCGCTTTGTTTTTTAAAGAGATTAAAACGAATTTTTTATGGGCAGAGAGTTTTAATTTCGTCATCTTTATTGTTGCTTTTATTTTACAAGTTTTGCGTTATGTAGAGAATTATGCGTTAGTAACTTTGGGGAATATCGTGTCTATTGTCGTGTGGTTTTGTATTTTCCAAATTTCTACAGAGAGCTTGGTGCAACTCTTCACAACGATTCTATACCTTTTTATTGGCATGTATTATCTTAAGCGCTGGAACAAGTCATGCAAGCAGTGATTTTAGCCAATGGGGAGTTTCCTAAATCTCAAAAATGCTTAGACCTTTTAAAAAACGCTCCCTTTTTAATCGCATGCGATGGGGCTGTCCAGTCCTTGCATGCACTTCAATTCAAACCCAGCGTTGTTATAGGCGATCTAGATAGCATTGATTCGCATTTGAAAGCTTTGTATAACCCTATACGCATGAGCGAACAAAACAGCAACGATTTGTCCAAAGCCTTTTTTTATGCTTTGAATAAAGGCTTTGATGACTTTATTTTTTAGGGTTGAATGGCAAGCGAGAAGATCACGCTTTAGCGAACACTTTTTTATTGTTGGAGTATTTTAAATTTTGCCAAAAAATCCAAGCCATAAGCGACTATGGTCTTTTTAGGGTGTTAGAAACCCCTTTTACTTTACCTAGTTTTAAAGGGGAGCAAATCTCGCTTTTTAGCCTGGATCTTAAAGCCCAATTCACTTCTAAAAATCTCAAATACCCCTTAAAAAACTTGCATTTAAAAACGCTCTTTTCTGGATCGCTCAATGAAGCTACAGATCATTTTTTTAGCCTTAGCTCTACACCTAAATCGGTGGTGTTGGTGTATCAAAAATTCTTATGAGCGGGTTTTGTTAGGCAAGTTTTTGTCTGTATATTGTGTCAAGTTAAGAAGCGTTTGAGTTAGCAAGTATAGAAAGATTGATTCAGTTTCGCTTTGCGTGGAGGTGGTAGGTTTAGTGTTTTTAATGTGCATTGTGTGGCGGACACAATGATAGGAGTTCATATTTTTTCAACAAAACCACTACAAAGCGAACAAATCAACCCATCACTCATATCGGCTAAAATCCAAAGCAGTTTAGCATAAACGAATAGCCAATATCTAGCGTGTCTCAAAATACACTTGAATCCATCTGGATCAACCTCCAGCAGTTGGATTTCTTAAAATCATCAAACCAATTAGAAATCTCAATAAAAATGCAAGAAATACCGCTCAATTAAAGGGTGGGATAAAAGCCAGTGCGAGTTTTGAGTTTATTTTGATTTTTTAAAAATGGGTTTTTAGTTACTTTATTTCTGCAGTTTGGAGGTTATCGCTTAACTAAGCTCTTTTATATTTTGATTACAGAAAATGTTTTTTAGCATTTTTTAAATTTCATGATCAATAAAACAAAATCAAAGCTTCTAAGCGCTTCTTTTAAAAAGATAAAATCAAAGCGATAACCACCAACCAAGACTAAATCTTGGCTAGCAGTTTATTAAATTTCACACAAATTCAATGGTGGCTAGAGTGGAAGCGTCCCCTCTTCTAAAAGTGGTGCGTTGGATCCTAGTGTATCCGCCATTCCTTTGTGCGTATTTGGGCGCGATTTCAGTTACAAGCTTGTGGGTGGCTTCTTTGTTTTGCAAATATGCAAAAACATGGCGGTGCGCATTAAAATCGCCCACACGAGCCGCTGTCGTTAACTTCTCAATGTAACTGCGCAATTCCTTAGCTTTATAAATCCCTGTTTCAATTTTGTTATGCTCAATCAAAGCGATCGCTAAATTCTTTAATAACGCCTTTCTGTGCGAGCTGGTTCTCCCAAGCTTGCGGTATCCGTGTTTGTGTCTCATCAGTCGTTACCTCCTTTATCTTCTAATTTTTCTAATCTTTTCTTTAAACTCTCTCTTTGTTCATGGCTCAATTCTGTGCCTACCGGATAGCCCAAATCATTCAATTTTTCAGCGATTTCATCATAGGATTTTTTACCCATGTTCTTCACGCCCTTAAGCTCTTCTTCACTCATCAACACGAGTTCGCCCACATACTTGATGCCGATTTTATCCAAGCAATTAAAACACCTAGCGCTCAAATTCATGCTTTCAATTTTAGCACTCAAGTCTTTAGCGTCATCTCTTTGAGCGTAATCGCCTGAATACTCCGTGTTAGCGATGGGTCTTTCGCCAAAAACGCCTAGTTGCTTGCTCATCACTTTCACCGCTGACAAAAACGCTTTATAAGGGTCAATCTGCCCGTCTGTTTCAATATCAAAAATGATTTTTTCATAGTTGGGATCGCCCTCAACCAAAACATTTTCAATCTCATAAACGACCTTTTTAATCGGCGTGAAAGATCCGTCTAATGGCATGTAGCCCTCAAGCATCAATTCCCTTGTGTTTTCGCTTGGGACATACCCCATTCCTTTATAAATAATGAGCGAAAAATTCAATTGAGCGTCTTCGTTGATTGTCGCTAGGGGCATTTCCGGATTGACGATTTCTATATGCTCAGAATTCAAATCCCTAGCCCTAAGCTCCATAGGTCCCTTAAAAGAATAATCCACCACAACCGATTGGTTTTCTAAAGAGCTATCCTGCCCCACTAACGCCTTGGCTATAAAGCGGATATTCTTTAAATTCATGATAAAAAGCGACACATCTTCAGTAACCCCCCTTAAAGAGTCAAACTCATGATGGACGCCTTCAATCTTTAAACCTATGGGAGCATACCCCACAGAGCTTAAAAGCAAGAGCCTTCTAATAGGATGAGCGAGCGTAACAGCGTAACCAAACTCAAATGGAGCCAGAGAAATCTTAACCCGATTGCCCTCTTTCTCTAGCACCTTAATTTCTGATGGGATCAAAGGTGCTGTTTTGATAACTTTCATGCTCTAACCCCTTACTTAGAATACAATTCTACAATGAGTCTTTCTTCAATAGGGACAACCACTTCTTCTCTTTCAGGGTAGCGGGTGAAGATGCCGTATTTTTTATCTTTTTCCACATCAATCCATGGCACAATCCCTGTTTGAGCTGTCAATTCCATCGCGCGCACCACTTGAGGGTTGCTCTTGGTTTTTTCTTTGATCTCAATTTTTTGCCCTGAACGCACGAAATAAGAGGGAATATCCAAACGCTTACCATCCACAAGCACATGCCCATGCGTTACCAATTGCCTAGCAGAGCTTCTAGTGGTCGCAAACCCCATGCGATAGACAACATTGTCCAATCTTCTTTCAATCAAACGGATAAGGTTTTCACCCGTATTGCCGTCCAAGCGATTGGCTTCCACAAAAATACTCCTAAATTGCTTTTCAGAAATGCCATACATCATTTTAGCTTTTTGCTTTTCTTTCAATTGCAACCCGTAATCAGAAGTCTTAGTGCGTCTTTGCCCATGCTGGCCTGGCCCATAAGCCCTTTTATCTAGTGCACTCTTCCCACTCAATCGCCTTTCACCTTTTAAAGCTAAAGAAACCCCAAAACGCCTTTCTAGTCTTTCTACTGCGCCTCTATATCTTGCCATAAAGCCTCCTTACACTCTTCTTCTTTTAGGGGGTCTGCAACCATTATGAGGGAGCGGGGTGATGTCTTTAATCCAAAGCACTTTAACGCCCTCTGTCGCGCCCACGCTCTTAATGGCGGTCTCACGCCCACTACCTGGCCCTTGAACCTTAATACCCACTTCTTTAACGCCATGCTCTTTAGCCTTGCTTAGAGCGCTTTCTACAGCTTGTTGGGCCGCATAAGGGGTGGATTTTTTAGAGCCTTTAAACCCTAAACCGCCCGCCGTGCTCCAGCAAATCACATTGCCCATTTCATCAGTGATAGTGATGTTGGTATTATTAAAGGTCGCTGAAATATAAACAACCCCTCTCGCAATATTCTTTTTGACTACTTTCTTTTTAGCCACTACATTTCTCTTAGCCATTAAATCATCATCTCCTTATTCGCTACTTGCTACCCACGGTTTTTTTCTTACCCTTACGAGTCCTAGCATTATTTTTAGTGGTTTGACCTCTTACAGGAAGACCCTTACGATGCCTGATCCCACGATAATTCCCTAAGTCCATTAAAGATTTAATATCCATTTGAACTTTTTTACGCAAATCGCCCTCTACTAAGTAGCTTTGCTGGATTTTTTTAGCGATACTAGACACTTCATCTTCGCTCAATTCATGCACGCGCTTGTCAAAAGAAATGCCTACCGCTTCTAAAATCTCTCTAGAACTCTTAAGCCCAATCCCATAAATATAGGTAAGGGCATACTCCACTCTCTTCTTTTTTGGTAAATCCACACCAGCAATCCTTGCCATGCTTTATCCTTGTCTTTGTTTGTGTTTAGGGGTAGCGCAGATGACTCTAATAACGCCCCTTCTTTTAATAATTTTGCACTTATCGCACATCTTTTTCACTGATGGCCTGACTTTCATGATTTTTCTCCTTTGAAAAAATTAGGCACTACTAAAAACTTTTATACTAACATATTTTCATTGAAATAACCCTTAAATTATTTATATCTAAAAGTTATCCGACCCTTGTCTAAGCTATAGGGCGTAAGCTCTAGCTTGACCCTATCGCCTAAAGCAATCCTAATATAGTGCATGCGCATCTTTCCAGAAATACGGCACAACACCACATGCTTATTGTCTAACTCCACCTTAAAAGTGGCGTTAGGCAACGCCTCAATCACTTTCCCATCCACTTCTATAACATCATCTCTTGCCATTAACGCTCCGTAAGAATCACTGCTTTATTGCCAACTATGGCGATAGTATGCTCATGGTGGCTTGTGTTAAGCCCATCCACTGAAACCACGCTCCACTTATCCGCTAGTATTTTAGGCTCGCCCTGTTTTTGACACACCATAGGCTCTAAGCAAAATACCATGCCCTCTTTGATTTTAGGGCCGCTATTAGCTTTGACGCCTTTTTCTAGGTAGTTGGGGATTTCTGGCTCTTCATGGGGTTTTTTACCAATGCCATGCCCACAAAATCCTTTCAAAGGCACAAAGCCCCTTTCTGTAATAGCACTCTCTAAAATCTGACTCAACTCTTTAAAATGCATGCCCACTCTAATTGAATTAATGGCATGCATCAAGCTCTCTTCAGAGCAAGCGAGCAATTTTTCATCTTGCGGGCTTATTGCACCTATGGGAAGCGTGAGAGCTGAATCGCCATAATAGCCATCCACCTCCACCCCCAAATCCAAGCCTATAATATCCCCTTCTTGTAAAACATAATCCGTAGGAATGCCATGAATAACCACCTCATTTAAGGACATGCACACAGAGTTAGGAAATCCATACAGCCCCTTAAAAGCAGGCCTAGCATGAGAGGATTTGATAAAATCTTCAGCCATTTTATCCAACTCTAAAAGTGAAATCCCAGGCCTTACTTCTCGCTCTAAAAGGGCTAGTGCTTGAGCGGTTAATTCCCCAGCTTTTCTTAGAGCTTTGATTTCTTTTGGGCTTTTAATAGAGATTGCCATTAAAAGCCTACCGCGCTTAAAGTTTTATACTTGCTCATATAAATTTGTGCTTCAATCTTTTTCATGGTATCAATAGCAACTTGAACCACAATCAGCACCGCTGTGCCTCCAAAGTAAAAAGGCACGCCCATAGCCTTAACCAAAATCCAAGGCACGGTAGAAATGAGCGCTAGATACAACGAACCCCACAAAGTGAGCTTGCTCGCTACAGAATTTAAAAACGATGAAGTCCCCTCTCCAGGCCTAAGACCTGGAATATACCCACCATTACGCCTCAAATTATCCGCAATATCCTTAGAATTGAACACGATAGAAGAATAAAAGTAAGCAAAAAAGATGATGAGCAAGAACATCAAAATATTATACGCATACCCTTGCGGGCTTAAAAAATCCGCAACCGCTTGCAAGGTTTTGTTGCTTGTGGCTTGCTGTAAAATCGTAGAAGGGAACACGAGCAAAGCTGAAGCGAAAATAGGGGGGATCACCCCGCTTAAATTCAACTTAATAGGAATGTAATTCATGATGCGCTTGTTTTGGTTTTGCATCACCACTTTACGCGCATAAGAAATAGGGATTCTGCGCTCAGCTAATTCCACATAGATGATCGCAAAAATAGTCGCTAAAACAATCAGCACAATACCGATGAGCATTAAGATATTGATCACGCCCGTATTGACCAAGTTGAATGTGCCTGAAATAGCCGATGGGATCCCTGAAACAATCCCGGCAAAAATAATGAGGCTAATCCCATTCCCCACGCCCCTTTGCGTGATTTGCTCCCCTATCCACATGAGCAGCATCGTCCCTGTAAGCATAGAAAACGCTGAAACGATCATAAAGACTTGCATATCAATCATGATCGCTCCATTGGCTCCTCCACTAATGCTCCTTAAACCCACTGAAACGCTCACCGCTTGGATTAGGGTGATTAAAATGGTCAAATAGCGCACGATTTGCATGTATTTTTGCATGCCGTCTCGCTCTTTTTTCATTTTAGCCAGGTTGGGGAAAGTCGCGCTCAAAAGCTCCATGATAATTGAAGAAGTGATATAGGGCATGATACCCAAAGAGATGATGCTCAAGCGAGAAACCGCATTCCCGCTAAACATGTTAAACAACCCCAAAGCGTTGTTGGAATTGCTGTCAAAAAAAGCCTTGATCGCTGCTAAATCTACGCCAGGAATGGGGATATAAGCTAAGACTCTGTAGAGAAATAAAAAACCCAAAGTGATGAGTATCTTACTAGCAATAGCTTTATTCATAATAACTTATTCCTCTTAAATCAAGCTGATAGGGGCATTACTTCTGCCCGCTTGTTTTGATTCTCTCATCTTTAATTTTAGAAGCCAAAGTTTTAGCGTCTTTACCGATCAATTTCACGCCTTCAATATAAAGGGGGAAATGGTGCAAAGAACGCAAGCTTGAAAAAGTGATTTCTTCTAAATGCTTGATCGCTTCATTTTTATCCACATTGATAGAATAGACATGAGAATCTTTAGTCCTAAAACCTATTTTAGGCAAACGGCGTTGCAAGGGTTGTTGCCCTCCTTCAAAGCCTCTTTTAGCCTTATAGCCTGTCCTTGCGGTTTGGCCTTTACCGCCTCTAGTGGCCGTCTTTCCCATGCCGCTTCCTTGACCACGGCCCACTCGTTTGATTTTTTTAACGCTACCTTTAGCCGGTTTTAAATTTTCTAATCCCATTATCATATCTCCTTTTTAACTACGCCTTGATTTTCGCTAAAGCGTCAAAAGTCGCGCGCACCACATTATAGGGGTTGTTGGAGCCTAAAGATTTGGTGAGAATATCCTTAATGCCTGCTAATTCCACGATAGGGCGCGTTGAACCCCCAGCAATCACTCCCGTTCCCTCACTTGCCGGTTTGAGTAAAATACGGCTTGCGTTGTATTTATGCTCAATGTCATGAGCGATAGTCGTGCCTTTAATCGTTACATGGATCAGGTTTTTAAACGCATCATCTACCGCTTTTTTAATCGCATCAGGGACTTCCTTAGCCTTGCCCAAACCAAAGCCTACAAGCCCATTTTTATTGCCCACAACCACTAAAGCGTTAAAACGAAACCGCCTACCGCCCTTAACCACTTTGGTTACACGGCCAATATTCACAACGACTTCTTGAAACTCTTCTCTGTTAATCTCTTCCATACCTTTCCTTTCTGTCATAGAGCGATCCCATTCTCTCTCAAGCTTTCAGCAAACGCTGCCACCACGCCATGATAGAGGTAACCATTCCTGTCATAAACCGCTCGCTCAATCCCTGCTTTTCTCAATTCTTCAGCAAAGAGAGCGCCTAATTTTTTAGCGTCTTCTTGCGTGTTTTTAAAGCCCATTTTCCTGCCGTCAATATGCGTTATAGTGCTTTGTTTAACATCATCAATCGCTTGCGCATAGAAATAGCGATTCGAACGAAAAACGCTCACCCTAGGCCTTAATTTATCGCCCAAGAGTTTGCTTTTGATCCTTAATTTTCGGCGATCTCTTAAGGCTTTCTTTTTATACAATGCTTTCGCGTTCATCACTCCACCTTATTTATTTTTTAGCTGTTTTACCAGCTTTTCTAATAATGACTTCATTGCTGTATTTCACGCCCTTGCCCTTGTATGGCTCTGGGGGTCTGAAGTTCCTGATTTCAGCGGCGACTTGCCCTACTTTTTGCTTATCGCTCCCTTTGATCGTGATCGTGTTTTTTTCCACCACCATTTCAATCCCTGCTGGAATGGGGTATTTCACCGGGTGGCTAAAACCCAAACTCAAATCCAGAGTTTTATTGCCCAAAGCCACCTTATAGCCCACGCCATTGACTTCTAAAGTCTTACTAAAGCCGGCGCTTAAGCCTGTTACAATGTTGTTGGCTAACGCCCCATAAGTCCCCCAATAAGCCCTAGACTGCGCGTCTTCGCCCACAGGCTGGAAGCTCAATTGGTTGTTTTCAAGCGTGATTTTCACGCGGTTGTGAGTTTCTAACTCATGCTTTTCTTTGCTGTTTTTAAAAAGAAGCTTGCTCCCTTCAACGCTCGCTTGCACAGAGCTTGGAATTTCAATGATTCTTTTCCCAATTCTTGACATTTTTAATCCTTTACCAAATGCTGCAAAGCACTTCGCCACCGACATTTTGTCTGTAAGCTTCTTCGTTGGTGATCACCCCTTTAGAAGTGCTTACCACAATCACGCCATAGCCATTTTTAAAGCGCTTCAACTCGTTTTTTTGTTTATACACACGACGACCGGGCTTGCTTAAGCGTTTCACTTCGCTGATTTTTGAATGCCCTTTTTCATCATAAGCCAATTGCACATAAACCGATTGTTTCTTGTCTTTATCTTTGATATTGAAATCTTTAATGAAGCCTTTTTCTTTAAAAATCTCTAAAATAGAAACCACGATCTTTGCGTAATAAAGCTGTGTGAATTCTAAGCGGCGCATAGAAGCGTTTCTCAAACGAGTTAATGAATCTGCAATTATATCATTTACCATATCTTATCCTTACCAACTGGCTTTTCTCAAGCCTGGGATGAGTCCCTCACTGCCCATTTTCCTTAGGCACACCCTACAAAGTCCAAAATCCCTATAAACCGAATGAGGTCTCCCACAAATGCGGCACCTAGTATAAGCCCTTACTTGAAATTTTGGTTTCCTTTGAGCCTTTGCGATCATTGATTTTTTAGCCATATTAACCCCTT
Source organism: Helicobacter pylori SA213A (assembly GCF_000476275.1). Lineage (GTDB taxonomy): Bacteria > Campylobacterota > Campylobacteria > Campylobacterales > Helicobacteraceae > Helicobacter > Helicobacter pylori_CL. The sequence goes on from NZ_CBOM010000005.1 coordinate 53,769, forward strand.
ATCTCACTTTTGCAAAAGGCAATCCAAGCAATTCTAACAACTTGAACGCTTCTTTATCGTTGTCCGTAGAAGTTACCATAGTGATGTTCATGCCATGACTGACCATAATATCATCATAAACCACTTCCGGGAAAATCAACTGCTCATTGATCCCAAAGGTGTAATTCCCGCGCCCATCAAAACCATTCCGTGAAATCCCTCTAAAGTCTTTCACTCTGGGTAACGAAATCACAATCAGCTTTTCTAAGAAATTATACATGCGTTTATTCCTTAAGGTAACTTTCGCCCCTACCGCCATGCCTTCTCTGATCTTAAAGCCTGCAACGGATTTTTTCGCTTTAGTGATAACCGCTTTTTGCCCTGCAATCAAAGAAATCGTTTGCGCGATATTTTGCATGATTTTCATGTCTTTTGCATAAGCCCCAGCGCCCACGCTGATAACGATTTTTTCTAGCTTGGGCAAAAGCATGGGATTTTTGATGTCTAATTCTTGAGCGAGTTTTGCCCTCACTTCATTTTGATAAAATTGTTTCAAACCAAACATGTATCCAACTCCTTAGGCTTTCTTCACATTGGAAATGTGCATGGGCTTTTCTTTATGGATAAAGCCCCCTTTAGGGTTATCATCAGTAGGTTTAATCGCTTTTTTCACCACCTTACACCCTTCAACAACCACTTGAGAAGTCTTAGGCAACACCGCTAAAACCTTAGCGACCTTACCCTTATCGTCTCCTGCAATGACTTTCACCATGTCATTTTTTTTGATTTCGCTTTTCATTATACAACCTCCGGCGCTAGAGAAATAATTTTCATGAAATTAGCGTAACGCACTTCTCGGCTCACTGGCCCAAAAATCCTTGTGCCAACAGGATCTTTTTTAGCGTCCAAAATCACCGCTGCATTGTCATCAAAACGCACCAAAGAACCATTTTTCCTTTGGATTTCTTTTTTCGTTCTCACCACAACGGCTTTGACGACTTGACCGCGCTTCACCTTACCATTAGGGATAGCTTTTTTCACGGAAGCCACGATCACGCTACCCACGCTCGCATAGCGTTTGTGGCTGCCTCCTAACACCTTAATGCACATGATTTCTTTAGCACCGCTATTGTCAGCGACATTCAATCTTGTAAAACTCTGTATCATGCTTATACTCCCACTACTAAAATTTCTTTAAGCGTGAAGGACTTGGTTTTAGAAAGCGGTCTGCACTCAATCGCGCTCACAAAATCCCCTACTTTCACCTGATTGTTTTCATCATGAATGGTGTATTTTTTGAACTTTTTAACAATCTTGCGGTATTTTTCATGCACCACTTTTCTTTCCACAAGAATCACAGTGCTTTTTTCAGCAAACTTGCTGATGACCTTGCCTTGCACTAACCTCTTATGCGGCTCTTTCGTATTCATTGCTTACCCTTTTTTACTCAACGCTAGAAAAATAATGCGCATTAATGGCCGTGTTAATGCGAGCGATATTTCTTCTGGCTTTCTTAATCTCGTTAGGATTACTCAATTGCATAGCCTTTAATTTAACGCGCAACTCAAAAAGCTCCGCTTTCTTAGCATGCAACAACTCTTCTAATTCCTTGATACTCTTATCTTTCAATTCAGTATATTTCATTTTCGCTCTCACAAGTTACAATTTTGGTTTTAAAAGGAAGTTTGCTCTGAGCTAACGCTAAAGCTTCTCTCGCTAGTCCTTCTTCAATGCCTAGCATTTCATAAACGATTCTGCCCGGCTTGATATTCATCACCCATTTTTCCACAGAGCCTTTACCTTTACCCATCCTCGTTTCTAAAGGTTTAGCGGTCAAAGGCTTATCAGGGAATACTCTAATCCACACCTTACCCGCTCTTTTAATGTGCCTTGTCATAGCCACCCTTGCGGATTCAATCTGGCGTGAATCAATCCTCCCATGCTCTATGGCTTTAATCGCAATATCCCCAAACGCAATAGAGTTACCACGATGGGCTTTCCCACGATTGCGCCCTTTCATTTGCTTTCTGTATTTTGTTCTTTTTGGCATTAACATGATTATTGCCTCCCTCTTCTGCTTCTTCTAGGCTCTCTTTCTTCTTTAGCCTCTTCTTTTTTCTCAAATTGGATGCCTTTTTGCAAAACTTCCCCTTTGAAAATCCACACTTTCACGCCAATAATACCATATACCGTCATCGCTTCAGCAAAGCCATAATCAATCTTAGCCCTTAAGGTGTGTAAAGGCACGCGCCCTTCCATATACCATTCGGTGCGAGCGATTTCAGCTCCTGCTAAACGGCCAGAAACGCGCACCTTGATCCCTTTAGCGCCGGATTTTAACGCCGCTTGCATGACCTTTTTCATCGCGCGGCGGAAAGCGACCCTTTTTTCTAGCTGGGTGGCTACATTTTCTGCGGCTAATTGGGCGTCAGCTTGGGGGCGTTTGACTTCTTTAATATTAATGGAGACTTCTTTTTTGATGAGCGTTTTTAAGCCTTCTTTGACTTTTTCAATATCCACGCCTTTTTTACCAATGATAAGCCCTGGGCGAGCCGCTACGACCGTAACGCGCAGTTTTTTAGCCGCTCTTTCAATCACAATCTCGCTCACGCCAGCGTAATAAAGCTCTTTTTTAAGGAATTTCCTGATCTTATTGTCTTCATCAATATTGCTTGGAGCGGTGCGAGCGCTAGGGAACCATCTGGAAGTCCAATTCCTATTAATACCTAATCTTAAACCTACCGGATTAACTTTTTGTCCCATGCCCTACTTACCTTCTGCTTGATTTTTTTTATGGCTTTTAGAAGATTTCATTTCTTTCCCTTCTGCTACTTCTACGAATACATGAGATGTTGGCTTTCTAATGGCTGTGGCTCTGCCTTTAGCCCTTGGAATGGAGCGCCTAAGCACAGGGCCAGCATCCACTCTGCAAGAAACAATCAGAGCGCTCTTGGCGTCTAAAGAGCCGTTAGCGACCGCAGAAGCCACCACTTTTGAAAGCACTCTAGCTGCTTTATTGGGCGTAAATTCCAAACTAGCGATCGCTAATTCAGCGTTCATGCCTTGGATCTGTCTTGCAATCAATCTGGCTTTAGTAGGAGATAACCGCACAAATTTTAATAACGCTTTACTCATTCTACCCCCTTACTTGCCAATCTTTTTTTGGACACTGCCTTTGTGCCCTTTAAAAGTTCTTGTAGGAGCGAATTCCCCTAACTTATAACCCACATGGTTTTCTGTGATATACACAGGGACAAAAACCCTTCCGTTATGCACATTATAAGTAAAACCAATCATTTCAGGCAAAATGGTGCTTCTTCTAGACCATGTTTTAATCGGGCGGTTATCCTTACCCTCTTTTGCCTTGAGCGTTTTTTTCATCAAGTGGTCGTCTATAAAAGGACCCTTTTTAATTGACCTAGACATTCTTTAACCTTTATTTATGTTTCTTTCTGGAAATGATGAGCTTGTCGCTAGCTTTTTTCTTTCTAGTTTTATAGCCCTTAGCTGGAGTGCCCCAAGGCGATACAGGATGACCGCTTGTCCCTGTTTTACCCTCACCCCCACCATGCGGGTGATCCACTGGGTTCATCGCACTACCACGAGTTTGTGGGCGAATGCCTCTGTGGCGGTTACGCCCTGCCTTACCGATAGAGACATTGATAAAATCCTCATTCCCTACCACGCCAACACTCGCCATGCATTCGCTTAAAATGTAGCGCATTTCAGAGCTTGGCATCCTAAGAATGGTGTATTTATTTTCCCTACCCATGATTTGAGCGCTCATCCCAGCGCTTCTGGCTAATTGCCCGCCAGCCCCCGGATGCATTTCAATGTTATGCACCACCGTTCCTATAGGGATATTTTTTAACTTCATCGCAAAGCCCACTTTAATATCCAAACCGCCTTCAGCAGCGATAACGCTATCGCCCACTTTCAAACCGCTTGGTTGTAAAATATAGCGTTTGTCCCCATCAGGATAGACTACAAGAGCGATGCGCGCGTTTCTGTAAGGATCATACTCAATCGCAGCCACTTTCCCTTCAATATTGTATTTGTTGCGTTTGAAATCAATAATGCGATAGAGTTTTTTAGCCCCTCTCTCTTTGTGGCGGCTGGTGATGCGCCCGTTATTGTTTCTCCCTGCTGTTGCTTTAAGCTTAGTGAGCAAGCCTTTGACACTGCTTTTTGCGGTAATGTCTTTAGAGTCCAACACCGACATGAAGCGCCTGCTTGGGGTGTAGGGCTTATAAGTTTTAATCGCCATAACGCTTTCTCCTTTCTACGCGCCAAGGGCGGCAATGCTAGCGCCCTCTGGAACTTTCACATAAAATTTCTTAAACGACTTTCTTTGTCCAAGCTTCCCTCTAAAGCGTTTCACCTTACCTTCTTGTTTCAAAGAATTGATTTTCAAAGGCTCAAAGCCAAAGTAAGTTTTAAACACTTCTTTGAGCTGGTTTTTAGTTACATTTTGAGCCGTTTGGACCACTAAAACACCTTTTTCTTGCAATCCTAATGACTTTTCAGTGTAAAGAATTGACTTTATATCCATGATGTCTGCCATTTTTTACTCCTCTGTCTTATCTTGCACCACATGCTGAAACGCTGCTTCTTCCATCACCACAGAGCTAAACGCCGCCAAAAGATAAGCGTTTAACTCGCTCACATCAACAATAAGGCATTTTTTAAGGTTACTAAAGGCTAACTCGGTGTATTCGTCCATGTTCATGCACACAAACAAAGTGTCTCGTTGCTCTAAAGCCTGGAACATTTGGTTGGCTTCTTTAGTCAAATGCTTTCTTTTGTTGTCTTCAACCACGCCCTTTATAGCGATTTTTTCCACCACAAAAAGCTTGTTCGCTTGCGCTTTTTCTTCTAAAGCGTATTCTAAAGCCAAGCGTTTTTGTTTTTTATTGATTTTAAGGTTGTAGTTGCGCTTATTCGTAGCCCCATGAGAGACACCCCCACCCACAAACACAGGCGAAGTGATGCTCCCTGCTCTAGCTCTTCCGCCCCCTTTTTGCGCCCAAGGCTTCCTACCGCCCCCGCTCACTTCAGAACGGTTTTTACTTTTAGCGGTATTAGCGCGCGCAGAAGATAAATAATGTTTCACATAAAGATAGAGGTTATGGCTGTTGATACCCTCATATCTTTTAGGTAACTCCACGCTACCCTTTTCTTTCAAATGGCTGTCTAAAACGATGGCCTTACTCATATCAAACCCTTTATATTATATTCAATGTATGGTTTTATACCGCTCTAATGCGTCCATAAGCCCCAGAAAAGCCGGCCACTGAACCCTTTAGCACTAACACCATACTTTCTTTATCAAAAGAGAGCACCTCGTTTTGGCAAGTAACTAGCTCATTGCCATAATGCCCTGCCATTTTCCTACCCTTTTGCACTCTTCCTGGCCATTCTCGGTTACCAATAGAACCAGGGCGGCGATGGAAACGGCTCCCATGAGCGGCAGGCCCACCTTGGAAATTCCAACGCTTCATCACCCCCGCAAAGCCTCTTCCCTTAGTTTTAAAGCTCGCTTTAACCCTTTTAAGCGTTTCTAAAGCACTCAAATCCAAATCGCCCAACTCTTTTTGCTGGGAAGCTTTTAAGGTAGCGAAATGGTTAAACTCTTTACTGAGTTGGTATTTCTTTTGCTGGCCTTCAATCGCCTTATTGTGTTTTTTATGCATCGCATAGGCTACTAAAGCTTTCCCGTTTTCTAATTGGCACACTTTCGCTTGCAAGACTTTAAGCAAGGTTACAGGCGTGCTGTTAGCGTCAATGGTGCGGCTCATGCCTATCTTTTGAACTAAAAATTCCATATCTAACCCTTATTTTATGATCTCAATGCGTTAGGACTACTTCGTTTCCATAGAAGTTACTTCTACATCCACTTCAGGCGCTAAATCCAACTTCATCAAGCTATCCACGGTTTCTGGGGTGGCCGAGATAATATCAATCAATCGGCTATAAACCCTAATCTCAAACTGCTCTCTTGAATCCTTATTGACATGCGGGGATCGTAAAACGGTGTAACGCTTATTCTTAGTCGGTAAAGGGATAGGCCCTCTAATTTCAGAACCTGAGCGCTTTACGGCTTCCACGATAGCCACAACAGAGCGATCCAACACTCTATGGTCATAAGCTTTGAGCTTCAACCTGATTTTTTCCATAAACTCTCCTAAAAGAACTCGTTTCATCCGTTACTAAAAACAGAATAAAACAATAAAATAAAAACTGAAATACTACTCAAAATGCGCCATTTAGTCAATAACTTTTGCTATTTTTAGGGCTTTTTAGAGATTTTTACTTCCTTTTTATAAGGAAATAGAAAAAACGCGCTACGATTATCTCAATCCAATCTCATTTGAAAGGAAGTTCATGCCCCTTTCTTGCTTGCACCCTTTTGGGCCTTTTGAAACCCCTAAAGAGCCGGCTTTGAACAACCCGCTTTTAAAGGCGCATTCAAGCGATAAAATCTGTCTTTTAGGGCCGATGAAATCCGGTAAAACCACTTTCGCCCTCAAACTAGCAAAGGTTTTTAAAAACCCTGTGTACATCAATTACAATGACATGCGTTTGAACCAAAACATTCTAAGCTCATGGCTTTTAAAATGGCATTTGGAAAAGAAAATGGATTTGCTCATTTTAGATCGTATTGATCGCTTGGATTTCAGCCTGCCAAAGCTTTCTAAAATCGTTCTTATCCCTAATTATTTAAGCCCCATAACAGCGCCCGATTTTAGCTTATGCTATGCGTTAGGATTGAGTTTTAAAGAATACACTCGCTTTTTCAAGCCCAACACCCCTAAAAACACCCTGTTTAACCGCTTTTTAAGAGACGGCAACGCTTTAGACTCGCTTTTTATAGAAAACGAGCAAGAAAAAATCCTAAAAAAACAAGAAAATATTCAATTAGCCTTTCAAGCTTACGCCTCTTTAATGGCTAAAATCTGCTCGTATCAATCTAAGTTTGTGAGCGCTTTTTATCTTTATACGCAATTCAAAAAAGAGCTGAAAACCTCTAAAGACACCCTTTATAAATTGTTACACGCGCTAGAAAAACAACGCATCCTTTTTTTAGCCCCTAATTTTGAAAATAATAAAACTAAATTGTATCTGTGCGATTTTGCCTTGCCTTATAGCCTGACTCCTAGCCCCTCGCTTTTAAGCGTTTTTGAAAACATGGTTTTTTTAGAGCTTTACAAGCAATTCCCAAACTACGAGCTTTACTCCCATGATAACGGGATTTTTATCTTGCGCGAAAACGCCACCAACAAGCTCGCCCTCATCGCCCACGCTTTCCCCACGCCCCATTTTTTAGAAAAACAGCTTTTATGGTGCCACAAACATGGGTTTTTAAAAATTGCAGTCGTTTCTATCAACGCCCCTATTTTGGCAACCAATACCCCCTACAAACACCTTAATTTCATTGATTTTTCTTTGGATATTCAATCTATTTTGGTATAATAGTTATTATGTATTTATGTATTTATGTATTTATGTATTTATGTATTTATGTATTTATGTATTTATGTATTTATGTATTTATGTATTTATGTATTTATGTATTTATGTATTTATGTATTTATGTATTTATGTATTTATGTATTAAAATTATTACGCATTTTTTTATATTATTAACATGTATTTTATTTTTTTTTAAGCTAACTCGCTATAAGCTATCCCAGTATTTCGCTTTTTTGAGAAATGCTACCTACCCTAAAAGCGTAGGGTGTTTTTAATATTTTTTATAGAAAGGAAGCTATAATGAACGCATTGAAAAATTTAAGTTTCTGCGCCTTGTTATCCCTAGGCCTCTTCGCTCAAACAGCGCATGCTAAGCATTTAAAGGGCACGATTAACTATCCTGATTGGCTTGAAATCAATCTTTTTGACGAAAAGAACCCGCCCAATCAATATGTCGGATCGGCTTATATTTCTGGTAAAAGGAACGATTTTTACGCCAATTACATCCCCTATGATGACAAATTGCCCCCTGAAAAGAACGCTGAAGAAATCGCTCTTTTAAGAGCCAGAATGAACGCTTACAGCACTTTAGAAAGCGTTTTAATCACTAAAATGCGCCATCGCATTGTTAAAGCGCTTCAAGTTAAAAATAATGTTATCAGCCATTTATTCGGGCTTGTTGATTTTTTAACGTCTAAATCCATTTTGGCTAAAAGGTTCGTGGATACCACCAACCATCGTGTGTATGTCATGGTGCAATTCCCTTTCATTCAGCCTGAAGACTTAATCGCTTACTTTAAAAAGAAACGCATCGACCTTTCTTTAACGAGCGCTAGTAATCTCAGCGCCCTTTTAAATAAGGCGTTGTTCCACCTCTAAGAGTTTGGGATTTAAGATGCGGTTTTTAAGCGTGAAGCTATGCCGATGAAAAGGCGTAGCCCCTAGCTTAATGATCGCTTCTATATGTTGTTTAGTCCCATACCCGCAATTCTTATCCCAGCCGTATTCCTTAAACAAAGCGTGCAATTTTAGCATTTCTCTGTCCTTAAAGGCTTTCGCTAAAACAGACGCCATAGCGATTTGAGCGATTGTTTCATCGCCCTTGATGATGGTTTGTATATTAGGGTAGCGTTTATTCAAGCCAAACGCCGTGTTGCCATCTATTTTTATTTCATTAGCTAAAGAGCAACCATTTTCTATAATTTCTTGAATAGCGAGCTTCAAACACACCCCCAAGCCCAAGCTATCAATTTCATTCGCGCTTTTTTTAACCACGCAAAACCCCACCTCACCATGCGTTTTGATTTTATCTTCTAAGAAAAAGCGCTTTTTGGGACTGAGCTTCTTGCTGTCTTTTAAACCCATTTTTAGAAATTCTAAGGCCGTTTTTTCATTACACACCACCCCAGCCACAAAAAGCGACCCAGCCAAACACCCCCTACCCGCTTCATCAATGCCTAGAGTCATTTGCTTGATAAATTTTTTGAGAGATTAGGTTTTTCAAGATTAGGCAAATACTTTTCAAACACCTTCTCGCACCCCCTAATAATTTTTTGTTTATACCATGAACCTTGCCTACAAAAACTACAAAACTTTTCATGATGATCCGCCAAAACTTTCTGAATAACTTCTTGCTTATCTTTTTCAAAATGCAAGAAATGTTCTTCTAAAAAATTCCAAAAACTTTCAATAATGCTGTATTTATATTCATCTTCTTTTCTACGCTCTCCTAGTAACTCAACAGCTTGTTTGAAAAACCTAAACGCATCCTCTTTGTCTTCAGCATTAGTTCCTTGATAGATGTATAAGCGAGCTTGCTGATTATCAATATAATCCACATTATAGAGCCTATTTTTTTGCTTCGCCTTACCATATGCTTGATTCAAATAGTCTTGTGCCTCTTTAAACTTGCCTATTGGCATATGGCACATTGCATATTGCAACCAAAACTGAGGATCCTCCGCAAGACTTGAAATCTCTCTTTTAGCATCATCATAATAGCTACGCAAAAATCTAAATTTCTTATCTTTATCGCTATCTTTTTCTTTACCAAATACACGACTCATAGTGCGATAATTCAATAATTTAAGATAGACTCTATGTTCTTGATTGAATTGGTAATTTTTCTTTGTATTCCTTGCTCTTTTTAATATCTCAAAAGCATACCTTGTGATCTCATCATACGAGAACATGCGGTGCAAAACAAACAAGGCTAGAATACTAGAACCAAAATCGCCATCATTCCATAAATTTAAAGCCCTAAATTGTTTGATGTATTGCGACTTAAATTTTCCTAATCCATCATCTCCTAATAAATGTGCCAAAAGTGCGATATCTCCACTAGTAATGTTCGCTACACGCAAGAAGCAAACAACAAACAATACCTTTTTTATTTGTTTCTCTTTTAAAATATCTTCCAAATTTTCATTTAGCTTGTTGTGAATATGTTGAGAATTAAAAATATCCAATAAAATAAGCATCATTTCAGCATTGCAATTTCTTTGAAGATACCCTTTTTGTCTTCTAAAAGATTCTCCACTCAAATCTCTCGACCACAAACCAAGATAACTAATAATCTGTGCAAAAACACCTAGATCCCAATCGCTTATCTGTCCTATTTCTATTAGGGAATCTCCTTGAATAACCTTGTAGTCCTCATCGCCATGCCAATCAACAGCTCTTGTTGCCAATATCAATTTGACACAACGAGTTTCTTTAACCTTCTTGGCGATATATCGAGAAATCTCTGGCTGATTCAGATAAGAATCTATAAAAATATAAGCCTTCTCATCTCTATCTTTGAGTTGTCTTAGTAGGGTATCTATTTCTTCTTTTTGAGAGATAAAATCCCCATGCCTAACAAAATATACTGAGTTGCCACTTTCAACAAGCACTATTGCTAATTGTCTTAAAAATATCGTTTTCCCACTCCCTAATTCGCCAAACACCCCTAAAATCCCTACGCTATCTCGTGCTAATTCGCATTGAGCTTCATCAATTTCTTCTTTTCTAGGAATTAGTTTAGGAACATAATCTGACTGAATAGGATTTTTCAAGATATTTTTATCCTTTACCCTTTCTGTTATCTTATCTCCTAGAGTGAATCCCTTACCTAAAAAACTTTTTCTAATCTGATGCCCATTTTTTAAATACCCCAAAACTTCATTTTGTAACCATCCATCTTTAAACTTACCTTGCTCAAAAAATAATTTTAGGTCATTGTCTCTAATATTGACATCCAATGAATTAGAAATGATTATTTTTTCCAAATAGTTAAAACCTAAATTAGTATCCTGTGGCCAACATTCTAGAATTTTGTTTGCAAAAGATTCCACACCAATCCTAAGCAATTTCCCATACCTTTCAAATTTTTTATCACCTATAGGATCTTCATTGTATTTTTTAGAATCTGCAACCACAAAAATAACTTCCCCTCGCATATTTCCCATTTCCATAAATAAGATTCTCTCAATAGGCATATCTGCTAGAGAATACCCCATAAACACCACCAAAGCAGAATATTGCAGATCTTTTCTAAACTTATTTTCCCACTCCGAAGAATTTGCAAAAACATCACCATTAACATAAGAAGAATGACTCAATTTGAAGGAGTTATCTAAATGTTTTGGTTCTAATCTATCCACACAGCCATTAATATGCAAACAAAAATTTCTAGATTCACTTGGCAACATACTTTCAAGCGTTAAAATATCAATATTTTTACTAACTTGCTTGCCAGCACAATAAATCAAGTCATCGTAATTTGTCGTGTAAATGCTCTTCCATGGCCATCCTACAACAACTTTTTGTTCATCTTTTGGTTGCTTAACTGCAAAAATATCCTTTAGTTTTTCAACAATTTCTTGACGAGATTTCTCAAGTAGGCAATGTTCAGCCACATCTTTCAGATCTTTTGTCTCATAATACTTCCTTTCAAATCCACAAAATTCACCTAATTTATCTCTTAGCTGATTACCCAAGGGCAATTCACCATCAAACCCTGTAGCGCCAGCTGAAAAGCCAGCCCCAAAAAACACTACAGCACCCCCACTCGCAATTTCTCTTGCCCACTTTTTATAATCTTGATCCTTGACCTTAGCCATGTTTTAAGCCTTAGGCCCGATCATCTTTTCAGGCACCACGAATTTGTCAAAATCTTCAGCGCTCAAGAGCTTCAATTCCACCGCGCTTTCTTTTAAAGAAATGCCTTTTTTGTGGGCGTTTTTAGCGATTTTAGCGGCGTTTTCATAGCCTACATGCGGGTTAAGGGCGGTTACTAGCATTAAAGAATGGTGCAAGTAATAATCAATTTTTTCTTTGTTAGGCTCAATACCGATCGCGCAATGGGTATTAAAACTTTCCATGCTGTCGCTTAAGAGCCTTAAACTTTGCAAGAAATTATAAATAATCACCGGCTTGAACACATTCAATTCAAAATTACCCTGACTGGCCGCAATGCCAATAGCGATGTCATTCCCCATCACTTGCACGGCCACCATTGTCATCGCTTCGCATTGCGTGGGATTGACTTTACCGGGCATAATAGAGCTGCCCGGCTCGTTTTCAGGGATATTAAGCTCGCCCAGACCACAGCGCGGCCCGCTCGCAAGCCATCTAATATCGTTAGCGATTTTCATTAAATTCGCCGCTAAAGCCTTAAAAGCCCCATGCGCATAAGCGATAGCGTCATGGCTAGTGAGTGCATGGAATTTATTGGGCGCAGAAATGAATTTCACGCCACTAAACTGGCTCAATTCTTCAGCCACTTTTTCGCTCAATTCTTTATGAGCGTTTAGCCCTGTGCCTACGGCAGTCCCGCCTATGGCTAATTCTCTTAAATGCTCCAAACTCTCTAAAATTTGTTGTTTAGAATGCTCTAACATGCTCGCATACCCGCTAAATTCTTGCCCCAAAGTTAAAGGCGTAGCGTCTTGTAAATGCGTGCGCCCGATTTTGACAATCTCTTTAAATTGTTGGCTTTTGTCTTTAAAGGTTTTTAACAAATTCTCCAAACTAGGGAGCAGTTTGCGCGTGATTTCTAGCACGCTCACAATGTGCATTGCGGTAGGGAAAGTGTCGTTGGAGCTTTGAGACATGTTCACATCATCGTTAGGGTGGATGAGTTTTTTCTCTCTAAAATTACCCCCTAAAATTTCGGTAGCCTTATTGGCAATGACTTCATTGAGGTTCATGTTCGTTTGAGTCCCGCTCCCTGTTTGCCATATCGCTAGGGGAAATTCGCCGCACAACTCGCCTTTTAAAATGCAATCGCACGCTTTGATAATGGCTTGGGATTTTTCCAGACTTAATTTCCCCAACTTGTGGTTAACTACCGCCAGACTCCTTTTGAGTTTGGCAAACGCGCCAATGAGTTCTTTAGGCATTTTTTCAGTGCCGATTTTAAAGTTTTCAAGACTGCGTTGCGTTTGAGCCCCCCAGTATTGGCTATCATCTACTTTGATTTCGCCCATCGTGTCATGTTCGATTCTAAAATGCATACTAATCCTTTGAAATTTGATTTTAAAACCTTAAAAAAATAGCATAAACTTTTATACCTTCTACTTAAAACCCCCATTTTTTTAAAAACCATTTCCACAATTTTTACACAAAAGAGGGTTATCATTCGTCCGCAACAAGAATTTTCTTGTTATCTTAATGTAAAGGTCAAAACGATGAAAAAGTTAGCCGCTTTATTTTTAGTAAGCGTGTTGGGGGTTATGAGTTTAAACGCATGGGAGCAAACCCTAAAAGCCAATGACTTGGAAGTGAAAATCAAATCCGTGGGTAACCCCATTAAAGGCGATAACACTTTCATACTCAGCCCCACTTTAAAAGGTAAGGCTTTAGAAAAAGCTATCGTTAGGGTGCAGTTTATGATGCCTGAAATGCCCGGCATGCCAGCGATGAAAGAAATGGCGCAAGTGAGTGAAAAAAACGGCCTTTATGAAGCGAAAACCAATCTTTCTATGAACGGGACATGGCAGGTTAGGGTGGATATTAAATCTAAAGAGGGCCAGGTTTATCGCGCTAAAACAAGCTTGGATTTATAAGCGCATGCTATCTTTTATAAGCGCGTTTTATAAGGGGGGCGTTTCAATACGCCTTTTAACAGCCTTGTTACTGCTTTTTAGTTTGGGTTTGGCTAAAGATTTAGAGATCCAATCTTTTGTGGCTAGATACCTTTCTAAAAATCAAAAAATACAAGCCTTACAAGAGCAAATTGACGCTTTAAATTCTCAAGAAAAAGTCGTTAGCAAGTGGGATAACCCTATTTTGTATTTAGGCTATAACAACGCTAACGTGAGCGACTTTTTCAGGCTAGATAGCACCTTAATGCAAAACATGAGCTTGGGTTTGTCTCAAAAAGTGGATTTAAATGGTAAAAAACTCACGCAATCTCAAATGATTAACTTAGAAAAACAAAAAAAGATATTAGAGCTTAAAAAAACCAAGCAACAATTGGTGATTAATTTAATGATAAATGGCATTGAAAACTATAAAAACCAACAAGAAATAGAGCTTTTAAACACAGCGATTAAAAATTTAGAAAACACCCTCTATCAAGCCAACCATTCCAGTTCGCCCAATTTAATAGCAATCGCTAAATTAGAAATTTTAAAATCGCAATTAGAAATCAAAAAAAACAATTTAGAAGAAGCGCTCTCTAGCAGTCATTATTCCATGGGTGAATTGACTTTTAAAGAAAACGAGATTTTAAGCATTGCCCCTAAAAATTTTGAATTTAATAAAGAGCAAGAGTTATATAACATTAGCGCCACTAATTACGATATTGCGATCGCCAGGCTTGATGAAGAAAAAGCACAAAAAGATATTACTTTGGCTAAAAAAAGCTTTTTAGAAGACGTGAATGTTACCGGGGTGTATTATTTCCGCTCCAAACAATACTATAACTACGACATGTTTAGCGTCGCCTTGTCCATCCCCTTACCCCTTTATGGCAAGCAAGCCAAATTAGTGGAGCAAAAGAAAAAAGAAAGCTTGGTGTTTAAAAGCGAAGTGGAAAACACCAAAAACAAAACCCACCACCTGGCCCTAAAACTCCTTAAAAAATTAGAAACCTTGCAAAAAAACCTGGAAGCGATCAATAAAATCATCAAACAGAATGAAAAAATCGCGCAAATTTATGCACTTGATTTGAAATCTAATGGCGATTACAACGCTTATTACAACGCTTTTAATGACAAAATCACCATTCAAATCACCCAGCTTGAAACCTTGAGCGCTCTAAATAGCGCTTATTTGTCTTTACAAAACCTTAAAGGATTAGAATGAAACGGCTTTTATTGTTAGCCCTGACCCTATTTTTTAGCCTCTTATTGGCTAACGCTCAAGAAATTAAAGAAACTCAAGAGACTAAAAAAACTAAAGAAGCTAAAAGCCAAACTCATTTCAATATTTCCACCACTAAGGTTATAGAAAAAGAATTCGCCCAGAGCCGGCGCTATTACGCGATTTTAGAGCCCAATGAAGCGCTGATTTTTTCTCAAACCCTGCGTTTTGATGGCTATGTGGAAAAGCTTTATGCGAATAAAACCTATACCCCCATTAAAAAGGGCGATAAACTATTGAGCGTGTATTCCCCTGAATTAGTGAGCGTTCAAAGCGAGTTGTTATCATCATTGAAATTCAACCAACAAGTGGGAGCGATTAAAGAAAAATTAAAACTATTAGGGTTAGAAAACTTTAGCATTGAAAAAATCATTAGCAGCCATAAAGTCCAAAATGCAATCACTATTTACTCTCGTTTCAGTGGCGTTATCTTTAAAAAAAGCCCGGATCTCAATGAGGGGAGCTTTTTTAAAAAAGGGCAAGAGCTGTTTCAAATCATAGATTTAAGCCAATTGTGGGCGCTTGTTAAAGTCAATCAAGAGGATTTAGAGTTTTTAAAAAACACGCATCAAGCGATTTTGTTCGTAGAAGGGATTAAAGGCAAACAAGAAATCACGCTTGAAAACATCAACCCCATCATAAATGCGCAAGATAAAATGCTAGAAGCGCGCTTCAATGTGCCTAATGTTAAACAGCTTTATTACCCTAACATGTTCGCTCAAGTAGAAATCTTTCACAAACCCCAAAAAATGAAGATCCTGCCTAAAGAAGCGGTTTTGATTAAAGGGGGAAAAGCTATCGTGTTTAAAAAAGACGATTTTGGCTTAAGCCCATTAGAAATTAAAGCCGTCCGCTTGAGCGATGGGAATTATGAAATTTTAGAGGGTTTAAAAGCGGGCGAAGAAGTTGCTAATAACGCTTTATTCGTGCTAGACGCTGACGCTCAAAACAATGGGGATTATTGAATGATAGAAAAAATCATTGATTTAAGCGTTAAAAACAAACTCCTTACCACTTTAGTCACTCTGCTCATTTTTTTAGCCTCTTTGTGGGCGATAAAAAGCGTTCGTTTAGACGCTTTGCCGGATTTAAGCCCCGCTCAAGTGGTCGTGCAAATCACTTACCCCAATCAAAGCCCTAAAATCGTGCAAGAGCAGGTTACTTACCCATTAGTTTCCACTTTCATGAGCATCGCTAACATTGACACGGTTAGGGGGATTTCTAGCTATGAAAGCGGCTTGATTTACATCATTTTTAAAGACGGCGTCAATCTGTATTGGGCTAGGGATAGGGTTTTAGAGCAATTGAACCGAGTGAGTAACCTCCCCAAGGACGCTAAAGTGGAAATAGGGAGCGATTCCACTTCTATTGGTTGGGCGTATCAATACGCTCTATCCAGCGATAGCAAGAATTTAAGCGATTTGAAAGTCTTGCAAGATTTCTATTACCGCTATGCGCTTTTGGGGGTTGATGGGGTGAGTGAGGTTGCAAGCGTGGGGGGTTTTGTGAAAGATTATGAAGTAACGCTTCAAAACGATTCTTTGATCCGTTATAACTTGAGTTTAGAGCAAGTCGCTAACGCGATTAAAAATTCCAATAACGATACCGGTGGGGGGGTTATTTTAGAAAACGGGTTTGAAAAAATCATAAGATCGCATGGCTATATCCAATCTTTGAAGGATTTAGAAGAAATTGTGGTTAAAAAAGAAGGGGCTATCCCTTTAAAAATCAAAGATATAGCCAGCGTTAGGCTAGTTCCAAAACCACGCAGAGGAGCGGCCAATCTCAATGGCGATAAGGAAGTGGTGGGGGGGATTGTCATGGTGCGCTATCACGCTGATACCTATAAGGTGCTTAAAGCCATTAAAGAAAAAATCGCCACCTTACAAGCGAGTAACCCTGATGTGAAAATCACCAGCGTGTATGACAGGAGCGAATTGATTGAAAAAGGCATTGACAATTTGATCCACACGCTCATAGAAGAAAGCGTCATTGTGCTAGTCATTATTGCGATTTTCTTACTGCATTTCAGGAGCGCTTTAGTGGTGATTATCACTCTGCCTTTAAGCGTGTGTATTAGCTTCTTGCTCATGCGTTATTTCAATATTGAAGCGAGCATCATGAGTTTAGGGGGTATTGCGATCGCTATAGGGGCGATGGTGGATGCGGCTATTGTGATGGTAGAAAACGCTCATAAGCATTTGCAACACATTGATACAAAAGACAACGCTCAAAGGGTTAATGGCATCATAGAAGGGGTTAAGCATGTGGGGGGTGCGATATTTTTTGCTTTAATGATCATCGTGGTTTCTTTCTTGCCAATTTTTGCGCTCACCGGCCAAGAAGAAAAGCTTTTTGCCCCTTTAGCTTACACCAAAACCTTTGCCATGCTAGTAGGAGCGCTGCTTTCTATCACCATGGTCCCTATTTTAATGGTATGGCTCATTAAAGGGCGGATTTTAGAAGAGTCTAAAAACCCCATTAACGCTTTTTTCATGAAAATTTATGGCGTGAGCTTGAATGTTGTGCTTAAGTTCAGATACGCTTTTTTAATAGCGAGCGTCTTAGGTTTAGGGGGTTTGTATGTAGCGTATAAAAAACTCAACTGGGAATTTATCCCCCAAATCAATGAAGGGGTAATCATGTATATGCCAGTAACGCTTAATGGCGTGGGCATTGATACCGCTTTAGAATATTTGAAAAAAAGTAATGCCGCTATCAAGCGATTGGATTTTGTCAAACAGGTTTTTGGCAAGGTGGGGCGCGCTAACACTAGCACCGATGCCGCCGGTTTAGGAATGATAGAAACCTACATTGAATTAAAGCCAAAAAACGAATGGAAAGAAAAGCTCAGCTATAAAGAAGTTAGGGATAAATTAGAAAAAACCTTACAATTAAAAGGCTTGACTAATTCATGGACTTACCCCATTCGTGGGAGGACGGACATGCTCTTAACCGGCATTAGAACGCCCCTAGGCATCAAGCTCTATGGTAATGACACGGACAAATTACAAGAATTAGCGATCCTTATGGAACAACAGCTCAAAACCCTAAAAGAGAGTTTATCCGTTTTTGCAGAGCGATCTAATAATGGCTACTATATCACGCTGGATTTGAACGATGAAAATCTGGCTCGTTATGACATCAATAAAAACGCCGTGTTAGATGCGATTAAATTCGCTCTGGGCGGAGCCACGCTCACTACCATGATTAAAGGCGTAGAAAGCTACCCTATTTCTTTACGCTTAGAAGACACCGAAAGAAACACCATTGAAAAATTAAAAAACCTCTATGTCAAAACCGCTTACAATTACATGCCCTTAAGGGAGTTAGCCCATGTGTATTACGACAACTCGCCGGCGGTGCTAAAGAGCGAAAAGGGCTTGAACGTGAATTTTATCTATATTGTTCCGCAAGCTAATATCAGCTCTGATGCTTACAGACAACTAGCAATAAAAGCGCTAGAAAAAATCCAATTGCCTAACGGGTATTATTATGAATTTAGCGGCGAAAGCCAGTATTTAGAAGAAGCGTTTAAAACCTTACAATACATCGTGCCGGTGAGCGTTTTTATCATTTTTATTTTAATTGTCTTTGCTTTAAAGAATCTCACTAATTCCTTATTATGCTTTTTCACTCTGCCTTTTGCGTTTTTGGGGGGGTTGATTTTTATGAATCTCATGGGATTTAACATGAGCGTGGCGGCGTTAGTGGGCTTTTTAGCCCTTTTAGGGGTAGCGAGCGAAACGGCTATTGTGATGATTATTTATTTAGAGGATGCGTTTCAAAAATTCATCAAAACCCCTTTAAAAGAGCAGACGACTACCGCCTTAAAAGAAGCTATCATGCATGGGGCGGTGCTTAGGGTAAGGCCCAAGCTGATGACCTTTTTTAGCATTTTAGCTTCACTCATTCCAATCATGTATAGCCATGGCACAGGAAGTGAAATCATGAAATCCATTGCCGCACCCATGCTAGGGGGCATGATGAGTAGCGTTGTTTTAACGCTTTTTATTATCCCTACGGCGTATTTTGTGATTAAAAACGCTAGGGTTAAAAAACATGAATATTAAAAAAAGCCTTTTCTAATACATGGCTTTGGACTAAAACCATATAAAGAATGGTAGGGAGCGTGATGCTTAAAACAAACACCTTAAAAATGCGGTGCAAAAGAATAACGGATAAAAAAGCGGTGATTTCATTGATCCCATAAGGGGGTTTTAAAATGTGAATGTCTTTAAAACAATAGATCACGAGCATGCCTATCACTGAGCATGATAAAGCCCTACCCAAATAACGCACAAAGTCGTTAGGTGGGTTTTTAGCGTTAAACACCATAAAAGGCCAAATGCGCGTGAAATAAGTCGTTATTATAATGACTAAAAGAATGAGTATAGAATGCATTAACATTCTAACTGCTTTCTAAACAAAATGAGGGCGAGCACCATCAAAACTAAAGCGATGAGCAAAAAGTATTCAGTCCCAAAGAGCGCCAAACAAACGACCGCAATAACGATCCCAAGCCATGCGTTTTTGTGGTTTGTGTTCCGTTTGTATTGCTCCATGAATAGCACGATAAAAATCGCTGTCATCACAAATTCCATGCCTTGAGTGTCAAAAGAAAAATGCGATCCGGCCAACGAACCCACTAACGAGCCAAAAATCCAATAAGAATGGTTGAGTAAGGAAATACTAAACATGAAATCTTTTTCACTAACCCCCTCTTTAGGAGCGTATAAATTCAATAGTGCAAAGGTTTCATCCGTGAGCGCATGCGCTAAATAGGGCAAACGCCATTGGGTGTTTTTAAATCGATCTAGCATAGAAAGCGCATAACAAGTCTGTCTCGCATTCACTAACAAGCTCACAATAACGACATTCATCAAGCTCGCTTGCGCGCTTAAAAGCGTGATCGCTACAAATTGCACCGCCCCAGCGTAGATGAATAACGACATGAACAAAGCGACTTTATAATCATACCCTTGCTGGACTAAAAGCATTCCAAAAGTCATTCCCATAAGCAAATACCCTAAAAAGATAGAAATGGTATGAGGGAAAGCGTCTTTGAAGGCTTTTAGAAAATCATGCATCAACAACCCTCTATTTAAACCAGTCTTTAATTTTAGAAATACAGGTTTCTAAAACGCTTTTATGCGGTTCGCCCTCATAGCCAAAACTCGCATGCAATTTTTCCAATAACCCTTGCTGCTCTTTATTCAAGCTTTTAGGGTAAATCACTTGCAACACCACGATCAAACTCCCTCTATAAGAGCTTTCAGGGTGCTTCACGCCCTCGTTTCTAAACGCAAAAGTTTGCCTGTCTTTGGCGTTTCTAGGGATTTTTAATTCCAATTCGCCTCCTCTTAAAGACGGCACTTTAATCGTATGCCCCAAAGCGATAGTGGTGAAAAACACCGGCGCTTCAATGAACAAATCACAGCCTTCGCGCTTGAAATGCTCATCTTCTTTGACTCGCGCTTCTAAATACAAATCCCCTCTTTTCCCCTTCTCGTATTCATTGCCCTTATTTTTAAGCACCATGCGGTTTTGATCGTCAATGCCCTCAGGGATTATCGCATCAATTTCTTCATCTTTAAGAATGTAGGTTTTACCCTTGCACGCTTGGCATGGGGTTTTAATGATCTTGCCCTTGCCTTGACACGCCCCACAAGTTTGCGCAAAACTCATAAAACCTTGACGCATAAACACCTGCCCCTGCCCATTACACTGCTTGCAAGTCTCTAGGGCTTTATCTTTAGCGCCCGTGCCATCGCAACTCTCACAGACGCTCTGGTATTGGGCTTTAATGGTTTTTTTACAGCCAAAAACCGCTTCTTTGAAACTCAATTCAATGGTTTGCAAATAATCCGGCGCGATAGAGCTTTTTTGCCTTTTACTCCCCCTAGCGCCAAACCCAAAAGCGTCCTCAAAAAACGAGCCTAAATCTTCAAAAAAATCAGAAAAATCGCTCTGGCTTGAGCCGGCTTGGTTTAAGCCTTTTTTACCATATCTGTCGTATAAGGCCCGCTTCTTTTCATCGCTTAGCACCCCATAGGCTTCATTGATGAGCTTGAACTTTTCTTCGGCTTCTTTATCGCCAGCGTTTCGGTCTGGGTGGTATTTTAAGGCTAGCTTCCTGTAAGACTTTTTAATGGTCTCTTGGTTGCTGTGTTTTTCCACTTCTAAAATTTCATAATAACTCAATTCCACGATCGCTCCAAAAATGGCATCAAAACGCTTATTTTATCTTAAAAGCGATAATTTTGCGTGTTTTAGCGCATGCCAAAACTTAGATAAAATAACACGATGAAACTATAGTAATAAAGATAACCCCATGAGATTTTTTTGCTTTTTCTTATTTTTTCTAACCTTTTCAAACGCGCAGATAATGATGACTTTTGATTCTCAAACAAACGCCAAACTCTCGCGCTCTAACGAACAGCTTTCTGACATGCTTTACAAACTCAATGAAAGTTTAAGAATCTATCAAAGCGTGCTTTCCAATAACCAAGATCAACTCAAAGAAATCAAAAAAGCTAACAGCACCCTAAATAGCCAGAGGCGTTTTTTTAACGCCAGCCAGATCCGCCTTATGGACACGGATGCACTATTGAAGCAAAGCGCTTTGGAATTAGAAAAATTACAAGCTTTAGAAAAACGCTTAAAAGAGAGCATGGAACAAGAACGCTTAATCAAAGAATCCCAAACGCTTTTCTTGCAAGAACATTGCCCTTATTTGAGCGGCGTTAAGAATTTAGAAGAGGCTTCAAACGCTTTAGAAGTCCAAGAGCAAAACAACGCCCTTTTCTTACTCAAAGAGCCTAAACTCGCCCATTTGCTCTCGCAATTGGATCTGATGAGCGCTTTAAACGCCTTGTGCGATCAAGTTTTAGAAAACCAAGCCCATAACCAACAATCCCATAACAAAACCCTAGAATACAACGCTCTCATA
This sequence comes from Helicobacter pylori SA213A, assembly GCF_000476275.1. Classification (GTDB taxonomy): domain Bacteria; phylum Campylobacterota; class Campylobacteria; order Campylobacterales; family Helicobacteraceae; genus Helicobacter; species Helicobacter pylori_CL. The sequence goes on from NZ_CBOM010000005.1 coordinate 75,523, forward strand.
AACCATGATTTTCAAGCCTATAAAGCCATGCGTTTGAAAAAATTTAAAAACAAGCTTCAAAACCAAATCCAAGCCAAAGAAGACGCCCTAAAAACCTTTTTACCCCTAGAAAAACGCCTAGAAACTTTAAAAACGCATTTTTTATGCGATAAAGAAAACCTCAAATCATGCACTAAAGAATTGCACCAACGCTACCAAAACGCCCTTATAGAGCGGGACAAGGAATTAAAAGACGCTAAAAACAACAAAGAAAAGCATGCTTTAATCTTAGCCAATTACGAGCATACTTTAAAAACCTTGAATATAGAATTTTTAAGCGAATTAAATAAGCAAATGGCGTTTTTGAATGAAACCATGGCGTTAAACGCCCGAGTTTTAGCCCTTTTAGCCAAACAACAGACTAAAAAGCCCTCCAATTTGAGCGGTGATTTGAGCAATGGAAAAACTCTTATTAAAAATATCCGCTTAGATCCGCATGGATTCCCTAGCTTTAAAAATTTTAAGCGAGAATGAGTTTAAAAAAGCGATCAACTAGGCTATAAACGCAAAAAGCCTTAAACGATCACGCCCCCGCCAAGCAAAATATCATCTTTATAAACGACCAAGGCTTGCCCTTTAGCCACGCCGTAAAAAGGCTCTTTAAACTCCACTTCAATCATTCCATCTTTTAAGCTCACATGCGCTTTAGCAGGCACGCTCCTGTAACGAGCCTTGATAAAATATTCGCCATCCTTAAAATCTTTCATTAAAGATTTGTTTTGAGCCTTGAGGAAACGCGTGGCTAAATCTTCTTTTTTGCCCACAATCAACTCGTTCTTTTTAGCGTCAATCCCCACCACAAAATGCGGCTCTAACGCGCCTTTAATACTAAAGCCTTTGCGTTTGCCAATCGTGTATTGCATATAGCCCTTATGCGTGCCAATAATTTCGCCTTGTAGGTTTTTCACCACGCCCTCTTTTTCCACTTCAACATGCTTTTTTAAAGTGTCAATGTAGCTTTTTTCCACAAAGCAGATTTCTTGAGATTCCTTATAAGTCTCTAAAGTGCCTAAAAAAGGCATCGCATTCAAGGCTAAAGGCTTAATATCCTTTTTTAACAAATCCCCTAAAGGGAACACCAATTTAGCGATAACTTCATGCTCTAAAGCGTATAAAAAATAGCTCTGATCTTTAGTTTTATCCAAAGCCTCTTGAATATAACTTACCTTGTCAATTTCTTTGACCCTCGCATAATGCCCGGTAGCGATCTTTTCACACCCTAATTTTAAAGCGTGATCTAAAGCTAGCCCAAATTTCATTAAAGGGTTGCACAACGCGCATGGGTTAGGGGTTTGCCCTTCTTCATAAGCGCTGATAAATTCATCATAAACCGCGCTTTTAAAATCCTTTTGAAAATCCAACACCTCTAAAGGAATGCCTAAAAACTCGCACGCTTTTTGAGCGTTTTTGATGTATAAATCATGCTTTTTTTCACTCGCATGGAGTTTCAAATAAATCCCCACTAATTCATGCCCTTGCTCTTTTAAGCTATAAGCGCTATAAGAGCTATCCACCCCCCCACTGAGTAATACCGCTATTTTCATTTTTGTATCTTTCATTATGAGTTATGGCTCGTAGTCTAGCGCAAAAACCATTCATAACCACCTTTTTTTAACCATTGGCATGCTAAAATACCTAAAGATTTTTAAAAATCGCATCAAAACGCATGGAGAAAATAAGGGCAATGGCCAAAATTGAATTGTTAGCCAGATTCACGCAAATCGCGCTCCCTAACAGCCACCCTTTGTTGAAAAAAGTTTTAAACTACGCTAAAAAGCATTTCAGCCAGTGCCACATGCTCTCTTCATCGTTACTCATCTTAAACGACACGGAATGTTTTAAAAAAAACTACTTGCTCAATTGGGTCTATCATGCCCTTGAATGCGTGCATGAGAAAGATATTAGCATGCATTCTTTAGAAGAGATTTTACAAAAAAGCCACTTGCCCATACGCATCAAAATCATCAATCAAAACACGCTTTTAGAAAAGATAGAGGTGAAAGTTTTAACCTTTGGGGCAGAATACGCGCTTTTTATCACCAAGCACCCTATCGCTAAGCGCTTTTTACGCCAAAAATTCAGCGGCTGTGTGTTTTTAGAAACCCAAGATGAATTGCATATAAGAGGCGATTCAGAGCGTTTTTGGGAACTCATTATAACGCTCAATGAAAATAGAATCGTCCATAACGCATGCTTAGATTTCATCTATCCTAATGGCTTTGGCAAGGACAGCTACACCACTATGGCTGAACGCAAATTAAAAGAATGCTATAAAACGCTAGGGTTTATCAAACATGAAAATTTCAGCGAAGTCAAAAAGCGCTATTTAGAATTAGCTAAAACCTACCACCCTGATTTATGCGATCTTAAAGAAAAAAAGGCTCTTTACGCCAAACGCTTCGCTATCATTCAAGAAGCCTATAGCCACATTAAAAAACACGCTTAAACCCCTAAACTGGCCCTAATCGCGCTAGAAGAAATCGGCGCGTCAATGCCCTTTAAAGGGAAATAACGCCCCTTAAATTGGATCTCTTCATAGCCAATCCTTTCAAAAACCACTAATTCCACCCTTTTTAAAAGCTCTTTAGCATTAGTCCAAGAAGAAAGATGCCTTAAACAATCCGCTCCTATGACTAAATAAAGCGTTTTAGGGCGATAGAGTTTTTGAAAAAAAATCACGCTTTCTATCGTAGGCACAGCCCTTTCTTGTTTGATTTCAAAATCGCTCAACAGCACCCTATCTATTCCCTTTAAAGCTCTTTCTAATTCCTTAAAACGGGTTTTTGCGTCCAAAAAACATGGCTTTTTGAAAGGGTTTTGATAAGCGGGCAAGACAATGAGCTTAGCGGATGGCAATAATTCTAAAGTTTGATCAATAATGGCTAAATGAGCCTTGTGCAAAGGGTCAAAACTCCCTCCATAGAGCGCTAATTCTTTGTAATTTAAGACGCTATTCATTGTATTCAAAGCTAGACGCCTTAGTCAATTTAGCGAATTTAACCCCCCTAAGCCCTCCGATTTCTAATTGCAAGCGTTGGATTTCAAACGAATTGCCTTGTAAAATAATCGTCTCCAAACAATTATGCTCGTCCATGTGAATGTGCGTGGTGCATAAAACATGCGTCCCGCTGGCATGCTGAATGTCTATCATGCGCTGGTTTAATTCCCTTTGGTGGTGATCATAAATCACCACAAGCACGGCGATTTTACTCTCATCATTAGGGTTGTCTTCTGCCCAATTGTCTTCTACTAATTTTTCTCTGATCATGTCGCGCACTAATTCTGAGCGAGAAGAATAGCCGTTTTTAATGATGCGGTTGTCTAATTCGTCCAATAAATTTTGTTGTAAAGAAACCGAAAAGCGGATGATTGAATCGTCTTTATTGGGTGTATCCATTGAGAAAAATCCTTTTTTTTGCATGAGTTTGTTAAAAGCCGCTCATGCTAGTATGATTGAATTGATTTAAAATTAACAATTATAATACAAATATAATACAAACTGGATTTAAATGGTTGGCCATAAGAGCGTTTGGATTTGATTGTGATTATTGGCTTAATCATTATTGACTTGTTATTATTAAAACAATATAATCAACAAACTAATATTCTTTTATCATTTTTAAAGCATTTATGCGAACGAATGCTTCTTAAAGGGTGCATGCTCTTAGAATGGCTGTGTTGCATGTTGCTTTAATCTTAAGGGAATTGTTTTATCATAGACAAGGAGTTTTTATGGGCGGTTTTTCAGTGGGAATGTTGAAAGATTATGTGGACATATTTGTTTTTGCGGTGCTTGGCGTGGCCAGTTTTTTAGCCTTGTGGTTTGTGATTGAAAGGGTTATTTTTTATTCTAAAGTCGATTTGAAAGCTTATGATGATATAGATGCCCTGAATTTGGATTTAACCAAGAATCTAACCATTCTCTATGTGATTTTTTCTAACGCGCCTTATGTGGGCTTATTAGGGACGGTTTTAGGGATTATGGTGATTTTCTATGACATGGGCGTGAGCGGCGGGATGGACGCTAAAACGATCATGGTAGGTTTGTCTTTGGCTTTAAAAGCGACCGCTCTAGGGCTTGCTGTAGCGATTCCCACTTTGATCGCTTATAATAGCTTGTTGAGAAAATCCGATGTTTTGAGTGAAAAATTTAGGATCATGAAAAAATGAAAAGCATCAGAAGAGGCGATGGGCTGAATGTTGTCCCTTTCATTGATATTATGCTCGTTTTGCTAGCGATTGTGTTAAGCGTTTCTACTTTTATCGCACAAGGTAAGATTAAAGTCAGTCTCCCTAACGCTAAAAATGCGGAAAAATCCCAGCCAAACGATCAAAAAGTGGTGGTCATCTCCGTAGATGAGCATGACAATATTTTCGTAGATGACAAACCGACGAATTTAGAAGCTTTGAGCGCTGTAGTCAAACAAACAGACCCTAAAACCCTTATAGACTTAAAAAGCGACAAAAGCTCTCGTTTTGAAACTTTTATCAGCATTATGGATATTTTAAAAGAGCATAATCATGAAAATTTCTCCATCTCCACAGAAGCTCAGTAAAGTTTCAACGAGTGTTAGCTTTTTAATCTCTTTTGCCCTATACGCTATAGGGTTTGGCTATTTTTTACTGCGCGAAGACGCCCCAGAGCCTTTAGCGCAAGCTGGCACCACTAAGGTTACCATGAGTTTAGCCAGCATTAACACCAATTCTAAAGTGAAGACGAATGCCGAATCCGCTAAACCCAAAGAAGAGCCTAAAGAAGAACCCAAGAAAGAAGAGCCAAAAAAAGAAGTAGCGAAGCCAAAACCCAAACCAAAGCCTAAACCCAAGCCAAAACCCAAACCAAAGCCTGAACCCAAACCCAAACCTGAACCAAAACCCGAGCCTAAAGTTGAAGAACCTAAGAAAGAAGAGCCTAAAGAAGAACCCAAAAAAGAAGAAGCTAAGGAAGAAGCTAAAGAAAAAAGCGCTCCTAAACAAGTAACGACTAAAGACATCGTCAAAGAAAAAGACAAACAAGAAGAGTCTAACAAGACTTCTGATGGGGCCACTTCTGAAGCGCAAGCTTATAACCCAGGGGTGAGTAACGAATTTTTAATGAAGATCCAAACCGCCATTTCTTCTAAAAACCGCTACCCCAAAATGGCGCAGATTAGAGGCATTGAGGGCGAAGTGTTGGTGAGTTTTGTCATCAATCCTGACGGGAGCGTTACAGACATTAAGGTTGTCAAAAGCAACACGACGGATATTTTAAACCATGCGGCTTTAGAAGCTATTAAAAGCGCGGCGTATTTATTCCCTAAACCAGACGAAACCGTGCATCTAAAAATCCCTATCGCTTATAGCTTGAAAGAAGACTGATTAGTCTTTCTTTTAAGGGCGGTTTTTAAGCCTTAAAAGTTAGGCCAAAACCCCTATTTTTCGCAATTTACAAAAAAAAAAACAAAATCTCTAAAATTTAGAGCTAGAATTAGCCATAAAATTCCATTTATTGCTTATAATATGAAATCTCTTTGTATCAAAGAAAAATCTATTAAAAGGAGAAAACATGAAAATCAAAAAATCCCTCTTACTCTCTTTCTCTCATGCTCTCATTATCAAGGGCTGAAGACGACGGATTTTACATGAGTGTGGGCTATCAGATCGGTGAAGCGGTTCAACAAGTGAAAAACACTGGAGCCTTGCAAAATCTTGCAGACAGATACGATAACTTAAGCAACCTTTTAAACCAATACAATTACTTAAATTCCTTAGTCAATCTAGCCAGCACGCCGAGCGCAATCACGGGTGCGATTGATAATTTAAACTCAAGCGCCATTAACCTCACTAGCGCTACCACCACTTCCCCAGCCTATCAAGCTGTGGCTTTAGCGCTCAATGCCGCTGTGGGCATGTGGCAAGTCATAGCTTTTGGGATCAGTTGCGGCCCTGGCCCCAATCTTGGCCCAGAACATTTAGAAAATGGGGGCGTTCGATCGTTTGACAACACGCCAAACTACAGCTACAACACCGGTAGCGGAACGACCACCACCACTTGTAATGGAGCCAGTAATGTAGGACCAAATGGTATCCTATCTAGCAGCGAATACCAGGTTCTCAATACCGCTTATCAAACTATCCAAACCGCTTTAAACCAAAATCAAGGAGGCGGGATGCCTGCCTTGAATAGCTCCAAAAATATGGTAGTCAATATCAATCAAACTTTCACAAGAAACCCCACCACAGAATACACTTACCCCGATGGGAATGGCAATTATTATTCAGGCGGATCATCAATCCCAATCCAGCTAAAGATTAGTAGCGTCAATGACGCTGAAAACCTTTTGCAACAAGCCGCTACTATCATCAATGTCCTTACCACCCAAAACCCGCATGTGAATGGTGGCGGTGGGGCATGGGGTTTTAGCGGCAAGACCGGGACTGTGATGGATATTTTTGGCGATAGTTTTAACGCTATTAGCGAGATGATTAAAAACGCTCAAACAGCCCTAGAAAAAACCAAACAGCTTAACGCTAATGAAAACACCCAAATCACGCAACCAGACAATTTCAACCCCTACACTTCCAAAGACAAAGGGTTCGCAAAAGAAATGCTCAATAGAGCTAACGCTCAAGCAGAGATTTTAGGTTTAGCCCAACAAGTAGCGGACAATTTCCACAGCATTCAAGGGCCTATCCAACAAGATCTAGAAGAATGCACCGCAGGATCGGCTGGTGTGATTAACGACAACACTTATGGTTCAGGTTGCGCGTTTGTGAAGGAAACTTTAAACTCTTTGGAGCAACACACCGCTTATTATGGCAATCAGGTCAATCAAGAGAAAGCTTTAGCTCAAACCATTTTGAATTTTAAAGAAGCCCTTAACACCCTGAATAAAGACTCAACAGCGATCAATAGCGGTATCTCCAACTTGCCTAACGCCAAGTCTCTTCAAAACATGACGCATGCCGCTCAAAACCCTAATTCCCCAGAAGGTTTGCTCACTTATTCTTTGGATACCAACAAATACAACCAACTCCAAGCCATCACGCAAGAACTAGGCAAAAACCCTTTCAGGCGCTTTGGCATGATCAGTTCTCAAACCAATAACGGCGCGATGAATGGGATCGGTATTCAGGTGGGTTACAAACAATTCTTTGGCCAAAAAAGAAGGTGCGGGTTAAGGTATTACGGCTTTTTTGACTACAACCATGCGTTTATTAAATCCAGCTTCTTCAACTCCGCTTCTGATGTGTGGACTTATGGGGTGGGAATGGATGCGCTTTATAACTTCATCAACGATAAAAACACCAACTTTTTAGGCAAAAATAACAAGCTTTCTGTGGGGCTTTTTGGTGGTTTTGCACTAGCTGGGACTTCGTGGCTTAATTCTGAATTCGTGAATTTGAACATGGTGGGTAGTATCTATAGCGCTAAGATGAATGTGGCTAATTTCCAATTTCTATTCAATTTAGGCTTGAGGATGAATCTCGCTAGGCCTAAGAAAAAAGACAGCGATCATGCCGCTCAGCATGGCATGGAATTGGGCGTGAAAATCCCCACCATTAACACGGATTATTACTCTTTCATGGGGGCTGAACTCAAATACCGAAGGCTCTATAGCGTGTATCTCAATTATGTGTTTGCTTACTAGGTGGCACAAATCCTCTTTTTAAGGGGGTTTCATTGCGAAATGCCCCTATGCGCTTATGAGTTTTGATTAAAATTTAGTTGTTCATAAAAGCATGAAAGCCTTTTAAAAAACGCTTTTTAATTTTTTTTCATTTTCTTTTCTATGAAAATGTTCAAGCATTCTATGAGCAAGGCAAAACCAATACCCGCATACAAATAATTTTTATCAACATGCAAATGCAAGCCTTCTAAAAACAAAAACACGCCCACAACGAGCAAAAACACAAAGGCTAAAGTTTTGATGCGATAATGCCTTTCAATAAAATCGCCAACGATTTTGGAAAAAAACATCATCACGATTACAGATAAAATAATAGCAAGCGCCATGACTTCTAGGTGTTTAGCGATCCCAATAGCCGTGATCACGGAGTCTAAAGAAAAGACAATGTCTAAAAACATGATTTCTATTAAAGTGATGAAAAAGCCAAACGCTTTTTCTTGGTGTTTTTCTTTAGGGTAGATCTGCTCTTTTAATTCCACTAACGCTTTAAAAGCCAAAAACGCCCCCCCTACAAGCAGCACCACATCACGCCATGAAAAGCTCATGCCCGCTATAGTGAATAAAGGCTTTTGCAAATGGCTGATAAAAAACAAGCTCCCTAAAAGCCCTATACGAGCGATCATCGCTAGGCCCAAGCCTAAAATCATGGCTTTATTTTGCTGGTGTTTGGGGAGTTTATAGACCATCACCGTGATAAAAATGATGTTATCAATCCCTAAAACGATCTCTAAAAGCGTGAGCGTAGCCAAGGAGACTATGCCATGCGGTGTAGAAAGAGCGTCTAAGAGTGAGGATAAAAATTCCATAAAAGGCTACAACCAGCCTTTCTTTTTAAAATAGAGCACAGGCAAAATCGTAGAAATCGCCATGACAATCAACGCGAAAAGATACCCGTATTGCCATTCTAACTCCGGCATGAATTTAAAATTCATGCCATAAATCGTGCCAATCAAAGTAGGGGGCATCATCGCCATAGTCGCTACAGTGAAGAGTTTGATGATTTTATTTTGCTCAACATTGACTTGAGAAGCGAACAGGTTTTGAATGTTATCAAGCGAGTTGAGATTGACCGTTGTAGACTCCACCAAAGAGCTAAAATCGGTTAAAATGATATTTAAATTATTTTTCGTATCGCTATCCACTTTATTGCTCCTTAGTAATGCGGTGATAATGCGCCGTTTGTCAAAAAAAGAATCCCTTAAAGCCACATTAAATTCTTGCAAATTGGACAAGCGCACTAAAATATCATCATGCGTAGAAGTTTCTTTGAAAATGATGTTTTTGCGCAACAGGCTCGTTTGTTTGTTGATCCACTCCAAACATTCCACGCCTTTTTCAAAATACACTTCAAAGATTTTGGTTAGAATATCAAACCCGTCTTCAAATTTTTTAGGGCTAGCCAAAACCTTTTTTTGGATAGAATCAAAAATCTCTAAAGTCCCGTAATAAATCGTGAAAAGAATGTTATTAGACAAAATAAAGGTCGCCATTTCCGTGTGGAAAGTCTCATTTTCATCCTGATTGGTGAAAAAAGCGTTGATCGTAACGCTGGAGCTGTCTTCCCAGTATTTGGTAACTGATGAGACTCGTTGGGAATGGTCTGTGTTGTAGTGGATAGCGTATTCTTGGCTTAGAGTGGCTAATTCATTGGGCGTGGGGTTGATTAATTCAAACCATAAAACTTCATTTTCCTCTATATCAAAACCATTAAAATCATTAAAGCGTTTTTTAATGACAAATTTTTGCTGTTTGAAAAACACGTTCACCATAAGCGATCCTTAGAGTTAATGGCGTTTATCCAAAACCTCAAAACAAGGTAAAATTTTGCCCTCTAACAATTCCAAGCTCGCTCCCCCACCGGTGGAAATAAAACTCATGTTATCCTTTTCGCCCGCGCGGTTGATCGCATCAATGGTATCGCCCCCCCCAATGAGCGAGAAAGCGTAAGTGTCAGCGATTTTGTGGGCTAAAAAGGTTGTGCCTCTGGCGAATTCTTGTTTTTCATGCACGCCTAAGGGGCCATTCCATAGGATCGTGGGCGCGCTCTCTATGACTTCAGAAAATAATTTCACGCTCGCGGGCCCTATATCAGCGATCTTGTGTTTAGGCTCAATGTCTTGGACGGGTGAAATTTTGATGTGTTTGGGGTTGAGAATGTCATCAGTGGTTACAGCGTCTATAGGCAAATAGACTTTGACTTTTTTTTCTTTGGCGCTTTTTAACAATTCTAGGGCGTCATTGATTAGAGCGTCTTCTACAGAAGAATCTTGCACATCATAGCCTAAGGCTTTTAAGAAGGTGTTACTCATCGCCCCGGCAATGATGAGCTTGTCAATGAGATCTAAAATGTTTTTTAACAAGGTGAGTTTGGAGCTGACCTTAGCCCCCCCTACAATCAACAATAAAGGGCGTAAAGGGTGGTTAAACGCTTGATAAAACGAATCAATTTCTTTTTTGAGTAAAAACCCGCTCACTTTAACAGGGGCGAATTGCGCCGTGCCATAAGTGCTGGCATGCTTTCTGTGGCTCGTGCCAAAAGCGTCATTCACAAACACATCGCACAAGCTCGCTAAATCTTTAGCCAAATTTTCATCATTTTCTTCTTCGCCTTTTAAAAAGCGGATATTTTCTAAAAGAAAAATCCTTGTGGGTGCGTTTTCGCTTAGGGCTTGCTTGAGTTGTGCGATATTTTGAGAAAAAACCACTTCATGATTTAAGAGTCTTTCAAGGCGTTTTAAAAAGGGTTTCAAGCTCAATTTTTCTTCAACCCCTTTAGGGCGGCCCAAGTGGCTCACTAAAATAATATCTTTAGCCTTGTTGTCAATACAATATTGGATGGTGGGCAAGCTCTCTCTAATGCGCGTATCATCAGTAATATTCAAATTTTCATCTAAAGGCACGTTAAAATCCACTCTAATAAGCACCCTTTTATGGCTCACTTCCACTTCTTGAATGTTTTTAACGTTTTGCATAAACGACATTTTAGCTAACATGAAAAATCCTTTCTTTTAATTTTGTGCTATATATTGCGCCATGTCTATCAAGCGCTCGCTATAACCCATCTCATTATCATACCATGCCAATACTTTAGCATTTTTTTCGCCTATTGTCATGATTTGATCATCAATCACGATCGCGCTAAAAGGCGAAGAAATAAAATCGCTTGAAACGAGCCTTTCTTCATCAATGCTTACAACCCCTTTAAAGGCATGCTTACAAGCGTCTTTAAGCGCATGCTGAAGGCTTGCTTTACTCACGGATTTTTTAAAATTTAAAGACAGATCCACTAAGCTCACATTAGGGGTAGGCACTCTAATCGCAAGGCCTGTAACTTTAGGGCCTAAATGCGGTAAGACTAGCGAAATGGCTTTGCTCACGCCGGTGCTTGTGGGGATGAGATTTAAACCAGCCGCTCTAGCACGGCGGATGTCCTTGTGCTTGGTGTCTAAAAGGTTTTGATCGTTAGTGTAGCTGTGAATGGTGGTTAAAAGCGCGTTTTCTACTTTAAAGGCTTCATCTAAGATTTTTAATAAAGGAGCGCTAGCATTAGTCGTACAAGAGGCGTTAGAAATCACGCTTTCGTTATGGTAATGGGTGTGATTCACCCCATAGACAAAGGTGGGTGTATTTTGCGCGGGAGCGGAAATGATGACTTTTTTCACGCTGTTTTTAAGATGAGCGCTTGAAGCTTCTAAGGAATTGAATTTCCCGGTGCATTCTATGATGATTTCTGCGTTAGCGGCAGAAAAATCAAGCTTGTTAATGTCTCGCTCGCTCAACACTAAAATATTTTTACTATGCCCGATATTTAGGGTTCTATTGGCGTTTAATTGGGCTTCAAAATGCCCATGCACGCTGTCATGACGGATTAAATGCAAAAGAGTTTCTAATTCAGCGGTAGAATTGATAGCTACAATTTCTATATCTTTTCTTTGACTAGCGACTCTTATAGCGCACAAACCAATGCGCCCAGTCCCATTGATAGCGATTTTAATTGGCATGTTTTCCCTTTATTTAAAAATTGCTATTTTATCACAAATGCTTTTAAATAAAGGCATTTGGCTCTGTTAATCAAATATGAATAAGCCCCTAAAATGTTTTAGAGTTCTGCTTAAGCTAAGTCTAAGTCTACTAAACTGAAGGCATTTGAGAGGAAACTTAAAAATTTGTATTTGATAATGTTTTTGGAGAAAAGTAAATGGAAAAGAGCGATAACAAACATAGCGACAACAAACAAAGAATGCGTGAAATTCTAAAAAAATCTCTTAATGATGATAATACTATCAATGCTAAAATCTTAAAAGAAGAGTGTTTTAACACTTCTTTAAGTAAAGATAAGCCTTGGATTTTCATCTCTCATTCCCACAAAGATAATCAAATTGTTTTAGATCTTAAAGAAGAGCTAGAAAAGGACAATGATTTTAAGGTGTTTGCAGATAACCTGTTTTGGAGTGTCACTCTTAAAGATGTTAAAGAAAGTATTTTAGAGGTTTTTAAAGATAAGATAAGCGAGCAAGAGCTAGAAAGACACTTGTCTTCTCTTATGGCAATTTGTTTAGTAGAAATTATCCAACAATGCCGTGTCTATATTGTAATCAAGGACAATAGTATGACCCAAAATAACAAAATTGAGTCTAATTGGATTTATTATGAATTGGAGATGATAAAAACATTACTTCCCAAGCTTGTCGCTTCTTTTGAATCAAAAAGTAGTGAAAAGGTTTTGCTATATGAAAGCGAACTAGAAAAACTGGAAACCTACCATAACATGCAAAATTTAAAAAAGGCTTTAAAAAACCTTATAACTCCATTTAATGATGGTTATGAAGAGACCACTCTATTAGAATGCTCGCCCAATTACAAGCCATTTATAGCTTACGAACCAAACGACACAAAGGAGCAAGCATGAAAATAAGCTTTAAAGCATTGGGGGTGTTAAGCCTAGCGTTAGCGCCTTTATTTGGAGGTGCACCTATTGATGTGCATAAACAAATAGATAGTCATTTTGATAAATACACTTATAATATTGAAGAACAAACCTATCTTAAAATCTCGTCTAATGTAGATGATATTGTCATCCAAAATATTGAGCTTAATAGAGGGAATTGCAAAAGCGAGATGCATAGCAACACGAGTTTAAAAAGCTATGAAAGTAAAAGAAAGAATATTATGCTACAAATTGAAAACATGAAAGAAAAGATGAAAAGAGAAGAGACGCAAACATACGACGGTTCAGAGATAAGAATGTATATGGAACAAACGAAAGACACTATTAAAACCAACGAAAATTTCCAAAAACAACTCAGTGCTATCAATACTTTTGATGAATTGGTAGATAGAATAAACAATGACACCGCTAGCCCTCGTTTTCCAGATCTTGATTTGGACTCTGGTACGGATTCTACTAATGATTATGATGGTAACGGGCCTAAAGGGCCTGAAGATAAAAAAATTTATTCCTTGAGACTTTTTGAAGAACATCTAAAATATTTTTTTGCAGGGGATTTTAGCGACGATAAAGGGGGGCGTGAATTTATAAACGATATAACAAGCAGGATAAAACCTGTAGGAACGGAAAAAGGGTATATTTGTAGCAACACAAATATATACATCTCTCTTTCCTCCGTTTCAGAAAGTTGCACAGACAAATACTACCTTGATGATTATGTCAAAAGCGTTGTGGGAGATGAGGATTACAACAAGCTTACTAGTCGGGAATTTTGGGAAACAAAAGAATGGTCAAAAGAAGAAATAGATAAATTCAAGCAAGATTCGGATCCTTTATATCAAAAAATACAGAAAAAAATACTGACAGCCTATCTTCAAGAATATAAAGATTTCACTTTAAATCAATCAAATGCAATTCTTAAAGAGGCACGAACAGAACTTTCTAAACTCCGCAAAATATACCAGCAAGAACAGCAAAAATACCAAAAAGAACACCAACAAAAAATCCAACAAAAACAACAAGAAAGTCTAAAAGAGCAAAAAGAACTCACTCAAAAACTCGCTCAAGTGGAACAAAAAATCAAAAGAATGAAAGAACAAGGCAATACCATAGAAATCCCCTTAAAATTTGGCGAAGTCTTTAAAACCAGAGCTTGTAGCAACCTTAAAGAAGCTAAGATAAAAACCAACAAAGGCGCTTATACTTTCAGCTTTTAATCAAACGATAATTTATTAAGGCGGTCTTGGGAGGTTAGGAGGTTTTAGTTGAGGGTTGTAGGGTGAGAGTTATTTCAAAATATCCCCCTATCCCTTAAAAAAATAAAACTAAGGTTTGAGTTTTAATATTTGATTAAAGCAGAGTTTTTTATTCACAAACTGAAATCAAAATCCTTATGATAAACCTCTCTATAAGCTTTTTGAACGCTTGTAAAAACCCCACTCCCTAAAAACCCCCTAGATAAGGGGCTAGGGTGAGGGGCTGTGATGATGATATGCTTATTAGGGGGAATTAGCGCGATCTTTTTTTGGGCGACTTTCCCTAATAACACCACGATTAAAGGAGCGGTCGTTTTAAAAAGGCGCATCAGTATTTGATCGCTAAAAGCTTCCCAGCCAATATATTGGTGCGAAGCGGCCTTATTTTTTTCCACGCTTAAAATGGCGTTCAATAATAGCATGCCCCTTTTAGCCCATGCGCTCAAATCCCCATAACAAGGCACAGGCACGCCTAAATTCGCATGCAATTCTTTAAAAATATTTTTTAAGCTTGGAGGGATGGGGGCGTTTTTTTCCACGCTAAAGCTTAAGCCCATCGCCACCGGCAATTCTTGATCATTTTTTAGGTAGGTGGAATGGTAGGGGTCTTGCCCTAAAAGAATGATTTTAACCGCGCTAGGGGGCGTTAGATTGAGCGCATAAAACAGATTAGAGCTTTTGGGGAAAATGGTTTTAGGGCCTTTTAGAGCCTCTAGGTAGCGTTTTTCTATTTCTAAAAAATAAGGCTTTTTAAATTCGCTTTGCAAAAACTCCCGCCAAGCCAAGCTTAAAGGAGCGTAGTCAAAAAGCTTCATGCGTTTAATTCATGGTAGTGTTTTAAATACTCTTTTTGCATGCGCTCTTCTAATTCTTCATACCAGGTGGGCGAGTTAAAATCAGGCGTATAGCTTTCTAGCATGACTAAACGGGTGCGGGCTTTATAGGCTTCTAGGGGTTTGGAATTAAAGATTTTAATGGAATTGATTAACACCATGGGTTGGATTTTGAGTTGGAATTTTTCAGCGATAATCTTAGCCCCTTGCTTGAAAGGGAGGAATTTTTCTCCTCCTTTGCCCCTAGTGCCTTCAGGGAAAATCACTAAAGGGCGGTTTTGGTCTAGCTTTTCCTTACACGCTTTCAAAAGGCTCACAATCCCCTTTTTATCCTCTCTGTCAATTAAAATCATTCCGGTATCCGTTAAGGCATGCCCATAAAAAGGGATTTCGCCCAGCTCTTTTTTAGCGATCCAGCAAATATTACTGGGGTGGTAGGCTTCTAAATAAATGATGTCTAGTAAGCTTTGATGGTTTAAAACAACGAGTTTAGCGTCCGTATCAAAAGCGCCTATTTTTTCTAAATGAACCCCGGTGAGCGTGAAAAAACACGCGCAAGTTTTACGGCTGGAGCGGGCGTTATTGTTTTTGCGGTTAAAATAATTGAAAACAATGATAACGGCTAGTCCTATAGCGATCACTAAAGCCCTATAAATCGCTCTTAAACGATTGGATTTTTTATTTGACTTCATCTTTTTTGACCCATCCTATTTGTTCATGCGGCGTTAGGATTTTGTAATAATCATCATGCGAGCCTAAGATTTTAATCGGCATTTCATCTTTAGAAAGCCCTAAAATGGTGGAATTTTGCGTGGGCAGAATGCGGATTTTTTTATGAGCGAGCAATAGGGCTGATTTTTGCGTGAATAAAAGGTGATACAAAACAAACCCTAAGCACAAAATCCCAAGCCCTAAAAAAATGAGTTTGCGCCCAAAAATGAAAAACAACACCAAGAAAAACACGCACAGAGCGAGCAGTGCCACGTTAGAAAAGACTAAAAAATTGTTTTTAGGGATGAGATCGCTTTGAATACCGGTAGTGTCTTGAGTGGGAATGGTTGAAAAAGATAAGGTTTTAAATTGCTTATTTGAAAGCGAGAAATAATCAAAAGAAAGGTTTTGAAGGGTTTTAGGCAACACGCAATAATAAAAAACGCTCCCTTCTTTAGCCTTGATCTGATTTAAAGAGGCGTTATCAAACCCTTGTTTTAGCGCTTCTTTGATGTGAAAATCTTCCCAAGTGGCTTCTTTGAACGCTATTTCCATCACCAAAATATTGTTTTTATCGTCATAATCTTTGGTTTTGTATTGCACAACTTGTAAATCTTTGGCCATGACATTCGCATAACGAGGGTTTTTGGATAAATCCGTTACTTGCAAAGTAACTTTTGGGGCTATGGAATGATCGATGTATTTGTCTTTATTGGAAAACGCGCTCACTTCTAAGGACGGAATAATCGCTTTTACGCCCTTAATCTTGTAATAATAAGTCGCTCTGAAAAGCTCTTTTTCCACCTTTTTCCATTTAGGCATCTTGTTTAAAAGCTCAATTTGGGTTTTATCCAACCCGTCCTTGATTTTGGCTTCCAAAAACTCAGCGTCAAACAGCAATAAATCATAAGTTACGCCTATAATTTGACCGATATAAACCGGGTTGTTTTCTAAATCTTCTAATTGGGGGATTTTCACATAAACCACTTTAGCCTTGATTTCTTCTGGTTCATTAGCGTTCTCGGCAACCAAAAAGCCTGCCAAAAAGCTTAAAATCAAGCTAACGATTGTGATGGTTTTCATTGAAAACGCCTAAAAATTAAAACATGGTTTTATCATTCTTCAAATAAAAACCCCATGAGTTTTTATTTCTTCTTAGGCGCTTTTTCATCCATTTTCTCATCCACGATAGACCATGTTTTCAAGCTGTCAATAGCGGTTTTTAGCTGAATATCAGCGTTGATCATTTTAGGAGTAACCTCTTTTTCCTCTTCGTTTTTCTTGTCTTTATCCGCCTCTTTGGAATTAGGGGTTTTGTCATCAATCTTTTTAAGCTCTTGCTCTAAATGGTGTTTTAGATCCGCTTCTTTCAAGCTGAATTTATTTTCATTTTCTGGCACTTTACCCGGATAAATCACAATATCAGGCGTGATCCCCTTAGCTTGAATGGTGCGCCCGCTCGGCAAATAGTAGCGCGCGGTCGTGATTTTAATGGCTTCGTCTTTATTGACAGGGAGCAGCATTTGCACGCTTCCCTTACCAAAGGTTTTTTCACCGATAATCACGGCCCGTTTGTGATCTTGCAGTGCCCCTGCGACGATCTCGCTCGCGCTCGCTGAACCGCCATTGACTAACACCGCAATAGGCAAATTGGTATAAGGGGCTCTGCCGTTAGCCTTGTATTCTAAATTTTCTTCTTTGTTTTTGCCTTTTTGAGAGACTAAAACCCCCTCTTTAATGAAGAGGTTAGACAAGCCTACTGCTTGGTTTAATAACCCTCCAGGATTGCCCCTTAAATCCAACACGATCCCTTTAGCCTTAGGGTTAGCTTTTAAGCCGTCTAAAACCGATTTGGTAACATTCTTGTCAAAACCACTCACTCTCACATACAGATAAGGGGTTTCTTTAATCTTTTTCACATAGACAGAGGGGAGTTTAATGATGTCTCTAATGATGTTAAACACCAAGGGTTTTGGCTCGTTTTTTCTCACAATGGTGATCTGAATAGGGGTCTTTGGCTTGCCGCGCATGAGGTTGATCGCATCATCAATGCTCATGCTCAGCGTGCTTTCGTTATTGATTTTTAGAATGTTATCGCCTGATTTAACCCCAGCCTTGTAAGCGGGAGTGCCTTCTAAGGGAGCAATAACGGTCAAAACGCCATCGCGCATGCCCACCGTGATCCCAAGCCCCCCAAATTCGCCCTCGGTTTGGGCTTGAAATTCCTTAAACTTCTTTTCATTCAAATACGCTGAATGTGCGTCCAAATTAGAGAGCAAGCCCTCAATCGCTTTAGTCATGATCTCAGAAATACTGATTTTATCCACATATTTTTTTTCAATTTCTGAAACCACATTAGAGAAACGACTGAACGCTTCCACCCTTTTAGCCGCTAATTCTTGCGGATCTTCTTTAACCGGCTTGACCGGCTTTTTTTCCTTGACTTCACCACCATGCAAACTCACAGCAAGAGAAATCGCTAACAACCCTTTAAAAAGTCGTTTTGTCATTGTTAATAGCACCACCCATTTTTGAGATTAGAAAGAATCACCTTTAAGGTTTTATTCAATTTTTTGCGTTTATTCTATCTAAAATTTAGATAACATGCCCATTCATTCACTCATTTTGAGCCTAAACGATACAACAAAAACGCATAACTCCCCGATCCATTCACATGCAAATCGCAAAGCATGCTCGTTACAAAAACATTAGAAATAGGGCTTACTTTAGAGCCTCTATCGCAAAGGCAATAACCTTGCTGCTAACTTTGACGCTAATTGCTGATAGATTGTTTTATTTTGTTGTCTAAAATGCTCTACTAACATTTTTAAAACTTTTTGTTCTGGGAATAAAATTAACACAAGATTGAAAATTCCATCATTGTCCAAAAGCTTTCTATAAACGCTTAGCGCTAAATCTTTGATTTCTTTAAAGCTCTCTAAAGGATTTTCATCAAAGTTCAAACTGGGCAAATCAGGTAAAATTTCACGCCGCTAAATGGTTTAAAACCTCATCCCAAACTTGCAAGATATTAAGTTTTTCAAACAACTCCTTACCATAACACAAGTTCAAAGGCACGCCATAACCAACAGATAATTTTTGCAATTCCTCTTTATAATAATTTTGATTTTTATTCAAACTCTCATCTATAAAATAAAAATAGCCTTGAATGTTTTCGCCGTGAAATTCATCGCTTTTAAGTTGCTTGGCTTTTTGCAATATTTGATTAGTCGCTTTTCTTGACATTGTTTTTACCAACAATTTGATTAAAAAGTGAACTACCTAAGACTTTAAGAGAAGTTCTAGCTACTTCAAGCATGATTTCAAACATTTTATTTAAATCCCATCTTTGTCCATCTCCTTGCGTGTAAATAGAGGT
>NZ_CBOM010000006.1:0-93989 GCF_000476275.1 Helicobacter pylori SA213A
TAGCTCATACAAAAGAAGATATTTTGCTTATGCGATACAATCAAGATGCTTTTAGAGATCTTAATTTGGAAACGCAAGAAGAATTAAATAAACCCATTTCATATATCTATAATTTCCTTATAACAGCTTTAGTGCTAGATAGTCATCATAAAGTGATCGTTGATTTCAATTTTGTGGATATATTAAATGCTAGCATGAATAATATTTTATATTATTATCCTGCTAAAAATAGTTTTAGACCAGCAGGGAAGCAACAACTATTTAGAGAAAGTGTCTTAAGAGCTTATGATAATAAATGTGCCATAACCGGCAAATCATTATTTATTAATGGTAGATGTTTGTTAGAAGCAGCACATATTATCCCATATAGAGATGGTGGATCTTTTGCCGTGAATAATGGCATAGCTTTAAGTTATGAGATGCACAAAATGTTTGATAATGGGTTATTTAGTTTTGAATATAAAAATGATAATGAGATAGTTGTTATTACTTCATCATCAAATCTTATAATTGATAGACAATGCATTCTATCTAGTTTTAATCATAAATCTATATTCTTGCCAGAACAATTAGATTTGCGTCCAGACCCTCTAGCTTTGCAGTATAATAAGGATAAATTCTTGTTGCGGTGATGTTTTGGTGAATCACAATCCCACCTTATTTTAATGTCAAAGATTATGTAAAATAACTATCAAGATTCTGTATATTCTTACTCTAAAAATCAGGGGGGAGTCTATCAAAAAAGGGTTGGATTGCTAAAAGTTTCTGTGATCACGGCGTGTTTTAATAGCGAAAAAACCATTGAAGACACCATTCTTTCCGTGCTTAATCAAACTTATAAAAACATTGAATACATCATTATAGACGGATCTAGCGCGGATCGCACTTTAGAAATCATTCAAAAATATAGAGATCAAATCGCTTGCGTGGTGAGTGAAAAAGATGAAGGCATTTATGACGCTATGAATAAGGGCATAAGGCGTTCTAGTGGGGATATTATCGCTTTATTGAATAGCGATGATTTTTACAAAGATGAGTTTGTAATAGAAAAAGTGGTGCATGAGTTTGAAAACAAAAATTGCGATAGCGTGTATGCGGATCTGGTTTTTGTCAAACCGGATTGTTTAGAAAAAGTGGTCCGTTATTATGAAAGCGGGGAGTTTAGCCCTAAAACCTTGCTTTATGGCGTGGTGCCAGCCCACCCCACGCTCTTTGTCAAAAAAGCCATTTATGAACGCTACGGCTTATACAAAACCGATTATAAGATTTCAGCGGATTTTGAGATGATCATCCGCTTGTTTGTGGTGCAAAAAATAAGCTTTTCTTATTTGAAAGAAGTGTTAGTGGTGATGCGCACCGGTGGGGTTAGCACGAATGGGTTTAAAAGCCTTTTATTAAGGAATAAAGAAAACATAAGAGCATACCAAGAAAACGGCATTCAAGCGAATGTTTTTTCCATGCTTTTAAAATACCCTAGAAAGATCATGGGCTTATTTAAAAAGGGATCTAAAGGGGGATTAAAACGAAACGATTAAAGAAAGATTAGCGTTAAATCGTGGTTTGAATCTTTCTTGATGGTTGTTGTAGGTGTAAAAAACATTCCTCACTAAGGGTATTTCAATCCCTAATTGCAGGGACAAATAGCCGATAAAATCCACGATAAAACCAAAACGCAAAGGGGCTTGGAAAAAGGTTTTTTTGGTTCTTGGGATAATCGTTGTGATAGCACCTGGTTTAATCGTATCCACCAATAGCACCCCTTGTTCTAAAGCGATCCCTAAATAACTCCTAAAACGATAAATATTTTTATCTACAAAAATCCAAGAAAAATCTAACGCACCCCCATAATTTTGCACCATTAAGGTTTGAGGCTGAGAGAGGGAAACAGAATGGAAATAGTTATAGACGCTAAAGATTCTAAAACCGACTTTAGGGTGGTTTCTTAAAAAATGCTCTAAACCGGTAGCGGTGTTAAACCCTATGCTATTGGCTACAAAAGTCAAGCTTTGGTTAGAAGTTGAAAAAGTGGCTTGCGAATAGTTGTATCCAAAAATGAAAAAGAATTTAAGGCTTTTTTCTAAAGCCCTTTTTAAGATTTGCTGGTTTTTATCTAGGGTTTTCTGTTTTTCATTGTTTTTCTCAACAATTAGGGGTTTAGGTTTGTCGTCTTCATTCTTGTTTTTAAAATTTTCTAAGAATTTAGACCAAGTGATTTCATTAGCTTCTAAAAAGAGTGGGTTCAACGATAAAAAGAGATAAATACTAAATAGAGTTTTCAAATACAGCCTTAAACTTTTTATGGCTATTGTGCCTAATTATCTTAAATTAACTTTAAATTACTTGCATGTTTTTACTATAACCCCTACTTACACGCAACACTATATTTTAAAATACAATTTGTTGAGGTTTTGTTCCCATCAAGCATGGATAAGCCAACTTTAATCATTTTTCATTACAAGAATTTATCGCCTAATTAAAGTTTAGCTTACAGCAAATAAAACACTTTTTCTTCTTGAAAAACGCTTTTAATTTCTACAAAAAGGGTTTTTTCTGTGCGTTCTTCTAGCACGATAATAGGATTAACGCTCTCGCTCCCGCTCACTAACGCCCTTAAAGACAACTCTTCTTCATAACTTAAGGGGTTAAGGTTGAGATCTTTTAAATTATCATAGTTTTTTGCCATAAGAGTATTAAGGCCTTCTAAAGTTAAAAACAAGGTTTCATCTCTTTGGCTATAACCCACTAGCGTGCTTAAACGCTGAGAAAAAACCCACCTTAAATCGTTGATCCTAACTCTAGCCTTACTTTTAGAGCGCGCCAGAATGCAGCAATTCAAAGGGTTTGAATTTTTAGAAAGCCACACGCCCCCATTCAATAAGCGGTAAGTTGCGATCGTTTTTTGGGCTAAAAAAGGCTTATTGCCATTCTTTTTAGCCGCTTCTAATCCTCTAAAAACTTGCGTTCTTTCTTCAACGCTTGCGGGTAAAATCTGGCGCTTTAAAGGCGAGTAAAGCTCAAAGGGGCTTCTGTTTTGGGATTCTTTTTGGATTTTTAAAGCGAATTGGCATCCGCAATAATTTTGCCGATAAAGCTCGTTTTCTCTCGCTAAAGCTTGCAAATTTAAATCCAACTCGCTTTTGAAATGTTCAAAATTATCATTTCTGAACACAACAAATTCCAAATTGTGCCTTTGCGCGATATTTTGCCCCTTAGCGATGAGCTGGTTAGGGTCTTTTTTAGGGCTTGTGAGTAAGGTGGTGGTGAATTTTTCTTCCCCTAATTCAAAGGCTTTCAACGCGCTCGCTTCTAAGCGTAAGTCAAAGCACTCAAAACAGCGTTCGCTTTTTTCCCCTAACAATTCCTTACCCTTAGCTTTGTCTAAAAATTTTTCTAATTCATAATCGCCCTCAAGCAATTCAATTCCTAGCATCTCGCAAGTGCGTTTCACATCTTCTAAACGCAACAAATATTCGCTATAAGGGTGGATATTGGGGTTATAAAAAAACCCTATAATTTTTTCACCCGCAAAAGCCTCTTTGGCTTTTTTTAAAAAATAAAGGTTATCCACCGAGCAGCAAATATGAATGAGCATTAAAACTGCTTTTTATTCACATCTTCTAAAATATCGTTAGAGACTTTGTCAATTTCTTGACTGATTTCTAAAGAATCGCTAGCGATTTTTAGATTGCCCTCAATAACTGATCTTAAGGCTTCAATAGAAGCGTTGATCTCTTCTACTTCTTTAACCTGGTTTTTAATGCTTTCGCTCGTGTCTGAAATGCTTTGAACTAAAATATTAATGTTGGCTTCAATTTCGCTGAGCGATTTTTGCGTCCTTTCAGCGAGCTTTCTCACCTCATCAGCCACCACCGCAAAGCCTCTGCCATGCTCGCCGGCCCTTGCGGCTTCAATAGCAGCGTTTAGGGCTAAAAGATTGGTTTGATCAGCGATGTCTCTGATGATTTCTACAATGCTTTTAATGTCTTGCCCTTGTTCAATCATGGCTTCACTTTGAGAGCTCACGCCTTGAATGGAAGTGGTGATATTTTCTATCGTTTTGGAAGTTTCCATCAAGCTTTTGTGTTGGGAATTTGAAGCCTTTTCTAAATTCTGCACGCATTCTTTCAAATTCGCGCTGTCGTTCGCTAAATCTTTTGCAAAATTAGACGAAGTTTCTAGCATTTTTTGGATTTCTTGCCCTAAAGCGTTAGTAACCAATTCCACCCTACCCGAAGCATTTTGGATCCGCCCTCTAAAATCCAAACCAGAATAACTTTCAAAGATTTTAAAAATGCTTGGCATGTGAGTGCCTACGCTTTCTTGCAAATAATCCATGATCCCATTTAAAGCGTCCCTTAATTCTTTTAAATCAGGGCTTGCGGGTTCAGCGTTGATGCACACTGCAAAATTCCCTGCTTTCACATCTGAAACCACTTTAATGGTGTCTTGGACGGCTTGCCTGTCTTCTTGCATGATTTTTTGGGTTTGCAAGATATTTTTATTGATTGCTGTTTGCATGCGTCCTAGTTCATCATTAGACTTGGCTTCAACCAATTTAATATCGCTAGAATGGGCTTGATTGTTCAACAATTTAAAGAAATGAGACAAGGTGCTAGAAACGATTTCTAAACGATTGCTCACGATCGCTCGCATTAAGAGGGTGATCGCTACGATTAAAGCTAACACCATGATCGCGCTCGCTACCACCACCACAAAACGCACCGATCCCACTTGCTCATAGACCTTATCTTTTTCAATGATTAAAGCGATCATCCAATTCAAATTATCCCCGGTTGTATTTTTGCCTAGCATTTTAAAGGTTTCAACGGCTAAAAAATTTTCCTTATGGCTGAAGGGATCTAAGTATTCTAAAGTCGCTTTAGAGCCATTTTCTAAAATCGCCATCACTTCATTAGTGGCTTTAGGCACGCTTTTATAAATTTCGGTGATAGACTTGTCTTGCAAACTCTTATTCGCGCTCAAAAGCACTTTACCCTTGATGCCAATTAAAAACAAATCGCTCCTGTTTTTAGTGATTTCATTACTGAAGCTGTCAATGGAAAGGAAAATATTCAAAGCCCCCACCACTTCTTGAGTGTTTTCATTCAATAAAGGTGAAAGAATATCAACCCCATAAACTTCCTTGCCATCAGGCATTTTCCTATAATAAGGCAAGCTTTTAGCGGTTTCTTTAGTTTTCATCACTTTTTGCACTAAAGGGTTATTCCCTAATGTTTGATTTTCCATTAGCTTGATCGCATCATTATCCCTTAAAAGCGTTAACTTCAAATCTTCTCTGTCTTTAAAAAACATGCCCGCCCCAGCGACATGCGAATTAGCCAAAATGAAGTTTTTTAACAAGTGGATTTTGATTTCTTTCTTGGTGTCTTTAGGGAGCATTTTTTTGACAATATCCATGCT
The DNA here is from genome assembly GCF_000476275.1 of Helicobacter pylori SA213A. Classification (GTDB taxonomy): domain Bacteria; phylum Campylobacterota; class Campylobacteria; order Campylobacterales; family Helicobacteraceae; genus Helicobacter; species Helicobacter pylori_CL. The sequence goes on from NZ_CBOM010000006.1 coordinate 5,422, forward strand.
CGTATAAGTGTTTTCCAAAACCCCTTGGACTTCCTTAACCTTAAAATACAAGCTATCTTGCATGGAATGCAAAGCGTTTTCTTTTAAAATCTCTTTCACCCTGCTATTCAAGGACACCCCTAAAATGCTCACGCACACGATCACAATCAACGCCACCCACACTATGATTTTATTACCGATACTCAAACCTTTAGACAAAACACAACCCCATTATGATGAAATATCTCTTTGCCAATATCTTTTTGACAAAAATTTAGGCTCAATTATAGTCTTATAATAATAAATTAAAAATTAAACCGATCAAAGAAATCACCAATCATTCCCCTTAAAAAACCATTTTAAGCTTGCATTCGTTCTTTTAGGGTATGCTATGGCTAAAAATTATGGTAAGGAAGAATGATGCCTTTTGTCCCTACGCGCTCTTTGAAAGAAAGAAAGATTGATTTTATTGAAGCGGTACTAAACCCTAACGCTCCCAAAGGCGGGCTTTACACTTTAGAGCGTTTTGAAACATTAGAATGGCAAGATTGTTTGAATCTGAGCTATAACGAGCTAGTAGAATGCGTGTTTGAACGATTGGGTTTAGAAGTTTCTAAAGGTTTATTGGCAGACGCTTTAAAACGCTATGAAAATTTTGATAACCCTAAAAATCCAGCCCCTATTTTTGCACTCAATGAAAGGCTTTTTGTCCAAGAGCTCTACCATGGGCCTAGCCTGGCGTTTAAAGACATGGCATTGCAACCTTTAGCGAGCTTGTTTTCTAACCTAGCGGTAGGAAAAAATGAAAAGTATTTGATGCTCGTTTCTACAAGCGGGGATACCGGTCCTGCGACTTTAGAAAGTTTGGCGAACATGCCTAATGTTTTTGTGGTGTGTTTATACCCCAAAGACGGCACAAGTTTAGTCCAAAAACTCCAAATGGTTACCCAAAACGCTAGCAATTTAAAAGTGTTTGGGATCAGTGGGGATTTTGATGATGCGCAAAACTCGCTCAAAAACCTTTTAAAAGACGATGATTTTAACGAAGCCCTAAAAACGCACCAATTAAAATTGAGCGTGGCTAATTCCGTGAATTTTGGGCGCATCGCTTTTCAAGTTGTCTATCACATTTGGGGCTTTTTAGAATTGTATAAAAAAGGCGCGATCAATTCTAAAGAAAAAATCACCCTAGCCATACCGAGCGGTAATTTTGGGAATGCATTAGGGGCGTTTTATGCTAAAAAAATGGGTTTAAATATCGCTAAAATCAAGGTGGTAACCAATAGCAATGATGTTTTAAGGGAGTTTATAGAAACAGGCCGTTACGATTTAACCAAGCGCTCATTGAAACAAACTTTCTCCCCGGCTATGGATATTTTAAAAAGCTCCAATGTGGAAAGGGTGCTTTTTGATCTTTTTGGGTTTGAACGCACGCTGGAATTGATGCAAGCTTTAGAAGAAGAGAAATTTTATGAATTAAAACCTAAAGAATTAGCCCTTTTACAGGAGCATTTTTCTTGCGCGAGCTGTTTAGATGGAGATTGCTTGAAAACGATTCAAGAAGTTTATGCAGAGCACCAATACTTGATTGACCCCCACACCGCCACCGCCTTAAACGCCAGCTTAAAAACCAACGAAAAAACCCTTGTTTCTTCCACCGCTTCTTATGAAAAATTCCCTAGTACCACCCTTTTAGCCCTAAACGAGCAAAAAAAAGACGATAAAACCGCCCTAGAAGCGCTAAAAAACAACTACAACACTCCGGATAGCAAACGCCTTGATGATTTGTTTGAAAGAGAGATCAAACACCAAGAAGTTTTAAAGCTCAATGAGATCAAATCCTCTATCCTTTTGTGGTTAGAAAGCATTCATTAATCTTTTTTAAGCCCTTATGCCTAATAAAGTGTCAATTTTAAGTCAAACTACACTATAATAAGAAAATTCTAAACGGAGATTAAACTTTAATGAAAGGGATTTTAATGAGAAAAATCGTTTTAGTAGCGGTAGCCTTACTGATGAGCGCTTGCGCGAGCTATAAGATCACGCCTGAACATGTTACATCCTATAATAATGGGATTCAAGTGATGACTTCCACGCAAGCCAAATCTAAAGTCCAACTAGAAATCGCTCAAAGCAAGTTAAAAGGCTTGAGCGAGTCCCCTTTGGTGCTGTATGTAGCGGCGCAAGTTTTAGAGGGAAATCCTGTGGTGTTTAGTCGTAAAGCCATTTCAGTGTCTATCAACCAAACGAATTTACCGGTCTTAAGCCTAAGACAGGTGATGAAATCCAGTTTTGATTTTGAGGGCATTTTGCAAAGCTTCAATATTGCCGTGCCGACCACCCCTATTGATAATGTTAACATGATCACCCCGCCCATGTTTTATTACGGGCAAGGGGGATTTTTAGCGTATAACGGCATGATGTATGGGGGAATGGGCATGTATGGGCCAGGCTTTGGCATGATGATGATGGACGATGTGGAAGAACAAGAAGTCATGCAAGAAAGCCGCCAAGCTTTGAAAATCCTAGCGATCAACTACCTTAAAAACAATACCCTTAATGTTGAAAATAAGGCTAAAGGAGGTTTTGTGGTAGTGGATACCAAGAATCTTAAAACCCCGGGCGTGGTGGTGATTAAAGTCTTTTTAGAAGATGAAATCCACACCTTTAAAATTGATATTTCTAAGGCTTGATCGTTCTTTTTTAAGCGTTTGGGTAGCTTTCCCAAAGGCTTTTTACTAGCATTAACGATATTTAGTAGTTTTTAGACTCGCTTGATTGTTGCATAACCACACCCCCAAAACCCCACCAAAAAAACCCAAAAAAAATCGCTTTATAAAAATTACCGCTCGCTTTTAAAAACACCCAAAAAACATTAAGCACTAATAAAAGAAAATCCCAACGCTCAAACCCCCCCATTTTTTGCGTTTATTTTTGCGAAGTTAAAAAATCCTGGATATTTTCTTTGGTTTTTTCTATCAAGGTTTTCAAACTATCGCTATACGCCCATGCAATATGGGGGGTTAAAAGCAATTTACTTTGGATCTTTGGGTTTAAAAAAACATGATCTTTTTCAAAAGGTTCTTTAACAAACACATCGCTTGCGTAATACAAATCTGTGGTTTCTAGCATCACAGCTAAATCCTTTTCATTCACAATGCCCCCACGCCCCACATTGATTAAAATCGCCCCTTCTTTTAGGCTTTGCAATTCTTTTAGAGCGATCAAATCGCGCGTGCTTTCATTTAAAGGGGCATGAATGCTCACAATATCGCTTGTTTGGAGTAAATTTTCCAAACTCAAGCGTTCATACTCTTCTTTTTTGTCTTTAGGGGAATAATACACCACCTTTGCCCCAAAAGCTTGAGCGAGCTTAGCGACCCTTTTACCGATTGCGCCTAAACCAATAACCCCCCATTGACCCCCCTTAACAAGCCCCATTTTAATATTGCTAATGTGCGTAAAAATATCGCTTTGGCTGTATTCCCCGCTTTTGCAATAACGATCGTAATCATTGATCCTCCCCAATAACGACAGAGCGCACGCTAAAGTGTGCTGGGCTACGGACTCGGTAGAATAAGCGCTCACGTTTTTGACCTCTATGCCTAAAGCTTTCGCGCTTTTCACATCCACATTATCCATGCCTGTGGCGGTGATGCAAATGAGCTTGAGTTTAGGCAATTGGCTTAAAACCTCTTCAGTAATCACGACTTTATTCAATACCATAATTTCAGCTTCAATAGCACGTTCAACGATTTGACTAGGCGAAGTAACCTCATAAAAATCAAAATCCGCCACTTCCTTTAAAACCTCTAACGCTTTTAACCCCACGCTTTTAGCGTCTAAGATTACGCCTTTTTTGAATGTTTTCATCTCTTTACTCCCAGATTTAATTTTAAAATTATATAATTAAACCACAAAATCCTTTTTTAAAGAAACTAAACATGCCAAAACCTAAGAAAAACACCCTCCCCTGTAGCCTTTCTGTCAAAATGTCCTATTTCATGCGGCTCCTCATTAAATGGCGCACGCGCTCTTTAAGCCATAAAATGATGACGCTGGTTCAGATTTTAAGCATTTTAGCTTTAGCGAGTAAGGCCAGTGAAGATTTAGAAGAGCAGCTCAAAAAAATCAAAGATTACATTTATAGAACCCTAAACGCTAAAATCGCATCAGATGTGTATAACCGGGTGCTTATTTTGGTGAATGAATATTGCGCTAATGAAGAATTGTTTGACAAAGAGAGCGTTAAAATTTCAGATTTACTCATTCAAGACATTCAGCTTTACGCTTTAGTCGATGAAATGCTTAAAGAAGATAAATACCAAGTCCAACACACCATTTTAAAAGGCATCATCAAGCGCAAATACGATGAAGCCTATTCGCTCAATAGCGAAGATAAAATCCTTTTAGAATATCAAGAGCGCTTGCTAGAACCTGTGCGCGCATCTTTTTCCAATAAAAAATTCAAATGATTTGGAAGCGTCGCTTACCCTTTTTTAGGCTTTTATTGAAAAGGGCTTTAAAATAAGTTAGAATAAGCGTTTTATTTTGAGAAAACAAAGGGATTGAATGGCTTTTAAGGTGGTGCAAATTTGTGGGGGGCTTGGGAATCAAATGTTCCAATACGCTTTTGCAAAAAGTTTGCAAAAACACCTTAAAATCCCTGTGTTGTTAGATGTTACTTCTTTTGATTCTAGCAACCGCAAACTGCAATTAGAGCTTTTTCCTATTGATTTGCCCTATGCGAGCGCTAAAGAAATCGCTATGGCTAAAATGCAACACCTCCCCAAACTAGTGAGAGATGCACTCAAATGCATGGGGTTTGATAGGGTAAGCCAAGAAATCGTGTTTGAATACGAGCCTAAATTGCTAAAGCCAAACCGCTTGACTTATATCCATGGCTATTTCCAAGATCCACGATATTTTAATGATATATCCTCTTTAATCAAACAAACCTTCACTCTACCCCCCCCCCCCCCAGAAAATGGAAATGATAAAAATGATAAAAAAAAAGAGGAAGAACACCAACGCAAGCTTTCTTTGATTTTAGCCGCTAAAAATAGCGTGTTTGTGCATATAAGGAGAGGGGATTATGTGGGGATTGGCTGTCAGCTTGGTATTGATTATCAAAAAAAGGCTGTTGAGTATATGGCAAAGCGCGTGCCGAACATGGAGCTTTTTGTGTTTTGTGAAGACTTGGAATTTACGCAAAACCTTGATCTTGGCTACCCTTTTATGGACATGACCACTAGAGATAAAGAAGAAGAGGCGTATTGGGATATGGTGCTTATGCAATCATGCAAGCATGGCATCATCGCTAATAGCACTTATAGCTGGTGGGCGGCTTATTTGATAAACAATCCAGAAAAAATCATCATTGGCCCCAAACACTGGCTTTTTGGGCATGAAAATATCCTTTGTGAGGATTGGGTGAAAATAGAATTCCATTTTGAGATAAAATCCGAAAAATATAACGCTTAATCCCACTCAAAAAGAGCCTATTAGATTCAAATCTTTGATTTTAGATCGGATTTCTTTATAGCGAGCGTCTAATTCTAATTTTCTGTTCATGGATATTTTGACAAACTCGCTTTCTTTTTCTATACCGATAAATTTTCTCTTCAAAAGATTAGCCGCAATGCCTGTGGTGGAGCTCCCGCTAAAAGGATCGCCAATAAGGGAATTTCCATCGCTCGCCATTAAAAGCAAGCGCACCAACAGCGCGAGGGGTTTTTGAGTGGGGTGCTTGCCGTTTATTTTTTCCCAAGGCGCGATCGCTGGGAAGCTCCACACATCACACATTTGTTTGCCGTTATTGATCTTTTTTAAAACTTCATAGTTAAAAACATGCTTGTGTTTGTAGCTTTTCCTCGCCCAAATGATTTGCTCGGTTGAATGCGTCAAATAACGGCAGCTAAAATTAGGGGGAGGGTTGGTTTTTTGCCAAGTGATGAGGTTTAAAATCTTAAAATCCAGTTTTTGCAAAATGCACCCCAAAGAAAAAAGATTGTGATAAGTCCCGCTAATCAAAAGGCTTCCTGTATTTTTTAAAGCCTTTTTGGCGTTGTTTATCCATTGGTAATTGAACTCATCCATACCATTAACGCCCTCTTCTTTATCCCAATCGCCTTTATTGACGCTCACAATTTTACCGCTCTGTATGCTCAAGCCATCATTAGAAAGGAAATAAGGCGGATCGGCAAAAATCAAATCAAAAGCGTTTTCAAATAAAGGCAAAACCTCATTGCAATCTTCTTGATAAAGGGTGAAAAGCTCGTCTATGCTTTCAAAAATGGGGCGTGGAGGTTGATTAGAATAAGACAAATGGCTTTTTACTCTTCCTACTCTGTTTTAATGCCTTTGTCTTTAATGTGTTTTTGCATTGCTTCATCATCTAGCACTATATCTAAACAATCTATCTCGATTGGCGTATCAAGTCCTTTTTCAATTTGTTCGTTAATTTTTCTCATAAAAGGCCTAAAATTCTCCGGACTTTGTTCTACAAGCATGTTAAGTGTGGGTATATCAATCTCTCTTTCTTTAGCTGGCAACAAGATTTTGGAGTTTGAAACCTTAGATTCTAGCTTGATAACCCCTATACCAAAGCTTTGGTTGAGCCGCCTTAATTCGCCCAAAACTTTATCTTCAATCTCTTCAAAAACCACCAAATACCCCTCATTAGCCCAACTGGAATTGCTCACCGCTTGGAAATAGCTCTCTTTTAGATTGGAAAAACTAATCTTAGTTTTAAGCTCAAAGGAAAAAAGCTTGTGTCTTTTTTGACCGGTATGGTGTAAAAATTTCAAAGTTTCTTCTTCATATCTATTGTAGGGAAAATATTTATTGTAGGGAAAATACACGCCCACGATGTCAGGATAATTCCACTTGAATTTGCCCCTTTTACCTTTATCTTTTTTGCATTTTTTATCGTAGATGGTTTTGCACAGGAGTTTGAAATCTGGATTTTCAGAGAGGAATTTCACAAGCAATTCGTGCAAATCGCTTTCGTCAAAAGAGGTTTTTTGTTTTTCGGCTGTGTCTGAACACTCGCTCTGTCCATCATCATCTTCTTCTTTAGCATCTGGGGTTTCTTGTGGTGGAAATTCTCTTTCACGAGATTTGAGCCAATAACGAAAGGGTCTTTTTTTATTATTTGTAACATAAAATTGCTTCTTGTCTTCACGAATTGCTATTTCAAAACTACCCTTAGGTATTTTTCCTGCCATTTCACAAGCTCTCTCCCAAATTTCTCTAACGCTCAAAGGCTCCTCTGCTTGTTCTAAAACTTTTTTACCTAATTCTTTGTAAGTCATGTTCTTTCTCTTTTATGATTATAGCTATAAGTAGAAACGATTATACTCAAAATGTTTGAAAATACCGCAGTGGATTATAGGGTTTAGGCTGGGTGTCTCTCTTCACCCAACCTAATTTTGTATTTGTAAAATCTGTAAAAGGAGTGTCGTAAAAGGAATGCTTAGAAACTATAATGTTTCATCAATACATTCTAAACAAAAAGTTTTTAAAGGCAAAAAGGCTGGCGGACAGGGAGGGATTCGAACCCTCGGTAACCTTGACGGCTACGCATCCTTAGCAGGGATGTGGTTTCAGCCAACTCACCCACCTGTCCTTGTAAAAAGTAGAATTATAGTAAAAATAAGTTAAAATAAACCTTAAACTTTAATGGTTTCTAAACAAAACTAAGGGCTTTTATATTACAATCTTAATCTACAAACTAAAATAAACTTTTTAAGGATACGCATGCAATACGCGCTATTATTTCCAGGGCAAGGCTCGCAATGTATAGGAATGGGGAAATCATTCTATGACAGCTACACTCTGGCTAAAGAATTGTTTGAAAGGGCTTCTAATGCGCTTAAAGTGGATATGAAAAAAACGCTTTTTGAAGAAAATAATCTTTTAAAAGAGAGCGCTTACACCCAGCCTGCCATTTATTTAGTGAGCTATATCGCTTATCAATTGCTTAACAAACAAGTAAATGGAGGGTTAAAACCCGTTTTTGCTTTAGGGCATTCGCTCGGTGAAGTGAGCGCGGTGTCTTTAAGCGGGGCGTTAGATTTTGAAAAAGCCCTTAAGCTCACGCACCAAAGAGGCAAAATGATGCAAGAAGCGTGCGCGAACAAAGATGCATCCATGATGGTCGTTTTAGGCGTTTCTGAAGAAAGCCTTTTGAGTCTGTGCCAAAAAACTAAAAATGTGTGGTGCGCGAATTTCAATGGCGGCATGCAAGTGGTTTTAGCCGGGATTAAAGACGATTTGAAGGCCCTAGAGCCGACTTTAAAGGAAATGGGGGCTAAAAGAGTGGTCTTTTTAGAAATGAGCGTGGCGAGCCATTGCCCCTTTTTAGAGCCTATGGTTTTTAAATTCCAGGAATTGCTAGAAAAAAGCTTGAAAGATAAATTTAATTTTGAAATCATCTCCAATGCGATTAACGAAGCGTATTATAATAAAGCAAAAGCCGTTGAATTGTTGGGCTTGCAACTCACTCAGCCCGTGCGTTATCAAGACTGCGTGAAATCCAACAATGACCGAGTGGATGTCTTTTTTGAATTAGGCTGTGGGAGTGTGTTAAAAGGGCTTAACAAGCGATTGAGCAACAAGCCCACCATAAGCGTGGGGGATAATAAAGGGCTTGATGAAGCCATTGAGTTTTTAGAAGAATACGTGTGATGGGGAGAAAATGGTGCAAAAAATTGGCATTTTAGGGGCGATGAGAGAAGAAATAACCCCTATACTAGAATTGTTTGGCGTGGATTTTGAAGAGATCCCTTTAGGGGGGAATGTTTTCCATAAAGGCGTTTATAATAATAAAGAAATCATTGTCGCTTATAGCAAAATTGGCAAGGTGCATTCCACTTTAACCACAACGAGCATGATTTTAGCGTTTGGCGTTCAAAAGGTGCTTTTTAGCGGGGTGGCTGGAAGCTTAGTTAAAGATTTAAAAATCAATGATTTGTTAGTGGCCAATCAATTAGTCCAGCATGACGTGGATTTGAGCGCGTTTGATCACCCTTTAGGGTTTATCCCCGAAAGTGCAATTTTTATTGAAACGAGCGGAAGTTTAAACGCTTTAGCTAAAAAAGTCGCTAATGAGCAACATATCGCGCTCAAAGAAGGCGTCATCGCATCAGGCGATCAGTTTGTGCATAGCAAAGAAAGGAAAGAATTTTTAGTTAGCGAGTTTAAAGCGAGCGCGGTGGAAATGGAGGGGGCGAGCGTGGCGTTTGTGTGCCAAAAATTTGGCGTGCCATGCTGTGTGTTAAGGAGCATTAGCGATAACGCTGATGAGGAAGCTAACATGAGCTTTGATGCGTTTTTAGAAAAAAGCGCTCAAACTTCAGCGAAATTCTTAAAAAGCATGGTGGATAAGCTTTAGGTTTGTTTTTATTAAACGCAAACGATTAAAACCCTTTTTTAAAAAATGGGGGGTTTAAATTTTATTTTAAACTCATTTTATAATTAGAATTTAAGCTATTTTTTAGTAAAATAACAAAGGATTAGGTGTATCTTATCTTATGGATCTAGCTTTTGATTGAAAGCATGGGTTCTTACTTTATGGAGTGTCCAATGAAAAAGAAAGCTAACGAAGAAAAAGCCCCCAAAAGAGCTAAACAGGAAGCTAAAACAGAAGCCACACAAGAAAATAAAACTAAAGAAAACAATAAAGCCAAAGAGAGCAAAATTAAAGAAAATAAAACTAAAGAAAGCAAGATCAAAGAAGCTAAAGCGAAAGAACTTGTTCCTGTTAAAAAGCTTAGTTTTAATGAAGCGTTAGAAGAATTGTTCGCTAATTCCTTGAGCGATTGCGTTTCTTATGAGTCTATCATTCAAATCAGCGCGAAAGTCCCCACTCTAGCCCAAATCAAAAAAATCAAAGAGTTGTGCCAAAAATACCAAAAGAAATTGGTCAGCTCTTCAGAATACGCTAAAAAACTCAATGCGATTGACAAGATTAAAAAAACTGAAGAAAAGCAAAAAGTTTTAGATGAAGAATTAGAAGATGGCTATGACTTTTTGAAAGAAAAGGATTTTTTAGAGTGGAGCAGAAGCGATAGCCCGGTGCGCATGTATTTGCGCGAGATGGGGGATATAAAACTTTTAAGCAAAGATGAAGAGATTGAATTGAGCAAGCAAATCCGCTTGGGCGAAGACATTATTTTAGACGCGATTTGCTCGGTGCCGTATTTGATTGATTTTATCTATGCGTATAAAGACGCTTTAATCAATCGTGAAAGAAGGGTTAAGGAGCTTTTCAGGAGCTTTGATGATGACGATGAAAATAGCGTGAGCGATTCTAAAAAGGATGATGACAGCGAAGAAGATGAAGAAAACGAAGAAAGGAAAAAAGTCGTTTCTGAAAAAGACAAGAAGCGTGTAGAAAAGGTTCAAGAAAGCTTTAAAGCCCTAGACAAGGCTAAAAAAGAATGGCTTAAAGCCCTTGAAGCCCCCATAGATGAAAAAGAAGACGAATTGGTGCGTTTATTGACTCTAGCCTACAAACGCCAAACGCTCAAAGACAGACTCTATGATTTAGAGCCTACCAGCAAACTGATTAATGAATTAGTCAAAACAATGGAAACCACTTTAAAAAGTGGCGATGGGTTTGAAAAAGAGTTGAAACGCTTGGAATACAAATTGCCCTTATTCAATGACACTCTCATCGCTAACCATAAAAAAATCCTTGCTAATATCACTAACATGACTAAAGAAGATATTATCGCTCAAGTGCCAGAAGCGACTATGGTGAGCGTGTATATGGATCTTAAAAAACTTTTTTTGACTAAAGAAGCGAGCGAAGAAGGCTTTGATTTAGCCCCCAACAAACTAAAAGAAATTTTAGAGCAAATCAAAAGAGGGAAATTGATTTCCGATCGCGCTAAAAACAAAATGGCTAAATCCAATTTAAGGTTGGTAGTGAGCATCGCTAAACGATTCACGAGCAGAGGCTTACCCTTCTTGGATTTGATTCAAGAGGGTAATATCGGCTTGATGAAAGCGGTGGATAAGTTTGAGCATGAAAAGGGCTTCAAGTTTTCTACCTATGCGACCTGGTGGATCAAGCAAGCTATCAGCAGAGCCATAGCCGATCAAGCCCGCACTATCCGCATCCCCATTCACATGATTGACACGATTAATCGCATCAATAAAGTCATGCGCAAACACATTCAAGAAACCGGCAAAGAGCCTGATTTAGAAGTGGTGGCTGAAGAAGTGGGGCTTTCGTTAGATAAAGTGAAGAATGTGATTAAGGTGACTAAAGAGCCTATCAGTTTGGAAACCCCAGTCGGCAATGATGATGATGGCAAATTTGGGGATTTCGTGGAAGATAAAAATATCGTTAGCTCTATCGATCACATCATGCGAGAAGATTTAAAAGCCCAAATTGAAAGCGTTTTGGATCAGTTGAATGAGCGAGAAAAAGCGGTGATCCGCATGCGTTTTGGGCTTTTAGACGATGAAAGCGATCGAACTTTAGAAGAAATTGGCAAGGAATTGAATGTTACTAGAGAAAGGGTGCGCCAGATTGAAAGCTCTGCGATCAAAAAATTGAGAAGCCCGCAATACGGGCGCATTTTAAGAAACTATTTGCGCATTTGATGTTAAGGTTCTCTAAAGCATGCGTTATTTTCTTGTAGTTTTCTTGTTTTTGTTTGTGGGTTGCATGAAAAAGGATTTCACGCTCAAAGATTTATCCTTGCCCCAAGAGGCTTCAAGCTATCTTGCAAGCTCTCAAAATGGCAGTAACAACAACCAAAGCATTGACCCCCAAGCGTTAAGAGAAAATCTGAAAGAGAGCTATCTCAAAGCGTGGTATTCCCCATGGCTAGATATGAAAGTCAAAAGCAATAAAAAAGAAGTGTTTTGGATCCTTAAGGAGATGAATAAATCCACCGGTTATGGCGAAGATCTAAAACCCAACGCAAAAGCTTTCAATGATGAGCTTATTAAAAGCATGGATATTGAGCGTTACCCGAGTGCTAAGATTAGGGCTGTTGTAGCGCGAGATAGCGATGTTAGGGCTGTGCCTACTAACAAGCCTTTTTATCTTTCTCCAAAAGGTTATCCTTTTGACAGGTATCAAAATTCGCTGATTTTTCAAGGCACACCGGTTTTAGTCACGCATTTCAACACGGATAAAACTTACGCCCACATTCAGAGCAGTTTTGTTTATGGCTGGATTAAAGTTAGCGATTTAGCCTACATGCACGATAAAGACATAGAGCTTTTAACCAAGCTTAAAAACTATGTCATGCCTATAAAAGATAAAATCCCCCTTTATACAGACTATGGGGGTTTTTACACCAATGCTAGGGTGGGCGAATTGTTCGCTCTCATCCCCCAAGGTCAAAACGCATCTCAAAAACCCCAAAAAAAAGAATTGAAAGCCTATGGTTTTTTGAGAGACGCTAAGGGTTATGCAGATTTACAAAGCGTGATCTTAGATGAAAAGGATTTTTTTGTTTTCCCTAAGGCTTTTAACAGCGAGAACATGGCGTATTTTATAGACACCATGCTAGGGCAAAAATACGGTTGGGGGGGGCTATTAGGTAATAGGGATTGCTCGGCTTTCACTAGGGATAGTTTCGCTAATTTTGGTATTTTGCTCCCCAGAAATTCCTACGCGCAAAGCCGTTATGCGAACAATTATGTGGATTTAAGCTCCATGAAAGCTAAAGAAAAAGAAGACTATATCCTTAAAAACGCCACGCCTTTTGGAACGCTCATCTATTTAAAAGGGCATATCATGCTCTATTTAGGCGCACACAACCATCAAGCGATAGTCGCTCACAGCATCTGGTCGGTGCAAACCCAAAAGCATTTTAAAACCTTGAGCCATAAAATAGGGGGCGTGGTGATCACTTCATTATGGTTAGCGGAAGAGCATAATGGGGCGTTTTCTAAAAAGAAATTATTGATTGACAGGGTGCTTGGAATGAGCGATTTGAAAGATTTTGTCAATAAAACTTCAAGTCCTTTGAATGCGAATTGATTTTCTTATACTATGATTACGATTTATCAATTTAAAACATTTGGAGAAAGACAATGAGTATGGAATTTGATGCCGTTATTATTGGAGGTGGGGTTTCAGGGTGCGCGACCTTTTATACTTTGAGCGAATACAGCTCTTTAAAACGCGTGGCTATCGTGGAAAAATGCTCTAAATTAGCTCAAATCAGCTCTAGCGCTAAGGCTAATTCACAAACCATTCATGATGGCTCTATTGAAACGAATTACACTCCTGAAAAAGCTAAAAAAGTGCGTTTGAGCGCTTATAAAACCAGACAATACGCGCTCAATAAAGGCTTGCAAAATGAAGTGATTTTTGAAACCCAGAAAATGGCTATAGGCGTGGGCGATGAAGAATGCGAGTTCATGAAAAAACGCTACGAATCCTTTAAAGAAATCTTTGTGGGGTTAGAAGAATTTGACAAGCAAAAGATTAAAGAATTAGAGCCTAATGTGATTTTAGGGGCTAATGGCATAGACAGGCATGAAAACATTATCGGGCATGGGTATAGGAAGGATTGGAGCACCATGAATTTTGCGAAGTTGAGTGAAAACTTCGTTGAAGAAGCCCTGAAATTAAAGCCTAACAACCAGGTGTTTTTGAATTTCAAAGTGAAAAAGATTGAAAAACGCAGCGACACTTACGCCGTAATTTCAGAAGACGCTGAAGAAGTGTATGCTAAATTCGTGCTAGTCAATGCCGGCTCTTACGCTTTGCCTTTGGCTCAGAGCATGGGCTATGGCCTAGATTTAGGGTGCTTGCCTGTGGCGGGTAGCTTTTATTTTGTGCCGGATTTATTAAGGGGTAAGGTTTATACCGTTCAAAACCCCAAACTCCCTTTTGCAGCCGTACATGGCGACCCTGATGCGGTCATTAAAGGAAAAACACGAATCGGGCCTACGGCTTTAACGATGCCTAAATTAGAGCGCAACAAATGCTGGCTCAAGGGTATTAGCTTGGAATTGTTGAAAATGGATTTGAATAAAGATGTGTTTAAAATCGCATTTGATTTGATGAGCGATAAAGAAATCCGTAATTATGTGTTTAAAAACATGGTTTTTGAATTGCCCATTATCGGTAAAAGGAAATTTTTAAAAGACGCTCAAAAAATCATCCCCTCTCTTAGCCTAGAAGATTTAGAATACGCTCATGGTTTTGGCGAAGTGCGCCCGCAAGTTTTAGACAGAACCAAGCGAAAGCTGGAATTAGGCGAAAAAAAGATTTGCACCCATAAAGGCATCACTTTTAACATGACCCCTTCTCCAGGCGCGACGAGTTGCTTGCAAAACGCCCTTGTAGATTCCCAAGAAATCGCTGCGTATTTGGGCGAGAGCTTTGAACTGGAACGCTTTTATAAAGATTTATCTCCAGAAGAATTGGAAAATTAAAAACGCATGCCAAACGAACAAGAAGCCCGAGAAATCGCTAAAAAAGCCGTTCAAATCGTGTTTTTTTTAGGGATTGTGGTGGTGCTTTTGATGATGATAAACCTTTACATGCTCATCAATCAAATCAATGCGAGCGCTAAAATGAGCCAACAAATCAAAAAAAATAGAAGAAAGACTCAATCAAGGGCAAAAATAAAGGCTTTGGCTTATTAAGCATGAGTAACAAAATTAAAAAATGCTTAAAGGTATTTTTTAAAATAAATACAATAAAAGAGCTTGCACAAGCAAGTGATAGCCTCTTTAAAAGCAGTCTTTTGAGGTTAGGGGGTTTTTAGTTGGGGGTTGTAGGGGAGGGTTATTGTAAAATACCCCCCTATTCTTTTAAGAAAATGCGTTTTACTTAAAAAATGAGTTTGACCATAAAATTAAAAGCAATCAAACAAATTTTTAAAAAATCCCCTTTTCAAACTTTAAACTTTCCTTAAATTCAGCAATATTTAAGCTTATTTCCTTATAATGAGTGCTTTAATTTTATCAAAGGATTCTCATGACAAAGACTGCTAAAGTCAATGACATCGTTCGTGATTGGGTCGTTTTAGACGCTAAAGACAAAGTTTTTGGCCGCTTGATCACTGAAATCGCTGTGCTTTTAAGAGGCAAACACCGCCCTTTTTACACCCCTAATGTGGATTGTGGGGATTTTGTGGTGGTTATCAACGCTAATAAGGTTAAATTTTCAGGCATGAAATTAGAGGATAAAGAGTATTTTACCCATTCAGGCTATTTTGGCAGCACCAAGAGCAAGACTCTCCAAGAAATGCTAGAAAAAACCCCCGAAAAGCTCTACCACTTAGCCGTTAGGGGCATGCTCCCTAAAACGAAATTAGGGAAAGCGATGATTAAAAAACTCAAAGTTTATCGTGATGATAAGCACCCTCACACCGCACAAACTAGCAAAAAGGACGCTAAATGAGAAAAATCTATGCTACCGGTAAAAGAAAAACCGCTATCGCTAAAGTGTGGCTCACTCCGGGTAAAGGCGGATTGAGTATCAATGAGCAGAGCTTGAATCAATGGTTGGGCGGGCATGAAGCCATTAAAATGAAGGTCATGCAACCCCTACTTTTAACCAAACAAGAGCAATCTGTGGATATTAAAGCGGTGGTTTTTGGTGGGGGCTACTCAGCGCAAGCGGAAGCCTTAAGGCATGGCATTTCTAAAGCTTTGAACGCTTATGATATTGCTTTTAGAGCCATTTTAAAACCTAAAGGCTTGCTCACTAGGGATTCAAGGGTGGTTGAACGCAAAAAATATGGTAAAAGAAAGGCCAGAAGAAGCCCGCAATTCTCTAAAAGGTAATTTTTATTTCTTCAGCTCTTCTTTGGGGGGCTTTGGCTCTCTTTTATTCTACTTTTTGTTCTCTCTTGTTTTATTAAAATTTCAAAATAATGTATAATAATCGTTCTCTATCAATTCGTTTTAAAAGGGCAAAGGGAATGAAATCTACAAGAATTGGTTCTAAAATCGTCATGATGGTGTGTGCGGTCGTTATTGTCATTAGCGCTGTTATGGGCGTTATTATCAGCTACAAGGTTGAAAGCGTGTTGCAAAGCCAAGCCACAGAATTGCTGCAAAAAAAAGCTCAGTTAGTCAGTTTTAAAATTCAAGGCATTATGAAGCGCATTTTTATGGGTGCTAACACCCTTGAAAAATTTTTAAGCGATGAAAATAATGCTATCAACAACACCCTAAAAAGGCGCATGCTCTCTGAGTTTTTGTTGGCAAACCCCCATGTGTTATTGGTTAGCGCGATTTATACGAATAATAATGAACGAATTATCACTGCAATGAACATGGATTCAAAAATCGCCTACCCTAATACCACGCTCAATGAAAACATGATTAATCAAATCCATTCGCTCAAAAGTATAACCCGTTCAGATCCCTATTATAAGGAGGTTAATGGCGATAAAATCTATGGCATGGATATTACCCTCCCCCTAATGGGTAAAAATCAAAATGTTATGGGTGCGCTGAACCTCTTTTTAAACATTGACGCTTTTTATACCGATGTAATAGGCCAAAATAAGAGCAACACCTTTTTAATGGGGAAAGACGGCAGGCTTTTAATCAACCCTAATCGTGAGATTCAAGATAAAATTTTAAGTGCTATCAATCCGGATAGAAGAGTCGCTAAAGCTGTGGAGTATTACAATCAAAACGAAGCGGGCACTTTGAGCTACCATTCATTGAGCGGGAATACAGAAACCTTTTTAGCCATACAGCCCTTTGATTTTTTTGAAGAAAAAGGGAATAACGGCAATCATTGGCGTTGGGCAATTGGGAAATATGTCAATAAATCTTTAGTCTTTAAAGAAGCGACAAACACCAAATTCATTATTATCACCACTTTGATTTTAGGCGTGCTGGTGTTAGCCTTTTTAGTCTTCATCATCGTTTCCAATCTCATAACCAAACGCATCAGTAGGGTCAATAACACCCTAAATGATTTTTTCAACTTGCTTAATAACCCCAAAAATAACCATGCCATAAGCCTAACGCCCCCAAGCGCTTATGATGAAATCGGGCAGATGCAAGCTTCTATCAATGAAAACATTCTCAAAACCCAAGAAAGCATTCAAGCCGATAACAAAGCCATTCAAAACAGCATTGAAGTAACAAATTATGTGGAAAATGGGGATTTCACGCAAGAAATCGCATGCGTGCCTAAAAATAAAGATTTGCAAGCTTTAAGAAATACGATTAATAGCATTATCCAGTATTTCCGTAACCAAATTGGCGCCAATATTGAATCCCTAAATAACGCCCTAGAGCATTATAAAAACCTGGATTTCACCCACCACATCCAAAATCCTAAAGCCAACATGGAAAAAGCGCTCAACACTTTAGGGCAAGAAATTTCTAGCATGCTTAAAGCTTCTTTAGGGTTTGCGAACGCGCTCAATCATGAATCCAAAGATTTAAAAACTTGCGTGGATAACTTGACTAAAACCGCCCACAAGCAAGAAAGAAGCCTGAAAAACACCACCCAATCCTTAGAAGAAATCACTAATATTATTACAACAATTGATTCTAAAAGCCAAGAGATGATCTCTCAAGGCGAAGACATTAAAAGCGTGGTGGATATGATTAGAGATATTGCCGATCAAACGAATCTATTAGCCCTAAACGCTGCTATTGAAGCCGCAAGAGCCGGCGAGCATGGCAGAGGCTTTGCGGTGGTGGCTGATGAGGTGAGGAAGCTCGCTGAAAGGACGCAAAAATCGCTCAGCGAAATTGAAGCCAATATTAATATTTTAGTTCAAAGCATTGCCGATAACGCTGAGTCTATCAAAATGCAAAATAAGGGCGTAGAAAACATCCACAACTCCATTAACGCTTTGCAACAAGATGTGCAGGATAATTTGACTATCGCTAACCATTCCTTACAAGTCAGCGCTAAAATTGATGGGATCTCCCAAGATATTTTAGAAGATGTGGGTAAGAAGAAATTTTAATTTCTGCTTTTAATTTTGAGCGTCTAAAATATGGAACCGCCCCCTTTTTCTCAAGCAAGGGGTTTTTTAACTAAAGCACCCTAACGAACGCTAATGCGAAAGACTCTTTAAGGTCTGCATGGGCATTTCTTACCCTAAAAAGACTAGAGGTATTTTGTTAGCTTGAATATAGCCTAAGCGCTTACATCTTGCACCCTAAAGGACGGAGTTTTTTGCGCTAGTTTGATGATAAAAAGCTTTGGTTGGATTTTAAAAAGCGTTCTTAGGGGAGTTAGTTGGGGGTTAAAGGGGTATTCATCGCCAAAGTATCCCCCTTAAAAGAATTATAAATAAAAATATTAAGTTTTGGCTATCACTCTTTGATGTTGGGGTTTAATCTCAATTCCCCATATCACCACCCATATCCCCCATGTCTCCCATATCGCCACCCATATCGTCGTTCATATCCCCCATATCGCCCATGTCATCGTTGCTATTACCCATGTCATCGTTCATGTCGTTCGCATTGTTCAAATCATCGCCCATGTCGTTGCCGTTGCTCATGTCGTCATTAGCGTTACCCGTATCATCGTTGCCATTGTTCATGTTGCTCATATCATCAGTGTTACCGGTATCGGTGTTACCAGTGTCCGTATTGCCGGTATCGGTGTTGTTCATATCGCCGGTATTATTCATGCCGCTAGCATCTTTATCATCAGTGGGGGTGTCGTTTGCGTTGCCGGTGTCAGTGGTGTTAGTGTCCATGTGATCATCGTTGTGATCATCGTTGGTGGCGTTGTTAGGGTTTATGAGCGCGTTACCCCCTTGATCTTTGCTGTCATTTGCATGGGTGTTGTCCATGTTGTTAATAGGCGTTTGTTGCGCAGGTTGTTGCATAGGGTTATTGATTGCATCATTCAAATCGTCTCTGTCATCGCCATCAATTTTCAAACTCCCGTCTAAATAATTCCCCACCACATCGCTGCTATGGCTTAATTGTTGCACGCTGTCTAGGGCTTTATCCACTTGAGCTTGTTGCTCGCTTGAAAGCCCTTTTTGATCTTTTAAGTCATTGTCTAGTTGGTTGAGGTTGTTGTCTAATTTGTCTCTCACTTCCATAGCTTTATTGACCACTGAATCAATCTTACTAGGACTCGCCCCATCTTGCTTCATTTCTTTGATTTGCCCCACTAAATGGTTAAGCTCTTTGGCTTGAGAAGTTATCGCATCCACGCTTTTAGTGGGCATGGCTTTGGTGTGGAAAAGCGAATTGTCTTTGAGCATGCGGCTGTTGTCTAAATTGACTAAAGCGCTATTCAAGCGGTTGGTTTGAATGCCTTTGCTGAATTTGGGATCACGATAAAAGCTCATGAGATTTGCCTGTTGTAAGGATTTATCGTCCTTATCGTCCCTGTCATCATCAGTAGGCGTATCAAGTTGGTTAATGGAAGCGTCATGGTCTAAAATCTCTTCTTGATCGAGCGCATACATGTAATTTTCTAACATCAAGTAATCTTGAACTTGCATCATGAAAAACATGTTAGGGTAGAACCCATACATGCCATCATAAAAGTCATAAAAATCATACACGCCCATGCCATACATGCCATACATGCCATAATAAGGGCTATAGTAAGAGTTGTAATAGTTGTTGCTCCTGTAATAAGGGCTTTGAGCCTTTTCATTCTCTTGCTGTTTTTTAAGATACGCCCCTACCACACTCAAATCAGCGAGCATTTTTTGAGCCGTTTTTTGATCTTTTAAAGAAATGCCTAAGGGGATATAAATACCGGTGCGGTAGCTATAAAAAGAATCCCTAGCGATGATTTTAAGGCAATATTTCAAATTCTTTTGCAATTTTAGAGCTTGCTTTAAACGCGCATGCACTCTAAAATTCCCCAAGATGCCAGAGTTAAAACGCATTTTTTCCACTAGAGTGCTGAATTTTTTCGCATCGCCATTAGCCGCATTGATATAGTTTAAAGCAGTAGCCCCCCACTCACTGGTGCTGCTTTTATAACCCCCAAAATTCACTATTTTTGGCGTTAATTCCCCTTTTAATTGCGAATCTTTTAAATCAAACAACGCCCTATTCACGCTGATAGCGTTTAAACTGAGTGTCATTATAAAAAGTATTTTTATAGCTTTCATTGATAACCTTAAAAAATATCTCTTGCGAGCATTATAGACTATTTTTAGAAATCAAAATGACTTTTGAAAACAAGCCAAAGTAAAAAATCAAATCCCAAAACAAAAGGTTCTGTTTTAAACGCTTCTTTAGTTTTTAAAAAACTTTCTTAAACAAAAACCTAACCCCCAACAAAACAAATATCGCAAAAAAAGAAAAAAGAAACCAACAGAGAGAAAACCCTCTATTGTAAAAGAAGAAAAAGGCTTAGAAGTTGATCATGTAGTTAAAATAGATAGAGAAGTTCCTTTTATAGAACACATCTACTGATCCATCTACGCCCCTTTCTTTATAGAATTGGTTGGTAAATAAAGGCAATTTAAAGCCCACTTCAATCCCGCTGTGTTTAGAAAAATTGCTCCTAAAACCAAATTCCACAGGCATTTGGAAATAGCTCGTGTTCATGCTCGCTGAACAGCCTGCCGTGTTGTTGCAAATGTGCATTTGAGATTTCAAGTAGCTCTCTCCTTGAACGATAAACGAATCCCCTCCTAACCCAAAGCCCACGAACAACCCTGCTGTGTTATAGCCCTCTTTACTTTCATAGAAGTTATAGAGCGCATCAAAGCCCACGCCATAAGTGAAGTTATTCACTTGAGACGCGCCCTCCATGATTCCAAGCTGGCTCCCCACAAAGCTTAAATTCGCATGGTTATAGCTGTAGTATCCATAAGACCTAAAGCCAAAGCGTTTGGTTTTACCAAAGAACCACTTATACCCTGCCATCGCATCTACCCCATACATTTGCCCGTAATTATTGGTGTTGATCACGCTTGGCGTGTAGGTTGCTTGGGCTTGAGCGACAGCGGTTTGAATGTTTTTATGCACATTCATGAAAGCGTCTTTTTGAGCCATTAGATTGCTTTTTAGCGCGTTTAAGAAATTGATGGCATCTGTCGTTGTCGTTGCACTATCACTAGCAGTCGCAAGCGTAACGGCTTGCGTTTTTTGCGTATCAGTTGCACTAAGATCGGCCAAAGCCATATCCACTTGATTGATAGCTTTATCTAGCGCGCCCACAACCGCATTAGATCCGTTTGTCAATTGCCCAATCGTCGCGCTAGAAGAATTTAAATAGCCTTTTAGAGTGTTTTGAGCGCTTTCTAATGCGCTAAACGCACTGTTTAGCCCTTGAGCGTTAGGAATCACACTGCCTAAACTAGGATTACCGCTTAAAAGAGTGCTGATCGTTGCGGTTTGTTGAGACATGGTTTCTACCCCACTTAAAGTGGTGTTCATGCCGCTCACGCTCACGCTCTTAAGATTATTAACCATAGTGGTGTCTTTGGTTAACTGGCTTGCCACGGTGTTCCCGCTAGTGCCACCACTTGTTTCATCTTTTTTAGCTGGTGGGGTTTCTGGAGCTGGTGTGCCGCTTGAAGCGGTGTGTTGGTCTTTATCGCTACCACTACCACTTGTGTCATCTTTTTTAGTTGGTGGGGTTGGTGTTTTCGTCTGATCTTGTAAATCTGTGTTTAAAGCGTTTTGATCGTTAGTGAGCTGATTTTCATCATTTTTTAAAGTTGTTTCAGCGGTTTGTTCTGTTGCTTGATCGGCTTTAAAAGTGGTTTCATCAAAATCTTTAGCGCTAGCATCAGCTTGAACTTTAGCTACATCTGTTTTTAAAGTTTTTTCATCGTTTTGAACGGCTGTGTTATCGGTTTCTACTTGTTTAGCCGCATCAGCTACAGTAGTGTCAGTGCTTGTTGTATAAGCTTCATCAGTTGTGGCGGTTGTGTTGTCAGTAGAAGCGGTGTTTTCAAGCGTTGTCGCTTCTTTGCTGTCGCTTGAAGCGGTGTTTTGGGCTTGAGTTTGGGCTTGTTGTTGCGTTGGTGAATCGCTTGTTGATTTACTATCTTCCTTATCCTTTTCAGCATAATTACCAAAAACATGCGATGATTTTTGCAGTGCTGCATAGATTTCTAAATCGGTAGCGTTCATGCTCCCTAAAAGCACGCCACTAGCCGCCAAAGAGACAAAGCCTAATTTTTTGAATGACTTTTTCATAACTTCTTTCTTATTTTTTCATCCAGCTTGCGCTTGGATTGACTTTAGTGTCCGGTTTAGAAGCGCTTTGCGTTTCTTGGGCTGGAGCTACTTGATTGCTGCCAAACATTGAAGTGTCTATCGGGGTGTTATTGTTAGCACCTGGGGTGCGGGTGGTGTTTTGGTTTTCTAAATTAGAATATTGAAACCCCCCTCCTAAAAACGCGCCGCTTTTTTCTGCCATAGACACACTAAAGGCTAATGCCATACCTAAAAAAACTTTTTTCATTTAAAACTCCTTAATGTGAGAAATCCTAAGGATTTCTTTTTTTATTGCATTCATGCTATGGCGCAAAAATATAGGGAGCTATCAAAATTTGAGAGTTGTCCTCATACATTCGCTTCCACAGAATACAATCCGCTCTTATAGTAAGCTTTGGAGTTATATCACAAAAAAGTGAATTTTTCGTTAAGAATAGGTTAAATAAATCGTTTTATTTTTTAGAAATGTATTTATATATAAAAATATATATAAAGAATTTAAAATTATATTTAACTATATTTTATTGAAGCTCTTGCGCTGTTTTTGTGTAGGGCGAAAATTTAGAGCTTTTAGGGTTTTTGGTCGTAGCGGGTGGCTATCTTAAAAAACGCTGTTTTATCGCTTTTGTCGTATCGTGTAAAAATCTTATTCAAACTGGCTTTGGGCGTGGGCGATTAAAGGGTTGATCACTTCATCTAAATTCCCTGAAAGCATGATTTCTTCTAAACTATACAGAGTTAAATTGATTCTATGTTCGCTCAAGCGGTTTTGTGGGTAATTATAGGTGCGGATCCTTTCGCTCCTGTCCCCACTACCCACCTGCTCCTTTCGGTCTTTAGCGTTAGCGAGTTGCTGTTCTTCAATTTGTTTTTCATAAAGGCGCGCTTTTAGGATTTTTAGGGCTTTATCCTTGTTTTTATGCTGGGATTTTTCATCTTGCATGCTCACGCTGATATTGGTGGGGAGGTGCGTGATGCGAACCGCGGAGTCTGTGGTATTAACGCATTGCCCCCCATGCCCGCCAGCGCGAAACACTTCAATCTTTAAATCGCTAGGGTTGATAGAAACTTCCACATCATCCACTTCAGGCATGATCGCCACTGTGATAGCGGAAGTGTGGATTCGCCCTTGAGATTCTGTCTCGGGAACTCTTTGGACTCGATGCGTGCCTGCTTCAAATTTGAGCCTTGAATACACGCCCTTGCCCTTAATCAAAGCGATGATTTCTTTATAGCCCCCTACGCTGTTTTCGCTAGAGCTCACTATCTCTACTTTCCATTTTTTCAAATCCGCATAACGGCAATACGCTTTAAACAAATCCCCTACAAAAATGCCCGCTTCATCGCCCCCTGTGCCGGCTCTTAACTCTAAATAAATGTTTTTATCATCGTTAGGGTCTTTAGGGATAAGGAGTTGCTTAATGGCAGTTTCTAGATCGCTTTTTTGGATTTCTAAAATTTTTAACTCTTCTTTAGCCAGTTCGCTCAATTCCTTGTCTTCTAAAAGCTCCTTATTTTCTTTAATGTTCTCTAAAACGCTCAAATACTCTTTACTCGCTATGGAGATTTCTTCAATGGAGCTTTGCTCTTTGCTCAATTCGGTGAGTTTTTTAATATCGCTAATCACTTCAGCGCTAGAAAGCAACGCTGTGAGTTCGTCGTATCGCTTGAGAATGGAAGAAAGCTTTTCAGCTAGAATGGACATGCAAGACTACCTATAAAAAGATGTGAATAAAAGATTCAACAATCTAAAAAACACAAAACTTAAAAAGAAGCCCAATAACAAAAACCCATTACTGAGCTTAAAGAAGTTAAAAACGCCCTAAAACTAAGCGAGAGCGATTTTTTTCACTGAAGCGTTAAGCCTTGAGACTTTCCTAGAAGCGGTGTTTTTCTTTAAAATCCCTTTGCTGACAAATTTATGCAACTCTTTATTAGCGATTTTCAAACGCTCTTGAGCTTTTGCTACATCATTGATGGCGACCGCTTCACGCACGGCCTTAATGATATTTTTAACTTTAGTTTTATAGAACCTGTTGCGTTCGGTTCTTTTAATGGTCTGTCTGATTCGCTTTTCTGCGGACTTATGATTTGCCATAGCCTTGTTTTAATCCCTTTGTAATGTAAAATTTGGCATAATTCTATCTAAAAATTGATTAAAAATAGTTTAAAAGGTATTTTATAACGATGAAAATTTTTGGGACTGATGGCGTGAGGGGTAAAGCAGGGGTGAAACTCACCCCCATGTTTGTGATGCGTTTAGGCATTGCTGCCGGGTTGTATTTTAAAAAACATTCTCAAACGAATAAAATTCTAATCGGTAAAGACACCAGAAAAAGCGGCTATATGGTAGAAAACGCTTTAGTGAGCGCTCTCACTTCCATAGGCTATAATGTGATCCAAATAGGGCCTATGCCTACCCCTGCGATTGCGTTTTTAACCGAAGACATGCGCTGCGATGCGGGCATTATGATAAGCGCGAGCCACAACCCTTTTGAAGATAATGGTATTAAGTTTTTCAATTCTTATGGCTATAAGCTTAAAGAAGAAGAAGAAAGAGCGATTGAAGAAATCTTTCATGATGAAGAATTACTGCATTCTAGCTATAAAGTGGGCGAGAGCGTCGGTAGCGCTAAAAGGATAGACGATGTGATAGGGCGCTATATCGTGCATTTGAAGCACTCTTTCCCCAAACATTTGAATTTGCAAAATTTAAGGATCGTGCTAGATACGGCTAATGGCGCGGCTTATAAAGTGGCTCCGGTCGTTTTTAGCGAGCTTGGGGCTGATGTTTTAGTGATCAATGATGAGCCTAATGGGTGTAACATTAATGAGCAATGCGGGGCTTTACACCCCAACCAGTTGAGCCAGGAAGTGAAAAAATACCGCGCGGATCTGGGCTTTGCTTTTGATGGCGATGCGGATAGGCTAGTGGTGGTGGATAATTTAGGGAATATCGTGCATGGGGATAAGCTTTTAGGGGTGTTAGGGGTTTATCAAAAATCTAAAAACGCCCTTTCTTCTCAAGCGATTGTCGCTACAAACATGAGCAATTTAGCCCTTAAAGAATACTTAAAATCCCAAGATTTAGAATTGAAGCATTGCGCGATTGGGGATAAGTTTGTGAGCGAATGCATGCGATTGAATAAAGCCAATTTTGGAGGCGAGCAAAGCGGACATATCATTTTTAGCGATTACGCTAAAACCGGCGATGGTTTGGTGTGCGCGTTGCAAGTGAGCGCGTTAGTGTTAGAAAGTAAGCAAGTAAGCTCTGTTGCGTTAAACCCCTTTGAATTATACCCTCAAAACCTAGTGAATTTGAATGTCCAAAAAAAGCCCCCTTTAGAAAGCCTGAAAGGTTATAGCGCTCTTTTAAAAGAATTAGACAAGCTAGAAATCCGCCATTTGATCCGTTATAGCGGCACTGAAAACAAATTACGAATCCTTTTAGAAGCTAAAGACGAAAAACTTTTAGAATCCAAAATGCAAGAATTAAAAGAATTTTTTGAAGGGCATTTGTGCTAAAAACCACCCAACAAAGCCTGTTGGTTTTTATAGGGGTTTTTTTTCTTATTTTTGGCATAGATCAAGCGATCAAATACGCTATTTTAGAGGGGTTTCGCTATGAAAGTTTGGTTATAGATATTGTTTTAGTATTCAATAAAGGCGTGGCGTTTTCCTTGCTCAGTTTTTTAGAGGGGGGTTTGAAATACTTGCAAATCCTTTTGATTTTAGGGCTTTTTATCTTTTTAATGCGCCAAAAGGAGCTTTTTAAAAGCCATGCCATAGAGTTTGGCATGGTGTTTGGCGCTGGGGTTTCTAATGTTTTAGACCGGTTTGTGCATGGGGGCGTGGTGGATTATGTGTATTATCATTATGGCTTTGATTTTGCCATTTTTAATTTCGCTGATGTCATGATAGATGTGGGCGTGGGCGTTTTATTGTTAAGACAATTCTTTTTTAAGCAAAAACAAAACAAAATTAAGGCATAATTGCCCTTTTTAATAAAGGTCGCGTAGCTCAGTTGGTAGAGCACTACCTTGACATGGTAGTGGCCGCTGGTTCAAGTCCAGTCGTGGCCACCATTATCACTCCAATTTTAATTCTCATTTTTTTTGCGAGTTTTTGATCTTTATAAATTCTAAAGGGGTATTAAACGCGCTTCTAATAACGCTTTTATAGCGCTTCAAAACTATAACACTAATTCATTTTAAATAATAATTAGTTAATGAACGCTTCTGTTAATCTTAGTAAATCAAAAAATTGCTACAATCACTCCAACCTTGATTGCGTTATGTCTTCAAGGAAAAACACTTTAAGAATAGGAGAATGAGATGAAACTCACCCCAAAAGAGTTAGATAAGTTGATGCTCCACTACGCTGGAGAATTAGCTAGGAAACGCAAAGAAAAAGGCATTAAGCTTAACTATGTGGAAGCAGTAGCTTTGATTAGTGCCCATATTATGGAAGAAGCGAGAGCTGGTAAAAAGACTGCGGCTGAATTGATGCAAGAAGGGCGTACTCTTTTAAAACCAGATGATGTGATGGATGGTGTGGCAAGCATGATCCATGAAGTGGGTATTGAAGCGATGTTTCCTGATGGGACCAAACTCGTAACCGTGCATACCCCTATTGAGGCCAATGGTAAATTAGTTCCTGGTGAGTTGTTCTTAAAAAATGAAGACATCACTATCAACGAAGGCAAAAAAGCCGTTAGCGTGAAAGTTAAAAATGTTGGCGACAGACCGGTTCAAATCGGCTCACACTTCCATTTCTTTGAAGTGAATAGATGCTTAGACTTTGACAGAGAAAAAACTTTCGGTAAACGCTTAGACATTGCGAGCGGGACAGCGGTAAGGTTTGAACCTGGCGAAGAAAAATCCGTGGAATTGATTGACATTGGCGGTAACAGAAGAATCTTTGGATTTAACGCATTGGTTGATAGGCAAGCAGACAACGAAAGCAAAAAAATTGCTTTACACAGAGCTAAAGAGCGTGGTTTTCATGGCGCTAAAAGCGATGACAACTATGTAAAAACAATTAAGGAGTAAGAAATGAAAAAGATTAGCAGAAAAGAATATGTTTCTATGTATGGCCCTACTACAGGCGATAAAGTGAGATTGGGCGATACAGACTTGATCGCTGAAGTAGAACATGACTACACCATTTATGGCGAAGAGCTTAAATTCGGTGGCGGTAAAACCCTAAGAGAAGGCATGAGCCAATCTAACAACCCTAGCAAAGAAGAACTGGATTTGATTATCACTAACGCTTTAATCGTGGATTACACCGGTATTTATAAAGCGGATATTGGTATTAAAGACGGCAAAATCGCTGGCATTGGTAAAGGCGGTAACAAAGACATGCAAGATGGCGTTAAAAACAATCTTAGCGTGGGTCCTGCTACTGAAGCCTTAGCCGGTGAAGGTTTGATCGTAACTGCTGGTGGTATTGACACACACATCCACTTCATTTCACCCCAACAAATCCCTACAGCTTTTGCAAGCGGTGTAACAACCATGATTGGTGGCGGAACTGGCCCTGCTGATGGCACTAACGCAACTACTATCACTCCAGGCAGAAGAAATTTAAAATGGATGCTCAGAGCGGCTGAAGAATATTCTATGAACTTAGGTTTCTTGGCTAAAGGTAATGCTTCTAACGATGCAAGCTTAGCCGATCAAATTGAAGCCGGTGCGATTGGCTTTAAAATCCACGAAGACTGGGGCACCACTCCTTCTGCAATCAATCATGCGTTAGATGTTGCGGACAAATACGATGTGCAAGTCGCTATCCACACAGACACTTTGAATGAAGCCGGTTGTGTAGAAGACACTATGGCAGCTATTGCCGGACGCACTATGCACACTTTCCACACTGAAGGCGCTGGCGGCGGACACGCTCCTGATATTATTAAAGTAGCCGGTGAACACAACATTCTACCCGCTTCCACTAACCCCACTATCCCTTTCACCGTGAATACAGAAGCCGAACACATGGACATGCTTATGGTGTGCCACCACTTGGATAAAAGCATTAAAGAAGATGTTCAGTTCGCTGATTCAAGGATCCGCCCTCAAACCATTGCGGCTGAAGACACTTTGCATGACATGGGGATTTTCTCCATCACTAGTTCTGACTCTCAAGCGATGGGCCGTGTGGGTGAAGTTATCACCAGAACTTGGCAAACAGCTGACAAAAACAAAAAAGAATTTGGTCGCTTGAAAGAAGAAAAAGGCGATAACGACAACTTCAGGATCAAACGCTATTTGTCTAAATACACCATTAACCCAGCGATCGCTCATGGGATTAGCGAGTATGTAGGTTCTGTAGAAGTGGGCAAAGTGGCTGACTTGGTATTGTGGAGTCCAGCATTCTTTGGCGTGAAACCCAACATGATCATCAAAGGCGGATTCATTGCGTTAAGTCAAATGGGCGATGCGAACGCTTCTATCCCTACCCCACAACCGGTTTATTACAGAGAAATGTTCGCTCACCATGGTAAAGCTAAATACGATGCAAACATCACTTTTGTGTCTCAAGCAGCTTATGACAAAGGCATTAAAGAAGAATTAGGGCTTGAAAGACAAGTGTTGCCGGTAAAAAATTGCAGAAACATCACCAAAAAAGACATGCAATTCAACGACACTACCGCTCACATTGAAGTCAATCCTGAAACTTACCATGTGTTCGTGGATGGCAAAGAAGTAACTTCTAAACCAGCCAATAAAGTGAGCTTGGCACAACTCTTTAGCATTTTCTAGGATTTTTTAATTTTCTAAGGTTTTAGGAGCGTTCCTCCTTAAATCTTAGGTTGTAGGCTCTCTAACTTTTTTATTAAAAGTTAAGAGCTTATTTTTTTGTTTTATTTTTTGTCAATTTACTATTTTTCTTTATGATTAGCTCAAGCAACAAAAGTTATTCGTAAGGTGCGTTTGTTGTAAAAATTTTTGTTTGGAAGGAAAAGGCAATGCTAGGACTTGTATTGTTATATGTTGGGATTGTTTTAATCAGCAACGGGATTTGCGGATTAACCAAAGTCGATCCTAAAAGCACTGCGGTGATGAACTTTTTTGTGGGCGGACTTTCCATTGTTTGTAATGTGGTGGTCATCACTTATTCTGCGCTCCACCCTACAGCCCCTGTAGAAGGTGCCGAAGATATTGCTCAAGTATCGCACCATTTGACTAGTTTCTATGGGCCAGCGACTGGGTTATTGTTTGGTTTTACCTACTTGTATGCGGCTATCAACCACACTTTTGGTTTGGATTGGAGGCCGTATTCTTGGTATAGCTTATTCGTAGCGATCAACACTGTTCCTGCTGCGATTTTATCCCACTATAGCGATATGCTTGATGACCACAAAGTGTTAGGCATCACTGAAGGCGATTGGTGGGCAATCATATGGTTGGCTTGGGGTGTTTTGTGGCTTACCGCTTTCATTGAAAACATCTTGAAAATCCCTTTAGGGAAATTCACTCCATGGCTTGCTATCATTGAGGGTATTTTAACCGCTTGGATCCCTGCTTGGTTGCTCTTTATCCAACACTGGGTGTGAGATGATCATAGAGCGTTTGATGGGCAATCTAAGGGATTTAAACCCCTTGGATTTCAGCGTGGATTATGTGGATTTGGAATGGTTTGAAACGAGGAAAAAAATCGCTCGTTTTAAAACCAGACAAGGCAAAGACATAGCCATACGCCTTAAAGACGCTCCCAAGTTGGGTCTCTCTCAAGGGGATATTTTATTTAAAGAAGAGAAGGAAATTATCGCCGTTAATATCTTGGATTCTGAAGTCATTCACATCCAAGCTAAGAGCGTGGCAGAAGTAGCGAAGATATGCTATGAAATAGGAAACCGCCATGCGGCTTTATACTATGGCGAGTCTCAATTTGAATTTAAAACACCATTTGAAAAGCCCACACTAGCGTTACTAGAAAAGCTAGGGGTTCAAAATCGTGTTTTAAGTTCAAAATTGGATTCCAAAGAGCGCTTAACCGTGAGCATGCCCCATAGTGAGCCTAATTTTAAGGTCTCACTAGCGAGCGATTTTAAAGTGGTCATGAAATAAATATAGAGGATAGAGGAAAAAGCGTGAAAAGCACTAAAAAAAGCGTGGGTATGCCCCCAAAAACCCCAAAGACAGACAACAATGCTCATGTGGATAATGAATTTCTGATCTTGCAAGTCAATGATGCGGTGTTCCCTATTGGCTCTTACACGCATTCTTTTGGGCTAGAAACTTACATCCAGCAAAAAAAGGTTACCGATAAAGAAAGCGCTTTAAAATATTTAAAAGCCAATCTCTCTAGCCAGTTCCTTTATACGGAAATGCTGAGCTTGAAACTCACCTATGAAAGTACTCTCCAACAAGATTTAAAAAAAATCTTAGGGGTTGAAGAAATGATTAGGCTATCCACAAGCCCCATGGAATTACGATTAGCCAATCAAAAGCTAGGCAATCGTTTCATTAAAACCTTACAAGCCATGAACGAATTAGACATGGGTGCATTTTTTAACGCTTACGCTCAACAAACCAAAGATCCCACCCATGCCACTAGTTATGGCGTTTTTGCGGCGAGTTTGAACATTGAATTGAAAAAGGCTTTAAGGCATTATCTTTATGCGCAAACTTCTAACATGGTGATCAACTGCGTTAAAAGCGTCCCTTTATCCCAAAATGATGGGCAAAAAATCTTATTGAGCTTGCAAAGCCCTTTTAACCAGCTCATAGAAAAAACCCTAGAATTAGACGAAAGCCACCTGTGCGCGGCAAGCGTTCAAAACGACATTAAGGCGATGCAGCATGAGAGTTTATACTCGCGCCTTTATATGTCTTGAATTTTAATCTCAAATTGAAAGGAATTTTATGGTAAAAATTGGAGTTTGTGGTCCTGTAGGAAGCGGTAAAACCGCCTTGATTGAAGCTTTAACGCGCCACATGTCAAAAGATTATGACATGGCGGTCATCACTAATGATATTTACACGAAAGAAGACGCGGAGTTTATGTGTAAAAATTCGGTGATGCCGCGAGAGAGGATTATTGGCGTAGAAACAGGAGGCTGTCCGCACACGGCTATTAGAGAAGACGCTTCTATGAATTTAGAGGCCGTAGAAGAAATGCATGGCCGTTTCCCTAATTTGGAATTGCTTTTGATTGAAAGCGGAGGCGATAACCTCTCAGCGACTTTTAATCCGGAGTTGGCGGATTTTACGATTTTTGTGATTGATGTGGCTGAGGGCGATAAAATCCCCAGGAAAGGCGGGCCAGGAATCACGCGTTCAGACTTGCTTGTCATCAATAAGATTGATTTAGCCCCCTATGTGGGAGCGGACTTGAAAGTCATGGAAAGGGATTCTAAAAAAATGCGCGGCGAAAAGCCCTTTATTTTTACGAATATCCGCGCTAAAGAAGGTTTAGACGATGTGATCGCTTGGATCAAGCGCAACGCTTTATTGGAAGATTGATGAACACTTACGCTCAAGAATCCAAGCTCAGGTTAAAAACCAAAATAGGGGCTGACGGGCGGTGCGTGATTGAAGACAATTTTTTCACGCCCCCCTTTAAGCTCATGGCGCCCTTTTACCCTAAAGACGATTTAGCTGAAATCATGCTTTTAGCGGTAAGCCCTGGCTTAATGAAAGGCGATGCGCAAGATGTGCAATTAAGCATCGGTCCAAATTGCAAGCTAAGGATCACCTCGCAATCCTTTGAAAAAATCCATAACACTGAAGATGGGTTTGCTAGCAGGGACATGCGCATTGTTGTGGGGGAAAACGCTTTTTTAGACTTCGCGCCCTTCCCTTTAATCCCCTTTGAAAACGCGCATTTTAAGGGCAATACCACGATTTCTCTGCACTCTGGCTCTCAATTGCTCTATAGTGAAATCATTGTCGCAGGGCGAGTAGCGCGCAATGAGTTGTTTAAATTCAACCGCTTGCACACCAAAATCTCTATCTTACAAGATAAAAAGCCTATCTACTATGATAATACGATTTTAGATCCCAAAACCACCGACATGAGTAACATGTGCATGTTTGATGGCTACACGCATTATTTGAATTTGGTGCTTGTCAATTGCCCCATAGAGCTCTCTGGTGTGCGAGAATTGATTGAAGAGAGCAAAGGAGTGGATGGAGCCGTGAGCGAGATTGCTAGTTCTCATCTATGCCTAAAGGCTTTAGCGAAAGGCTCAGAACCCTTGTTGCATTTAAGAGAAAAAATCACTCGCCTCATCACGCAAACGATTACGCCAAAGGTTTGAAAGCGCTTTAAAAAGATTAAATCCCTTTAGTCTTTTTAACCCCCCCTTTTTTAACTCTCTTTTTTAACTCTCTTTTTTAACTCTCTTTTTTAACTCTCTTTTTTAACTCTCTTTTTTAACTCTCTTTTTTTAACTCTCTTTTTTTAACTCTCTTTTTTTAATCTTGTAAGCTGAAAGGCCTGAATTCAGTGCGACTGTCTTTGGAAAGCTCTACAAATAGCGCGTTGAGTTTGCTTGTCAATGAAGGCAAATCTTTTTTGATAGCGTCTAAGTTTTCCCTATTACACTTAAAGGCCAGGCATTGCTTGAAGTGGTTGTTTAACAATTCTCTTAACTTGTCAAAATGGTAATTAGTTTTAATTTGTTTGTAGTCATGTGCAAAAATGACGCAATACTGCTCGTTGTCTGTGGCTTTTTCTAAAAACGATTTTAACTTTTCCGCCCCTACTTTGTCGTGCAACTCTTTGGCTTCATTCAAATTGTCTATCATCAGCACGCTATTAGGGTTTATGGCGGTGTCTAAAACGCTTCCTAGAGGGCTTTGCATGGGCGTGATGTGGTGTTTTTTCAACGCATCAAGTTCTCTCACAAGGCGTTTTTCGGCGTTATAAAAGAGCAACTCTTTGTTGGCCGTCTTGAAATTTTGAGCAAAAAGTTTCATTAAAGCGATGCGAGCGTTTAAATCTTGGCTCACTACTAACAAATGCGATTCGTTGTTTTCAAACTCCACTATCAGATCCTTTTGCTCATAATCCACTTTTTTGCCCAGATGCAAACGCATTTCATCAGTCTTAAGGGTGTTGGGCATTTTTAAAGGTGTCTCGCCATTATAGATTTTACGATCTATGGGCGCTAGGTTTCTTTGGTTAAATTCAGCGTGTATTTTTGTGAGAAAAGATTTGAAATCATCAGGGGCTTTAGGGATACTCATCTTGGTGTGGTATTTTTGATGCCCTCCGTTGTTGTTGAAAATGCCTTCTGGCCTGACAAGCTCACAAGCCGCATCATCGCCCAAAACACTACTGCTGTCTTCTGCATCCATAGGCAAAGCGATGCGGTTAGCGATTTGAGCCTTAAAGCTTGGATTAATGTCAGTGCCGCGCATGGTTTGAGTGGCTAAAACCAAATGCACCCCATAGCTGCGGCCCTTTTTAAGCAGAGTGTTTAAAGATCGTTCCACACTCCCTTTCACTTGAGTGGATTTATCGCTAAAAAGCACCTGAAATTCATCAATCACTACGATCAATCTGGGCATTTTTTCATGCTTTCGGTAATCGTTTAAATCTTTCACATTGAATTGCTTGAACCGATCGGCTCTTTTTTGTATTTCATCGCAAAGCCAGCTTAAAAAATTCATGCCAAAACCCACCGAACTCGCCACGCTCACCAACCTCGCATGCTCTAAAATCGGATCTGTGTATGCGTTAAATTCCACCCCCTCTTTATAGTCTAATAAAAAGAGTTGGACTTCATCGGGATCGTAGTAGAAAGCTAGATTTTGAATCAGCACATGCAAGAAATTGGATTTCCCGCTCCCGCTGCGCCCGCAAATGAGCGTGTGGTTTTGTGCGTTACCGATTTCAAAACACACTTCCTTATGGTTAATATCCCACCCCACCGGCACGCTCACTTCATACTGAGAGCTTTTAGTCCAAAATTCTTTGTCTCTTTGTAAGTCTTTCAACTCCCTTTTAACTGCTTTCTTTTTCTCGTAATACGCTTTAATTTTAGTAGCGAAGTCTTGCATGTGCTGGGATTGGATACCATGATCATTGATCACTTCCACATTAAGGTATTTTAAGCGCTCAAAACCTGTCCTGTCTTTAAAAAACTCCGCATAGCGTTTCAAATCTTCTGCGGATTTATTGTTTTTTT
Organism: Helicobacter pylori SA213A; assembly: GCF_000476275.1. GTDB lineage: Bacteria > Campylobacterota > Campylobacteria > Campylobacterales > Helicobacteraceae > Helicobacter > Helicobacter pylori_CL. The sequence goes on from NZ_CBOM010000006.1 coordinate 39,674, forward strand.
CGCTCTCCAAATTGACAAAGCTCAAAACCCCATTTTTAGAGCCAAAACGCATGATCTTTTCCAGATAATAAAGCGCGTTTTGACTTAAAGCATCCACCCCGCTTAAAAAAAGCGCTTTTAAAGGCAAGCGGTCTTTGGCTTTTTCATTATAATGCGCAAAATCTCTAAAACCGGCCAATTTTTCTTGCAAATTAACCTTTAAATATTCATACAAATGCTTTAGGGCTTCTTCTATTTCCTTGCTTTCGGTTAAAATCCTTTGCTGGTAAATAAAGTCATTGTTTTTATGTAAAAGCCTTCTGGCCAGATTGAAAATGCCCCCCAAGCTCAACGCATCAATCAAAATCACTTCCAGTTGCACTAAAGGCGTGCTAGAGAGTAAGCGCATGAGCATTTCTCTCAAAAACTGCCCGTCTTTTTCATGCTCTATATACAAGCTTTTAGGGGGGAAAGGATAAACTTTAGGCAATAAAAATTCCATGTTAGCGCCATTTTTGCCCCTAACTTGCAATAAACCACAGCTCAAAAATTGAGGGTAAGCACTCGTTTCATTGAATTGCGGCGCGTCTGTGAATTGCGCTTGAATTTGCCTGATACTCTTTTGGTAGTCCTCTATTTGTGAGACGATCGGCTTGAGAAAGCTCTCTGGCTCTTTTTTAGCAACAACCTTATCTAAGGCATCGTCCAGTTCTTTTAATAAATTACCCGCATCAATCATTTCTATCCTTAAGATATTCATCATAGCGCCTCTTAGCTTCTCTTTCATGCTCTTTGGCTTCACGCATAAGCTTATCAATTTCGCTTGATGGATGGAAATTCATATCAATTCGCCCCTCCAAAGACTTGGCTTCTTCAATTTGCTCGTCGATTTTTCTTCTTTGGTATTGAGTGTCCTGCTCTAAATTTTCTAAATCATGCGCGATTTTTAGCATCTCCTCTAGCGCCTCACTTTTAAGTTTCTGCCCCAAATCATCTTGCATGGCGTTTTCTACAAATTCATCGCAAATCCTTCTTAACTCATTGGTGCAACCCTCCAAAAAAACTTTATGAGAAAACATTTTAACCCCTTGATTCTAGTTTTTTTAAAAACATTTTAAGATTTAATAGCGCTTTTTTTGAGCCATCATCAGTGTCTAAAAACAGCACCACATCAGTAGTCGTATTCAAAAGATAATACCCCCCATACCCGTCATTAGCAAAGACGATTTCTTCAGGTTCTAACCATTCTTTCAAGCTCTGCATGAAATCAATAAACAAGCTCTCTAAGTTGAAGTTCAAAACATGCTTGAATGTGTAGGATTCATTGCCCACCATGAAAGAACGCCATTGGCTAAAACCATAATTTGATCGTTTGATAAAGTCCTTAAACGCATCGCTCAAGCCTATTTTCAACCGCTCTTCTAACCCGTTCAACGCATTCTCATTGAGCGGCTCTACAAATTCCCAATTCAATTCTGTTTCTGTAGAAATTCTGTCCATAGTGAATATCCTTTCGTGTGTTTCACGCCTAATAATAATTCTTCCCTAACCAACGCCACATTCCCTAAAACATTCGCGTCAAAATGCCATAAATAGCCCCTAGGGATGAATCCTTTTGCGATCTGTTCCAACTCTGTCGCATCAAAGCCCAAATCGTTGTCTTTAAGCGCGGCTTGTAAAGCCTTTAGGGCATGATGAGCGCATGCGATTTTATTCAAATCTTCTAAAGGCACAATGGCGCTAAAAACGCTATCAAACTCCGCTAAACGCCACTCATTAAAGCGGACTTCTTCCGGATAGGGGTTTTTTTCATCTACAATAAAGCCCTCTTTACGGCTTTCTAAAAACTCCCTATACTCCAACGCTTTTTGCACATAATTTTCATTGCGTTCTAAAACGGGATCGATTTTTTGACTCAAATTTTCCGTAGCTATTTCTAACTCTCTTTCTAAGTTATCAAAAGCTTCGTTTATAGCGTTCAAATCGTTGGGGGATTCTTTGATTTTTTCTGTAAAACCTTCTAAAGCTTTCTTGCAATTTTTAACGCAATGCTTTTTGGCTAACGAAAAGCTTTCGTTATAAGAAGGCACGCTTAAAACGCTTGGCATCAAATCCTCTAAACTCTTTTCAAATTCTTGTTCTTTAGAGCTTGCCATGCGATCCAGTTCATCGTTAGATAAAGCGTTAGTTTTATCTCTAAAGCTTGGCGTTAAATCCTCTAAACTCTTTTCAAATTCTCGCTCTTTAGAGGATTTAGCGCGATCTGATTTAGAAGAAGCGTTAAATCTGTTTTTCAAATCGGTGTATAAAGAAAAGCTAAAATCTTCCCTCAAATCTTTCAAGCGCTCATCAAAAACGCTTTTTTTAGGGTTATAAGAGAAAGTAGGCCGTTCAAAATCGTATTCCATTAAAACGCCTGGGGTTGGAAAGTTGTATTCGTTATCTATCGCATCGCTCGCTTGTTTCAAACGCCTGATAAATTCCTGGTGCTTATCAGTATAAAAATGCAACCTCTTTTTAACGCCCTCCCAAGCTTGATTCACAAGTTCCATGCTCGCTTTGGCTTGAGTGGAGTAGATTTCAAGTGCTTGTTCTAGTAATCTTACATTCCTTTCCCATTTTTCTATATTGTCTTCCATAAGGTTTAAGCCCTTTTCACAAGCTTCAGCGCCTAATTTAGCAAAAGGGAAAATAGTCGAGACTGCATCACAAACACCTCCACAAAAATCTAAAACAGATCCCCAAAAGCCCTTTCGCTTCTTTCTGGCTGCGTTTAATTTTCCTATGGCTTTTTCCAATTGCATTTCAATTTTTCTGCACTCCACTATGATTTTTAGCGCGTAACTATCAAGGTCTTTGATAAAACCACCACACTTGTCTTTTTGCAGGGTTTGTTTAAATTCCCTGCATCTTCCAACAACCTCTTTGACTTCTTCTGTGTCCGTTTTCCATTCAGCCATAAATCATCCTTAATAATCCTCTTCTAAAACCCTAATCCTCTCTTTAAGCCATGCGATTTGCTCTTGCGCGGCTTCATCAAACTCGTTGAAGGTGCTTTTCAAGTTGTCTAACACCTCGCTAAATCTGTCTCTCCTAGCGTCTTGCCATGAATCCAAATTATGGAAATGGCTATTCAAGCCATTCACTTCATCATTCAATAACTCTTTAAAGCGTTCTAAATGCTCCACAAATTCCCTAACCTCTTCGGTATCCATTTGCACTTTGCTCATCGGTTGTCCTTTCTTTTAAAAATTTTCTTCATTAGAATCAGGCTTTTTATCGCCGCTGATTCTAATGCTCCCACCCCCATAGCTAGGGGGTGTTGTGGGGCGAATCTCTATCGTTTCGCCTCTTTCTCTTTTGTATTTTTCTTGCTGGCTTTGGTGGTATGTTTTCATGCTGTCTATCACGATCGTTTTGTGGGTGCTCCCTAAATCAGCGTTGGTGAGCAATTTTTTGGCGCCATTACCCAAGCTGTTAGAACGCTTGTCTTCTATTTGGAGCGACAAATTCAAACCCTTAAACCCCTCTAAAGCCTCCACTAACGCTACCACAAGCTTCCTGTCCCAGACAGAATTTTTCAGCTCCTTGCACAAGGAAAAAATCTCGTGCGCGGATGGCTTGTCATACAAAAACAAAAGGTCTAAGCTTTCTAAAAATTCCAAATTGCAACGCTCTTTAAAATTTTTCAAAAAGCCCTCTTTTAAAGGCACAAAGCCTTCAAAGATAGGGATTAGCCCCTTATCTTTGGCGTGTTTAAACGCCATAACTTTTTCTTCAATCACAACAAACGCATACGCGTTCTTAGTCATCATAATTTTTCTACCTCGCTTTCATAGATTAATTGGTCGTCTTTAAACAGCCCCACTTTAATGCTTTGTGAATCCACGCAACACACCTTCACATCCACTTCTTCATGCTCTTCTAACGCTATAAAAATACGCTGTGTGTCGTGAATGTTTAAAGTGTTGGTGTTGGCTAGAGCTTTATCGCTGTAGCGTATCTCTAACCCATCAAAGCCTCCCCATTCCTCTTTAGTTTGGAAAATCTGGTATTCGTTAGGCTTTAAAGAATCCCGACTGATTTTAATGTGAAAATTCCCTTCTTTTTCAACGCCCAAATCGTATTTAAACACAGGGTTGGCGTCTATAGAGGGCATTTCAATCCCGTTAGGCTTGTTCCTGCTTTCTAAAAGCCCAAAAGCCACCCCGGTTTTGCAAGTGGGCTTCAAATAAGCGGGCGTGTTAGAAACGTCTTCTCCTGTAAGCTCTAAAATCTGTTTGTCTGATTCTTCTGTGCCTAGCGGCTCATAAAGAATGAATGTGAAATCATCTTTAGAAGCCATTTGCTTGTAAGCTTTGAGCTCCTTTTCTTTGGCGTTTTCAAACGCTTGTTTGACCAGCATCGATTTGCTCGCATTCCCTCCTAAGAAAATATGAAACGCCCGACACTCATCGTCAATATTTTCAGCCATCACTTTAGAAAACCCTGCAAAGAAGTTTTTAACGCCATCATCTATCTTGCTTTTTAAAAGGTTTAAAAGCTCTTTATAATCAATTTTGAGTTCGATTTCTGGTATATCTTTCCCATTCCTATCAAACAGCGTGATTTTAGAACCCTTTTCAAAGCCTTCTATCTCAAACTCTTCATTTTCTTCTATCGCTTCTATAATATCAGCGTCTAAATTTTCTAAAAAAGGGCGTAAGTTAGAAGCAATCGTTTGCAAGTTCAAGCGCGCTTCTCTGGATTTTTGTATAAAAGATCCAAAGCGTTGCTCATCGATCCCATCATAGTTAGGCTTAGCGATGACAATGCCTTTTTCTTTCAGCGTTTGAAAATTTTGACCATACGCTTCAAAAGCCAACAATTCCAATAAATTTTCACCGCCTAAATACTTATCCCCTCCACTGCTAAAATGCGTCATTTTGTAAGCGAATTTAGGGTTAGCGCTTTTTTCCCATTTGCCAAAGTCAAAATCCGTCGTCCCACCCCCAAAATCAAACACCCCGTAATAAACCGGCTTGTCTAATTTTGCTGATTTATCAAACCCATAGCTTTTTAAAGCGCTAATGGCATACGCGCAAGGCTCGCTCGCTCTTAATTCCACTTTGAAATTTTTAGCCGTTTTTTCATCGTCAAAAACATGCCTGGGTAAGGATTTTTTTAAGCCTTTTTCAAAACTCTCTCTGATTTTTTCAGCTTGATGCTTTTCATACTTGATGGGATAGGATAAAAAGTATTTCAAAAACACGCCATTATGCATGTTGTTGATGCAGCGGCCAATATAGTAAGCATAGATTTCTATGGGGTTAAAATCCGTGCAATGAGCGAAGCTTTCTAAAGAAAAATCTTCAAATAAATCCCTAAAATTCTGTTTTTCATCCGCTCCAGCCCATTGCTTCAATTTAGAAAAAAACCGATACAAATCATTACCTTGAGCGCTTGTAAAATACTTTTGGGCTTCATACGCCACTTCCATATCTTGCTTTTCTGTGAAAGGGCGGTGGCTTAAAGCGTTATAATCTTTAAGAAACTTTTCTTTGTTTCTGAACTCTACTATCGTGGGGTTTTCATACTTTTTTAGGTCCTCTGCATCTACATCCCCGCCAATAGAGAGCAAGCAGTATCTTCCGCCCTCACCTATAAAGCTTGCAGTCGTGCTTTTAGTCCCAAAGTCAATAGCGACAAAACCATCCCTTTTTAAATCTTTCAAACTTGAACGGACATAGAAATTCCTTTCTACCTCTTCTTCGCCGATTTTTTCTTTGGGTAAATTATCAAACCTAAAGGTTACGCTTTCTTTAGGCGAGCTAGGCACCGCTAAATCCCAATGCCCTCCATCTAAATCAAGCAGTTGGCTTTGACTATAACTCTTAAGGCCTACCGCTGTCTTATCCACCTCGAGCATCACATTACTAAACGCTTCAAAATCCACATCCACATCGCTATAAGAAACGATTTCTAAGGTTTTTTCTACAAGCTCATTAGTGATCTTTTCAGCTTGCGCTAAACCCTCTATGAATCTTTGATTGTCATCAGAAAGATACCTTGAATAAGCCTCATTACTGACAATCGCATGAAGCACCCGCAGCGCTTGCTTGAACTTGATTTTATCTTCTTCTGACACTTCTTTTTTGAAATTAATCGGAGCTTCTTCATTGAATACGGCTTTATCTTTTAAAGACAGCTCGCACAAAATCTCTACTAACGGGTGGCCAATAGGCAGTTTTAAACTTTTTAAGGGTGTTACCATGATATTTCTCCTTTAATTATGGTTTTGGTTGTTTTTTAGGGTTGCTCTTTCAAGCCCCTCTCTTTGAGCGCGATGTTCTCTTCTTCTAATTTTCTGTTTTGGCGTTTGAGATCCTCTATCGCGCTTTTAAAACGCCAATTTTGCAAGTCCAGCTCGCTTTTGTCTGTGGCTTCTAAACTCTTCAGGCGCGCCATTTCTCGCTCCAATTCTGTTTTTTCTTCGGCTATTTTTTCTTTAGCCTGCAATAGCTGATCGTTAGAGTTTTCTAAATTTTTTTGAGCGCTTTCTAACTTTTTGAGTTTGTCGGTTAGGTGTTGGTTGTCTTTTTCTAAATCAGCGCATAATTTTTCTAAAAACCCATGCGCATCTTGCAATTGCGCTCGCTCTTGTTTGAGACTATCCTGCTCTTTAGTGAGCGCGATAACTTGGTGGTTGAGTTTGTCATTTTCGGTTTTCAGATCGACGGTTTTTTCAGTCAGCGCGGCGTTTTTACTAGCTAAATCGGTGTTTTCTTTGGTTAGCTTGTCTTTAGCTTGCCATAATTGATCGTTAGAGTTTTCTAACCCACTGATTTTTACAGCTAAGTTTTCGTTTTCTGTTTTTAACTCTGTGTTTTCATTAGTTAGATTTTCGTTTTCATCTTCTAACTCACTGATGCGAGCTTCTAATTCTTCTCTGATTTGATAGAAACCAAAGCATTTTTCAATGAATGTTCCCATTTTATGATCCCATATCCACGATAGTGTAATATGTCGTTTTTTTGTCGTATGTGTAGCCTATTAAGACCACTCTTTGCATCTTTCCGAAAGTGTTTTGCTCTGGGTATAGCTTTTTGCATGTAGAGTCATAAGCGCTTGGCTCTTTCAAACGCTCAAATTTATTATCCTTAACATATTCAAAAAGCAAATCAAACAATTCAGCTAATTTTTCGCCTTTATCGCTTCTCTTATCGCTTAATTCTTGGCTCGCTTTGTTATAAAGGCTTTCTAAATAGTATTTGCTATCGCTAAGAACTGATGCGATCAAATCCATTGCGCTATGGGTTTTTTCCACAAACCCAAAATTCAAGCACCCTTTGACTTCCAAAAAGACTTCATAGAGTCTTTCTAATTTTTTGTATGGAGCGTGTTTTTGCTCTAACTTGTCTTTTTCTTGGTTCGCTTGGATCACTTGGTTTTTTAATTCGGTGTTTTTTTCAGTGAGTTCTGTTTTTTCTTTAGTTAGATTTTCTTTTTCTTTGGTTAGATTTTCTTTTTCTTTTGATAAACCGGTGATCTTGTTATCTAGATCGGTGTTTTCATTTTTTAAAACTTGCTGAGATTGTTCTAATTCTCTCACTTGCTTTTGTAATTCGGTTTTTTCTTTAGTTAGATTTTCTTTTTCTGTGGATAACTCGGCTTTTTCATTTTCTAAAACTTGCTGAAAGTTTTTTAACTCATTCACTTGCTTTTGTGATGAATTAAGCTGATCGGTTAGATTGTCTTTATCTGCTTTCAGATTGGTGTTTTCTTTAGTTAGATTTTCTTTTTCTGCTTTCAGATCGGCGTTTGCTTTAGTTAGATTGTCTTTATCTGTTTTCAGCTCGGTGTTTCGGCTAGTCAGCTTATCTATTTCTCTAGCTAGTTTATTTCTTTCTCCATTTAGTTTGGTGTTTTCTTCTTTAAGCGCTTCCTCTTTTTCTTGAGAGTCTTTTGAGTTTTCTTGGGTGTCGTTAGAGGATTCTCTAAAAAAGGAGCCTATGCAACGAGAAATTTTTATAAGGGGTTCAAGGTCTTCTAATTGGACTTCTAATTTTTTAAAGCGATCTTTTAGATCTTCAACAGATTTTAAAAGCTCTTCATTATTGGGGGGGGATAGAAGCAGTCGTTCTTGAAATACTCGTATTTCCTATATTCATGTTTTCTACAATATGATCACCACTCATAAGAATATCTCCTTTTTTATATTTTATATCAATGTTAAAAAGATTGTTATTGTAATTTGAGAAAACTTAAAATGAGCTTTATTTTCCCCCCCTTTTTCGCCCCCTCTAACAAACCCCTAGAATGTAGAATCCCAGTGGTTTAAGTTAGAAGAATAAGGGTCAAAAAAGCCCTTAGGCGTGTATTGCGCTTCTTTTTTGGTAGAAGCGTCTTTTGAAGAATGGTCTTTAGGAAGACAAGCGAAACGCTGAGTATCAAAGCTAGAACAACCGCTCAATAACAACGCACCGAGTGTGCCGATCATAATACCATTTTTAATTGTTTTCATTTTATATCCTTTGTTTTGTAAAATTCTTTGTAAATCCGTTTAATTTAAAATCGTTTAATTGAATAAGCTAAACTTTAAATTACACGATGCGAATGGTATAATTTATTTTTAAACGAAAAGTAAATGAAGCTAAAAACAATACAAATTATCACTCAAATTTTTATCATTGTGTAAAAATGCGTGATAAACTCAAACAGATTGGAATGAGAATTAATTACCGCTAGAACAAAATTTAAAATTAAAAAACATTACCAACCCATAAGACTTAAAGCCACCCGCTTAAAACATGCTACAATCAAGCCAAATTCTTAAATAAAAGGTAAGCTCATGCAAAAAATCATTGACGATTCACTAGAATTAGCTAAAAAACTGCAAGATAGTATCAGTAACCATTTGAGCGAGCAAGAAAAAGCGTTCCACTCTAAAATGCAAAAGCTTTTAAATAACCCCGAAAACAAAGTCATGCTCATAGAGCTTATGGATCGGAGTTTTAGATGCTTGGACAATAAAGCCCGCTTTGAAATGATTGAGCATGTTTTAGACAAATACAAAAGCCGTGAGATTTTTTCTTCGTTTGAAAAATTGCTTTTAATGGGGTTTTTGAGCTTTGGGAAAATGCTCCCTGATATGAGCGTGCCTTTCTTTGTCAATAAAATCAGAAGCGACACGAAAGCGATGGTCTTGGATCAAGAAGAGAGCCAATTGAAAGAGCGGATTTTAAAAAGAAAAAATGAAAAAATCATTTTGAATGTGAATTTTATCGGCGAGGAAGTTTTAGGCGAAGAAGAAGCTAATGCGCGTTTTGAAAAATACTCTCAAGCCCTAAAATCCAACTACATCCAATACATTTCCATTAAAATCACGACGATTTTTTCTCAAATCAATATCCTTGATTTTGAATACTCTAAAAAAGAGATTGTCAAACGCTTAGACGCTCTTTACGCCCTAGCTTTAGAAGAAGAAAAAAACAAGGCATGCCTAAATTCATTAATTTGGATATGGAGGAATTTAGGGATTTGGAGCTCACGGTGGAGTCTTTTATGGAGTCTATCGCTAAATTTGATTTGAACGCTGGTATTGTGCTGCAAGCCTATATCCCTGATTCTTATGAATATTTGAAAAAACTGCACGCTTTTTCTAAAGAAAGGGTTTTAAAAGGGTTAAAGCCCATTAAAATCCGCTTCGTTAAGGGAGCGAACATGGAGAGTGAAGAGACTATTGCTTCCATGAAAGACTGGGCGTTACCCACATTTTCCAATAAGCAAGACACCGATTCTAATTACAATAAAATGTTAGATTTTGTTTTAGAGGGCGATAATTATAAATACATTCATATTGGCGCAGCGAGCCATAATATTTTTGAAATCGCTTATGTTTATACGCGCATCCATGCCATTAATGACCCTATTGTGTTAGAGCATTTTAGCTTTGAAATGCTAGAGGGCATGAGCTTGCAAGCGAGCCAGGAATTAAAAGAGATGCACAAACTCATTCTTTATGCGCCGGTGTGCGATGAAGTGCATTTTAACAATGCGATCGCTTACTTGGTGAGGAGGTTAGACGAAAACACCTCAAGCGATAATTTCATGAAAGCTTTCTTCAACCTCAAAGTAGGCACGAGCGAATGGAAAGACCAAGAGCAACGCTTTTTAAACAGCCTTAAAGGAATCGCCACTTTAGACAATGCCACCCACAGGACCCAAGATAGAAACGCCAAACAAACCGGGCATACCACCTACCCAAACCACTCCTTTAAAAACGAAAGCGATACCGATTTTATTTTAAAAGCCAACCGAGAGTGGGCTAAAAAAGTGCGCGAAAAAATGCATAACGCCCCTATTTTAGAGCTTTACCCAGAGATTGATGGGAGGTTTGAAGACCCTAATTTAACCCCTTTAGAAGTCTTTGATAAAATCCATCATAAAAAAATCGCCAGCGTGCATTTAGCGGATAAAGAAGCGATTTTAAAAGCCCTAGAAGTCGCTAAGAGCGATAAAAGCCGTTTCAGTCAAAAAAGTTTTGCAGAAATCCATGCCTTAATGAGCCAAACCGCCCAGCTTTTTAGAGAAAGAAGAGGCGATTTAATAGGGATTTCGGCTTTAGAAGTGGGTAAGACTTTCGCTGAAACGGACGCTGAAGTAAGCGAAGCCATTGACTTTTTAGAGTTTTACCCTTATAGCTTAAGGGTGTTGCAAGAGCAAAACCAAAAAACGCAATTCACCCCTAAAGGCGTGGGTGTGGTCATTGCTCCGTGGAATTTCCCTGTGGGCATTTCCGTAGGCACTATCGCTGCCCCCCTAGCCGCTGGCAATCGGGTGATTTACAAGCCCTCAAGTTTGTCTAGCGTAACGGGTTATAAACTTTGTGAGTGTTTTTGGGATGCCGGCGTGCCTAGAGATGCGCTCATTTACTTGCCCTCTAAAGGGAGCGATATTAGCGAACACCTTTTAAAAGATGAAAGCATCCAGTTTGCCATTTTAACCGGGGGCGAAGACACCGCTTATAAAATGCTAGAAGCTAACCCCACTTTAGCCTTGAGCGCTGAAACGGGCGGTAAAAACGCCACCATTGTGAGCAAAATGGCAGACAGAGATCAGGCGATCAAGAATGTTATCCATTCAGCTTTTAGCAATTCGGGGCAAAAATGCTCTGCCACTTCGCTTTTAGTGTTAGAAAAAGAAGTCTATGAAGATGAGAACTTCAAAAAGACTCTAATAGATGCGACTCTAAGCCTTAGCGTGGGCGATCCTTTTGATTTCAAAAACAAAATCGGCACTCTAGCGGACAAGCCTAATGAAAAGGTCATCAAAGCCATAGATGAATTGAAAAGCTATGAAAATTACGAAATCCCAGCAAGTTTTGTTGATGATAACCCCTATTTGATGAAGCCAAGCATCAAATACGGCACTAAAAAAGGCGATTTCACGCACCAAACTGAGCTTTTTACTCCCATTTTATCCGTGATGAAAGCGCAAGATTTAAACGAGGCGATAGAAATAGTCAATTCTACCGGTTACGGGCTGACTAGCGCGTTAGAGTCGTTAGACGAAAGGGAGTGGGAATATTATTTAGAACGCATTGAAGCCGGTAATATCTATATCAACAAGCCCACCACAGGAGCGATCGTTTTGCGCCAGCCTTTTGGGGGGATTAAAAAATCCGCTGTGGGGTTTGGGAGGAAAGTAGGCATTTTTAACTATATCACGCAATTTGTGAATATCCATCAAGGTGAAGAAGATGAACACGCCCTAAAAAACCCCTTGAGCGAAACTTTAGAGAGCTTGACTCAAAAAGGCTATGACGAACACACGCATGAGTTGAAGCGCGCGATTTTTATGGCAAAGAGCTACGCTTATCATTACAAGCATGAATTTAGCCAAGCTAAAGACTATGTCAAAATCAGAGGCGAAGACAACCTCTTTTCCTACACTAAGGTTAAAAGCGTGGGCTATCGCATCACCGAAAAGGACACCTTAAGCGATATGTTAGGCGTGGCTTTAGCATGTCTCATTTCTCAAATCCCTTTAACAATCAGCATAGAAAACGAACGAACGAACAAGGATTTAACCTTTTTTTTAGAATGCTTAAAAACGCTCCAAATAAACGCTCCTATCGTTTATGAAAGTTTGCAAGCTTTTAGCGAAAAATTGCATGCTTTCAATCGTGTCCGTTATCTAAAAAGCGATTTGGATTTATTGCACGAACAAGCGAGCGCTTTAGGGATGGTTTTAGCCACGGCTAAACCATGCCTAAACGGGCGTTTTGAATTACTGTATTACCACTTAGAGCGATCGGTTAGCATCTCTTATCATCGTTACGGGAATTTAGGCTCAAGGGTTTTAAGGCGACCAACTTGCCACAAATCATGTTGTGCTGAAAAATAAATATTGTATTAAATAAGGAGATCAAAATGGGACATGTTGTTTTAAGCACCCCTATTGTTACGATGTTTATCGCTTATTCGCTGTTAATGCTCTATATTGGTTTTTATTTTTACAAACAAAATGAAACGACTGAAGATTATTTCTTAGGCGATCGTTCCATGGGCCCTATCATTAGCGCTTTGAGCGCAGGGGCGAGCGATATGAGTGGGTGGCTTCTAATGGGATTACCTGGAGCTTTATATGTGGGGGGGCTTATCAACTCACACATCGCCATAGGGTTGAGTTTGGGCGCGCTCATTAACTGGGTTTTTGTGGCTAAACGCTTACGCATCTATACGAGCGTGATCGCTAATTCCATCACCATTTCAGATTATTTTGAAACGCGCTTTAGCGATGATAAACACATCTTGCGCTTGATTTCAGCTTTTGTGATTTTAATCTTTTTTATTTTTTACATTTCTTCAGGGCTGGTGAGCGGGGCTAAACTCTTTGAAGCGACCTTTGGCATTCAATACACCTACGCTTTAAGCATTGGCACGCTGATTATTGTCTCTTACACCTTTTTAGGGGGGTATAAGGCGGTGTGCTGGACGGATTTGATTCAAGGGCTTTTGATGATGAGCGCTTTAATCGTGGTGCCGATCGTTATGATAATCCATCTTGGAGGGATTGGAGAGGGGATTAAAATCATTAGAGAAATCAAGCCTGAAAACCTTTCTTTCTTGCAAGGCTCTAGTATAGTCGCCATTATTTCAAGCCTTGCTTGGGGGTTAGGCTATTTTGGGCAACCCCATATTTTAGTGCGTTTCATGTCTATCCGCTCCATTAAAGATGTCCCCAAAGCGACCACTATTGGGATTTCTTGGATGGTTATTTCTTTGATTGGGGCATGCGTTATGGGGCTTTTAGGCGTTGCGTATGCGCATAAATTTGATTTGAGTTTACAAGACCCTGAAAAGATTTTCATTGTGATGAGTCAATTGCTCTTTAACCCTTGGATCACAGGCATTTTATTGAGCGCGATTTTAGCGGCGGTGATGAGCACGGCCAGTTCGCAACTGCTTGTAAGCTCTTCTACCATTGCTGAAGATTTCTATGCGACGATTTTCAATAAAAACGCCCCCCAAAAATTAGTGATGGTTATTTCTAGGCTTTCGGTTTTAGGGGTGGCTTGCATCGCTTTTTTCATTTCAACGGATAGAAACGCTAGCATTCTTAGCATCGTGAGTTACGCATGGGCTGGCTTTGGTGCGAGTTTTGGCTCTGTGATTTTATTCTCGCTTTTTTGGTCAAGAATGACGCGCATTGGTGCAATTGCTGGCATGCTCTCTGGGGCTAGCACGGTGATTTTATACGATAAATTTGGCAAAAGCTTTTTGGATATTTATGAAATCGTTCCGGGCTTTATTGTAGCAAGCATCGCTATTGTGGTGTTTAGTTTGTTTTCTAGCGTGCGAGCAGGCACTAAAGAGGCTTTTGAAACCATGCTTAAAGAAATTGAGAGCTTGAGGCATTAAAACGCTTCAAATGAGCTTGGTCTAATCCCTAAAACCCCCTATGCTCTTTAATCAAACCTTAACCTATGTTTCTTTATTTTCTGGGGCAGGAGTGGGGTGCTATGGGCTTTTAGAAGAGGGGTTTGAATGCGTTGCTACCAATGAAATTTTAGAAAAACGCTTGAATATCCAAAGGATTAATCGCAAATGCAAATTTGATGAAAGCTACATTAGTGGGGATATTAAAAAGTCAGAAACAAAAGAAAAAATTTTAAAGCAAATTGAATTTTATTCTAAAAAATTTGGTAATGATAGGGTTGATTTAGTGGTAGCAACCCCACCTTGTCAAGGCATGAGCGTAGCCAATCATAAAAAGAAAAACGATGAAATCAAACGGAATTCTTTAGTGGTTGAAAGCATTGATTTGATCAAACAAATCAAACCCAGATTTTTTATTTTAGAAAATGTCCCTAGTTTTTATAAAACAGGTTGTATAGACAAAAATGACAATTTGCTAGATAGGATCTATGATAGAGCAAAATTTGAGTGGCGATTATATGCTCTATGATGAGGTAATCAATTTTAAAAATTTTGGAGCTAATTCAAGCCGAACAAGAACTTTAGTGATAGGGGTTTGTAAAGAGTTTAAAGATTTTATAAGCGCGTTAGAATTTTTTCCTGATTTCAAACAAGAAAAAACCTTAAAAGAAGTGATAGGCTCATTAAAACCACTTGCTTGGGGCGAGTATGATAGCACGGATTTTTATCATAGTTTTAGAACTTATCCAAAGCATATGCAAGAATGGATTAAGGATTTAAAAGAAGGACAAAGCGCGTTTGAGAATACAGAATTAAACAAAAAGCCTCATAGAATTGTCGGTAATAAGATTGTCTTAAATGTTTCAGATTATGGTGTGCCTCAAAACAGAGAGAGAGCGTTTATTGTAGGGGCTAGTCATTTCAGTTTTGATTTCAATCTTTTAGAGCCTTCTCAAAGCGTGAATGTTCAAGATGCGATAAGCGATTTAGCCTATCTTTGTTCTAATGAGGGGGCGTTTGAGAGCGATTATTTAAACCCTATCCAATCAAGCTATCAAGCCTTGATGCGAAAAGATAGCCCCAAATTATACAACCACCAAGCCACCAACCACTCCCAAGCCGCTTTAGAGAAATTAAAGCTCATCAATAAAGAGCAGGGCAAAGAATGCTTGCCTAAAAACTTGCATGGCAAACAGCAATTTAAAAGCACATGGGGGCGTTTGAGCTGGAATAAAATCAGCCCTACCATAGACACACGCTTTGACACTCCAAGCAATGGCACCAACTCCCACCCTGAATTGCACCGCTCTATCACGCCCAGAGAAGCCGCTAGGATACAAAGTTTTAGCGATGATTATATTTTTTATGGCAATAAAACAAGCGTTTGCAAGCAAATCGGTAACGCTGTGCCTCCTCTTTTAGCCCTAGCTTTAGGCAAAGCGATCTTAAAAAGCTTAAGAAAATGATACAAATTTATCATGTTAACGCTTTTGAAATCATCAAGGATTTCTACCAACAAAATTTAAAAGTGGATGCGATCATCACTGACCCTCCTTACAATATTTCGGTTAAAAATAATTTTTCTACCCTAAAGAGCGCTAAAAGACAGGGTATAGATTTTGGAGAATGGGATAAAAATTTCAAGCTTTTAGAATGGATCGCACTCTACGCCCCATTAGTCAATCCAAACGGCTGCATGATTATTTTTTGCTCTTACAGGTTTATAAGCTATATCGCTGATTTTTTAGAAGAAAACGGCTTTGTGGTCAAAGACTTTATCCAATGGGTTAAAACTAATCCCATGCCAAGAAACATCCACCGGCGCTATGTCCAGGACACGGAATTTGCCCTGTGGGCGGTTAAAAAGAAAGCCAAATGGGTGTTTAACAAACCCAAAAATGAAAAATATTTACGGCCCTTGATTTTAAAAAGCCCTGTGGTGAGCGGGCTTGAAAAGACCAAACACCCCACGCAAAAAAGCCTAGCCTTAATGGAAAAAATCATTTCCATCCACACAAACCCTAATGACATCGTGCTAGATCCTTTCATGGGGAGCGGCACCACCGGTTTAGCGTGCAAAAATTTAGAACGAAAATTTATCGGTATAGAATCAGAAAAAGAATATTTTCAAACCGCTAAAAAGCGTTTGAATCTGTTTTAAAAACGCTATTTGAATGAGATTGTGTTATAGTTATTTAAAAGGATATTTTGAATGAAAAGAATGTTAGCGGAGTTTGAAAAAATCCAAGCGATTCTAATGGCGTTCCCCCATGAGTTTGGCGACTGGGCGTATTGCATCAAAGAAGCTAGGGAAAGTTTTTTAAACATCATTCAAACCATAGCCAAACACGCTAAAGTGCTAGTGTGCGTCCATACTAGCGATACTATCGGCTATGAGATGCTTAAAAACTTATCTGGTGTAGAGATCGCAAGGATTGACACTAACGACACATGGGCTAGGGATTTTGGAGCGATCAGCATTGAAAATCAGGGCGTTTTAGAGTGCTTGGATTTTGGTTTTAACGGCTGGGGGCTAAAATACCCATCCAATTTAGACAATCAAGTGAATTTCAAGCTCAAAAATTTAGGGTTTTTAAAACACCCTTTAAAAACGATGCCCTATATTTTAGAGGGCGGGAGCATAGAAAGCGATGGGGCTGGGAGCATTTTAACCAACCCAAACAAAAGGCATCGTATTCTTCAAAAGAGTCAAACTTATCCCAATGATCCTCAACGCCTTGAAATTTTGTGCCTTCAAAACGCTTCAATTCCCCCTCTGTTTGCATAAAATATGGGGGGTCAGCAAAAATAAAATCAACGCTTTTATTAGGAAAATCTTTTAATTTTTCTAAACAATCCCCCTCTATGATAGTATTTAAGTTTTCTTTTAAAAAATCCATGATTAACTAACCTTTTATATCTGCTACTCTAATTATTTTAACACAAGCATTTTAAGGCTATCTTAATGTTTGATCTCTAGATTTGTTCTCATCAAATGATAGAAGCTACCTATCCCCACCTATGTTAAACGATACAACAAAAACGCATAACTCCCCGATCCATTCACATGCAAATCGCAAAGCATGTTCGTTACAAAAACATTAGAAATAGGGCTTACTTTAGAGCCTCTATCGCAAACTAAAGCGAGATTAGGCAATACAGAATAAAGGGAAGACTGAACCCCCGCCTCTGCGGTAGATGTTGTTATCGCTTGCTTCTTTGCTGATGAATGCGGCATTAAAGTCAAAATCTCCGATGGCTTTGGCTTGGCGCGATAGGATAAGGGCGATATTGGTATTAAAGTGGGGGGGGGGGGGTGGATTTTGCAAGATTTCTTGCATTAACGCTTGGCTGTCATTCCCTTTTAAATGAGGCAAATCGCTCGTCAAAAATCCAAGCGTCTTTTGGATTTCAATCGTGCGTGCGATGACTTTAATGATATTACTTACATGATCAAATTTGCAAGACTCGTTTTTGTGGCTTTTTAAATACTTGTCTAAAACGCCATACCCCCCTATCATGTAATCATGAATTTCTTTACTCACCCCCCTAAAATAAGCGCTATGGTTGATATAAAGCCGTTGTTCTGGCTCGTTATGAATAGGTTTTTTGATAATGGGATTACGATCATGCGCTTCTTTATAGCAGGATTCGCCTATGGTAGCGTCTTTTAATTTTTCAAAGCTGTGATTCAAGCTTTCTTTATTTAAGACATGCAAGCCGATCAATTCAATCCCTAAAAGGCTTAAAGCCCTAAACAAATCTTTATTGTTTGTGAAAAGGATTTTAGGGTAATCGGCTTTGAGAAACTCTTCATAACGCTTGCGGTAGTTTGGGGAATACAATAACGCATAAATATAGCCTAAAACCTCTAGCGGCTCAAAAGAGTGGTTATAATGCTTGTCTATAAAACTTCTAAACTCTGGCGTAAAATTTTCGGTGTAGTTGGGGTGTTTGAATTGATAGAGGGGGTAATTAACCCCAGCTCCATTGCCCCCAGAGCTTAACCCTTGATCGTTAATATGAGAGCTTATAAAGCATTGCGTCCAACTTTTATCGTTGTTTTTTAGCTGTCGTGGGGTGTTTAGCGCGACATTTTTGCATGTTTGATTGGGTGTTTTAGGGTTTGTTGGGGGGGGGGGGGGGGTAACATGTGCTTGAAGACTTCGCCTCGTGGATAAGCGATAAAAGACTTTGATTTACCGGTATAATAAGTGTAGTAAAAATCAAAGGGGCGGTATTGGCACGACACAATGTATTCTTCTAAATTGTTAGCGTTTGCCTTAACATCTTTAATAGCATATTCTAAACGCCAATCCCTACCATCTTTTTTAATATTATATTTTCTGCGTAACTCACTAGGTTCTAAGGTTGAAAAATCCTTTAAAAGCTTTAATAAGCTTTCTTTGTCCTTATGGAAAACGACATGATCTCTTTTAGAGCAAATACCGGTGCTTCCAACTTGAAACATATCCTGAACGCTAAAGCCTTGCTCGTATTCCTCTAACAAGGGCGTTTTTAAAGGCAACAGCAAGTAAAAAGGCTCTCTTGGGGCAAGCTCAAGCCACTCAATGCTATTCAAATCATTTTGGGCTAAAAAGGCGTATTTTTCAGCCCTTTGGCCATACACATCATAATAGTGGATTTTTTGCTTGGTTGTTTGCGCCTTTTTGACAAAGAGGTTGATGGACACGCCTTGTTTGATATTGAAAACATTTTCATCTTTTGCACCTTGTGGGGTTTCCTCCTTTTTCCTCGCATTTCCATGCAAATTTAAGATATAAAGCTCATCGTAGCATTCTAAAAGAGAGCGCCTTAACCCCCTAAAAGTAGGGTTGTCTAAAAAGGCGTTGTTAGAAATAAAGCCAAAAAGGCCATGCCCTAAAGATTTAATCTTGTTTTGAGCGAAACGCATGAATTTCACGTAATCGTCTAAGAGCCATTTAGGGTTTTTCTCCTTTTGCAGTTTGTATTTAGAATGGAGGCTTTTAAGTTCCTTTAGGGCGTTTTTGCTGCCGCTTTCTTTTTGTTTTTGAATGTTCTTTAAAAGCGTTTGGATTTTATCGGTGAGCTTAACATTTTTTTCAATTTCTATGGTTTGAAATTCAGGCTCTATGCCGTAAGTGGCTCTCACTTCCCATTCAAACAAGCCCTTATTCTCGCTCGCCCCGCTATAAGGGGGGTTACCGGTGATGATAAGAATCTTTTCATCTTTTTTAATTTCTTGAGCGCTTTTAAGCTCTTTTTCAAAAATCGGTTGCAGCCCACGATCAGCGGCGATCTCACTAGGCTGTATGAGGGTGTTGGTTAAAATGATTTGAAGCGCATCGTTTTCTTTGAGAGGCTTTTTAAACTCCTGCTTAAAGGCTTGGCTGAGATTCAAATGAGCGATCGCATAAGGAGCGATCAAATATTCAAACCCATAGAATTGCTTCAAGAGGTTTTGGTATTTGTCCTCTTTAGTGGAGATGCCTCCATCGCTTGTTTTTCTCACTTCTAGCGCTTTCCTGAACGCCTCCAATAAAAAAGTGCCTGTGCCGGTGGCAAAATCTAAAAGCTTGATGTTTTCGTTATCCAAAGCGCTTTTTAAGCCTAAGGGAGCGTCTTTGAAATGCGTTTTAAGCAAACTATCTAAAGCGTTAATGATGAATTTCACCACAGAATCTGGGGTGTAATACACGCCCTTTTTCTCTCGTAATTTAGGGTCATAAGTGCTTAAAAAGGTTTCATAAAAGTGCAAATAAGGGTCTTTATCGTCATTCAAATCTTTAAGGATAGAATCCATATCAACATGATTGATCAAGCTTAGAATTTCATTTAAAAGCCATTGGATTTCTTTGATTGCATCAAGTTTCTTTAAAAAATCCGCCATTTCTCTGATCACAGCGAAATTTTTAGGGATGGAACTCCTCACATTATCCAAATTAATTTTTTCAAAAGGGTGGTTGAGCTTGGCTAGAAAAAGGCTGTAGGTGAGCGTTTGAGCGAACGCATCGCTAAAGTCTTCAAAACTCAATTCTTCATAAAGATATTCTTTAAAATTCTTAAAAATGCTAGAAACTTGATCCTCTTGTTGGTATGTGATCAAAGCGTCTTTTAGATACTTGGTGGGCGCGCTTAAATGCGTTGCGAAATCTTTAGCGTTAGTGATAGGGGCTGCTTCGTAATTGAAAAAGCCTTTAAAAAATCCAATCAGATCGCGCTCGGTTTGCGGGTTGGGTTTTAGGGGTTTAGAGAGTTCATCAAGGCTAGCGACAGAAATTTCTCTTTTAATTAAAGGCTTATTCTCTTCATCTTTCCCTACCCACACGAAATTAAGGTAATCGGTGAGCATGAGGTTAGGGTTTAATTCTAAATATTTAAGGATTTGATCGCTTTTTTCGCTTTCTACAATCTTTCTAAGATCAGTCCCTACCCTTTTATTTTCTATATAGCCGATGTTTAGCCCTTGAAAAGAAATGCGAAAATCAGGCTGGCTTCCTTGATCTCTTTTAGGTTCATGTTCAATCTTAAATTCTTTATTGAAATGGTTTTTTAACTTATCAAGCAAGTTTTCTAAAAAGGCGCGGTGCGTGAGTTCGTTACTTTCAAGCGTCAGATCTTTAATGCCTTCTAAATATTCTTTTAGCATGCCAATAACCCCTTTTTAAAGTTTTTAAGCCATTTTCATGTGCATGTCAATAAAAGTGGCTTGATGGATTAAAGCCCCTACGCTAATGGCATCCACGCCGCTTTTGGCGTAAGCGTTGATGCTCTCTAGCGAGATGTTCCCGCTCGCTTCTAGTAAAACAAAGGGATAATGCGCATCTCTATAAGCGGCAATTTCTTTAGTCTCTAAAACGCTCAAATTATCGCACATCACAATATCCGCTCCCGCATTCATGGCGTTTTTAGCCTCCTCAAAGCTCTCGCATTCAATTTCAATTTTAGCCGTGAAAGGCAAGTTTTTTCTGGCATGCGTTAAAAAGCTTTTGAGATCTTTCACATGCTTTAAATGCGTGTCTTTAAGCATTAAAGCGTCATCTAGCCCTAAGCGGTGGTTGCTCGCTCCCCCATTAAGCACGGAATATTTTTCAAAAATCCTTAAAAGGGGTCTCGTTTTTCTCGTGTCCAACAAACGCACTTTGTGGGAATTTAAAGCTTCTACAAAACGGCTCGTTAAAGTGGCGATTCCGCTGCTGTGTTGCAAAAGGTTTAAAAGGGTGCGCTCAACCTTTAAAAGCATGCTAAAATCCCCCCTAATCTCCATTAAAATGTCTTTAGGCTTGAAGCGTTCTTTATCCTTAATCGTTTTGACGCATTCAATGCCGGTCATTTGAAGCAACTCTAAAGCGTATTTTTCGCCTGAAAACACGCCCTCTTGTTTAGCCCTAACAAACGCTGTGGCTTTAAAATCTTTTTCTAACACCCTTTCAAACAAATCCCCATGCCCTAAATCTTCTTTTAAAGCGCGTTCTAAAAAGGTTTTTATCTCCATTAGGACAACTCCATCATTTTAGTTAAAGCGAGTTTGGCCAAGCGCGCCACCTCATCTTTTAATTCAATCGTATTGTAAGCCCTATGGTTTTTATAAGCCTTTAAGACTTCAAACAAATCTTTTAAAGTCGTTTCATTCATGGTAGGACAAAGCGCAAGCGTGCTAGAAAGAATGAAAGTGTTTTGATGGTGGCGCTTGGCTTTCAAGCGGTTGACTAAATGGCTTTCAGTGCCTATGGCGACTTTTTGATTAGGGCTTAACTTTTCTACAAATTCTATGATTTGACTCGTTGATCCGCTAAAATCAGCGTTAGAAACCACGCTAGGCTCGCACTCTGGATGGACAGCGATTAAAATATCCGGGTATTTTTGGCGGTAAAATTCAATGTCTTCTAATTTGAAAAGCTGATGCACCGAACAAAAGCCGTTATAACAAACCACATCAGCGTTTTTAATTTCTTCTTTGCTATTTGCGCCCAAAATCGTGCTTTTTAAGCCATTTTCTAGGGCTAGATTTTCCCCCAAGCATTTATCCGGTAAAAAAAAGATTTTTTTATTTTGTTTTAAAGCGTGATTAAAGATTTTAGAAGCGTTGCGGCTCGTGCAAACCACGCCACCATCTTTAGCGACTTTGGCTTTCACTTCAGCGTTAGAATTGATATAAGTGATAGGGTAAAATTCTTTAACGCCGCATTCTTTCAATAAATGAACGCTTCTATCGTAGTAATGGCTGTCTATCATCCTCGCCATAGAGCAGCATGAGAGTTTGGGCATGATCACTTGCTTGTCAAAGGCTAGGGCTTTCACGCTCTCGCCCATGAAATGCACCCCGCAAAACACGATGAGGTTTTTATCGCTTTGGCTTGCGATTTTGGCTAATTCCAAGCTGTCCCCTGTATGGTGGGCTAACTCTACAATCTCATCTTTTTGATAAAAATGAGCCACTAAAAGCGCGTCTAAATCGTTCAATAATTCCACAATAGAAGTTTTTAAATCGTTATCAGTTGGCATGAAATTCCCCTATACTTTCCCCAAACTTCACGCTTTTTTCTCTCAAATCCTTAAAAGCGGTGTTTTGAATGAATAAAACGATAGTAGAGCCCATTTCAAAATTCCCTAAATTATCCCCCTTTTTAACCTTAATCGGCGGGTTGTAAGAATAGGTTTGCGTGAAACGGGCTTTAGCGTTAGTTTGGATATTCTTATCAAAATTAAAACGCATTTTACCCACATTTAACGCTCCTACCGCTACAAAATACAATCGATTGCCTTGAATGTCTTTTGCAACAAGTGTGACCCTTTCATTGCCCACAAACAGATTGTTGTTTTTGTAAAGCGATGGTTTATTGACTGGTAGTAATTTCCCCGCAAAGTAACGAGCCTCTAAAATTTCTAAATCGCAAGGGGCGTGGTAGTGGTGGTAATCTTTGGGCGAAAGGTAAAAATTCACATAGAAAAAAGAAGGGCTTAAGGGGTTGATTTCGCCCACTAATTCATGCGCTTTATAGGGCATGCCTTTAATCTGTAAAGCGCTATCGTTGTTTAAAAAAGCGCATTCCGTGATCAAAGCATCGCAAGGCGCAATGCAAATATTAGGGGCTTTGTCAAAGGGGCGTTCTTTTTTTAAAGAGCGCGTGAAAAGAGCGTTCAAACTCTTATAATTTTCTAAAGGCTCAAACTCGCTCAAATCAATTTTAAAAATCTTAATGTAAAGAGCGTTAATGCTTTTTTGGATAAAAGAAGGGAATTCATAACCAGCCACAGAGCCAAAAACCCTTGAAAGAGCGTTGCTTAAAGCTACCATTTTAACCCTGCCATGTTCAGTATAAATTCCACTTCGCCCTTACTCACTTTAAATTCTTTGGAAATAGAATCCACGCTATAACCTTCTTGATACATTTTCAAAACCTGTTTTTCATTGATCTCATCGCTAGCGGCATAATGCCCCATGTCTTTGAATTTGTTTTCTAAAGTAATGATTTTTTCTTCTAAATAATCGCGCTCTTTGTCCATGGATTTTTGGATTTCTTGCAACTGGTTATAAAGGTGTGAAAGGGTCGTTTTTAATGAGCTATCCTCTTTAGCGCTTTTTTCTAAAGAAAGGCCCTCTAAACGCCCTTCTAATTCTTTCAAGCGTTTAGAATAAATGTAATTTTCTTGATAGGATTCGTCTAAGGTTTTTTCTAAACGCCTCATTTTATGGTAAAACTCTTTTTCTTTAAAATACAAATACCCCACCAAGCATACCAACACCAATAAAATCGCCCCTAAAACGACCATAAACAAATCATTAGAAGTTAACATGATTGCTCCCGTTCATAATTTTAACCCTTTTCTTTCGCTATGGACAATGAAAGAATCATAACGCTTAATGTCTAGGGCGTGCATGCGCGTGATTTCTAAAACGCTCTTATCCCTAGCCACGCCAAAAAAGGCTAGGATTTTCCCCTCTAACACGCAACGCCCGTAGTAAGTTTGAGGCGTTATCAAGCTTTGTTTTTTTAGGCAAATTAATCCATGCCCTAACGCTATGATGCGGTTATCTTGCTCCAATTCAAGCAATTTTTCCTTTAAAAGCAAGCTTTCTAATTTTTCTAATTTAAGATACATTGCTTTGAGCAATTCCAAAGTGTCGTTTTCCGCTTTCAAGCGTGAAAAATCAAAGCCAGAATTTAGTAAATCAAATTCTTCTAAGATCGCTAAAGAGCGTTTGCTTTTAGAAATGAATCTTTCATAAGAAAGCGATAGATCGCATTGGACTAAACGGGTTTCAAACCCTAAAGTTTGGGTTTTTAAAACCAACTCATGCATGTTTGAACCCCACATCAAGGACGATAAAAATAAAAAACACCACCCCCAAATAGCCATTACTCACAAAAAAAGCTTTAGGAATGTTTTTATAATCCCTAGCCACTAAGATTTGTTCATAGAGCAAGATCAAGGCTGAAACCCCTAAACCTAAATACGCAAAAAGCCCCCCATGATAGCATTCCACAAAAAAAAGCCAGCATATTAGTGCTACAAGGTGTGAGAGCCTTGAGAGATTCAAGCACCATTTTTCCCCTAATTTACTAGGAATGGAAAACAAGCCCCTTTGTTTATCAAACTCCATGTCTTGTAAAGAATAGAGCAAATCAAACCCAGCCACCCACAGCATCACCCCTAAAGCCAAAAAGACATTCCATAAAGGGATCGCTCCTAAAACCGCCACGCTTCCTGCAATGGGGGCTAAACCCAAAGCCAAACCCACGACAAAATGCGCCAAAGAAGAAAAGCGCTTGAAATACGAATACCCCCCTAAAATGATTAAAAAAGGTAACGAAAGCTTGAACGCTAAAGGGTTAATGAAATAGCTCACCCCCACGAATAAAAGAGCGTTTAAAGCGCTAAAAATGACCATGCCTTTAACGCTGATTCTGCCATCCACGCTCGGGCGGTTCTTTGTCCTTGGGTTATCCTTGTCAATATCTCTATCCACCAAGCGGTTAAACCCCATAGCGAAGTTTCTTGCCCCTAATAAGGCTAAAAAACAAAGGATTAAGGTTTCTAACCCAAAAAAGAGCGTTTGATTTTTTTGATAGGAGCTTATGACCATAGCCATGAGTAAAAACATGCTAGAAAATATCGTATGCTCCAAAGCGACCAATTCGCTTAAAGCTTTGATTTTGTGCGTGATTTTTTTAAGCAATTATTTGATCCCTAAAAATGACTTTTCTAACCTACAATTAAGCTAGGCATTATAATATATTGATAGCAACAATACAAGAAAAAGCCCACGCTCAAAACATTCATGCTTAAATAAACTTTAAAAAAACGCGCGCTTAAAATCGTTAAACATAAATGCACCCCTAAAAGCCATAAGGGTGAAGGGATTGAAATCGTGGGGATTGTTAAAGGCATGCTTAGAATATGATCCAATAAAGACCCCAAACCCACCGCATGCAAGAACAAACTCAAAGGGAAAAACACGATAAAAATCAAGCCTAAAGGAATGCTAAAGAGCTGGTAGGGCGAAAACATAGGGAAAAAGGCATGCGCGATAATGAGCATGTTCAAAAACACCAGCGCGCTTAAGCTTATGACTTGAAAAGATCGCGCCAAAAAAGAAGAGGTTTTAAAAAAAATTTGAGTGTGTTTTAAAAATAAAAAGATATACCACACCCCACACACAGAAAGCAAAAACCCCACGCTAAAAAGCAATTTAGGGAGTAACGCTATGGCGATACAGCACACTAAAACCAAAAGTTTAAAACTCAAAATCCTTACCCCAAAAAAGCATGCCAAAAACCCTAATAAGCCCATTAAAAACGCCCTGAAAAAAGAGGGTAAAAAATCCAATAGCAACAAATACCCTAGCAAAAAAACCCACACCAAAACCCCTATATCATAAAAAGCGTTCCTATAAGGGAAATAGCGTTTTTGTAAGGGGGTATAAAAAAGAGAGAAAAGAAAATACACGCTCGCGCTCAAAATCCCTAAATGGAACCCGCTAATGGCTAGTAAGTGGTTGATCCCTAGCGCGTTAGCCCTGTCTCTTAAGTCTTTATTCAAGCTATCCCCTATAAATAACGCGCGATACAAATTGCCCGCTAAAGCGTTGGAATGAGCGCTGTCAATGGAATGGCGCCAATGCGATTTGAAATTGTGTTTTCGTGTTAAAGAAAAAGAATAAGTTTGAAAAAAGCATGATTTTAGAGACTCTAAGAACGAACAGGGTTTGATTTTGCCAAAAAATTGCGCATGGCGGTATTGGAGGTTTTTTAAAGGCTCTTTAATGGTGGTGTAAAAGATCATGCCCTTTGATTGGAGCTTTAAAACAAAATAGGTTTTTTGATCTTTAGTTTTAGGGTATTGCAACAAGATTTGAGCGCTCAAGCTTGTAGGTTTTGAAAAATCAAGCTTTTGGTAATTCAAGTATTCTAAATAAAGGTTGATCGCCAACAAAAGGCTTAAAACAACCCCACACCATAAGTATTCTTTGGGGGTTGCAAGAAGTTCAAACGCCCCCTGAAAAGTTTTATCTTTCAAGTTGTAACTATATCATAATCCACTTTAGTTTCTTGCCCCTCTTCTAAATGAGAATCTATGGGCATGTCTTCATAGCGCGTGAAAGGAGCGTTAAAGCGCGTATAAACCGTTCCTGTAGCCCCATTCCTGTTTTTAGCCACGATGATTTCAGCCTCTTCAATACTGCCATTTTGCTTGTGGATACGCCTTTCTTCATGAACTTTTAGGTGCAACTCTTGCGCCTCTTCAACTTTGCCTTCTTTTTTGAGTTTGTCTATTTTGTTGTCTTCAGCCCTCATTTGATAGATATAGCCTCTATACAAAAATAAAACAATATCAGCGTCCTGTTCAATCCCTCCGCTGTCTTTAATATCCGAAAGAATGGGCCGTTTATCGTCTCGGTTTTCTAGGCTGCGGTTGAGTTGCACTAGCGCTATGATAGGGATTTCTAATTCTCTGGCTAAAGTTTTAAGCTCCCTTGAAATTTCAGCGATTTGCTCATGGCGTTCTTTAGTGGCTTTGCTCCCTGACATGAGCTGCAAATAGTCAATAAAAGCGATACCCAATTCCTTGTGTTGGGATTTAAGCTTTCGCAGTTGCAAGCGGATTTGCTCTATCCTCACATAACTTTTATCGTAGAAAAAAAGTTTTTTGCAAGAAAGGTGATCGTAGCATTTGGCTAAATTTTCCCATTGATCATCATCAAGCCTCCCGCTTTCTAAATCATGCATATTAATAGAAGTGAGATCCGATAACGCCCTTAAAGCGAGTTGCTCTGCGGACATTTCTAAACTAAAAACCGCTACCCCCCTATCGTCATTGAGCGCAGCTAAGACCATGTTCATCATCAAACTGGTTTTACCCATAGACGGCCTTGCCCCTATAATGACTAAACTCCCCTTATTAAAACCGCTCGTATAATTATCCAACTGGACAAAGCCAGTCGGTATGCCAGTAACTTCCAAACTCCCTTTTCTTTGGTTTTCTGTAATGAGATCCATTGCGCTTTCAAGCACTTCTTTAATGCTCCTAAAGCCCTCTATGGTGCTGCCATTCAATAACGCATAGACTTCTCGCTCCACAGCGCCTAAAATATCGCTGGATTTTTGCGCGCTTTCTAGGGCTTGCTCTCTAATGGTGTTAGCCAAGCCAAAAAGTTTTCGTTTAATGGAAGCGTTTTTAATCTCTTCCACATAGGCTTCAATATTATCTATAGGGCTTGCTGCAAAAATAGCGACTAGATCTTCTTCTTTGATTTGCTTGTCTTTAGGCATTTTTTGGCGGATAAAATTCTCATCAATGGGGCAATCTTCTTCATGCAGTTTTAAAGCGATTTCAAAAAACAAGCCGTTAGGCGGGTAGTAAAAATCGCTAGGCTCTAAAACGCTATGGACCTCTTCAATCTTATGATTGGCCAACACAATGCCTGAAAGCACGATCCTTTCAATGTTTTGCAATTGCTGCAAATGCTTTAAATGATCCATTTTTATCCTTTTATAATCGTTTGATCTTTTCTATCAAATCTAGGGGCGTTAAAGCGTAATTGTTCTTAAATTCTAAACTCGCTAGAGCGTGCGCTAAACTTGCGTTAATAGCGGCGTCTAAAGGCGTGTAATTTTGAGAAAGCAAGCTTAAAATAAGCCCCGCTAACACATCGCCACTCCCAGCTTTAGCCAAAGCCACGCTCCCTAAAGTGTTGATAAAAGTTCGCCCTTGATGAGCGATTAGGGTATTAGCCCCCTTTAAAAGTAAAACCACCTTGGGGTATTTTTGAGAAAAATCCCTTGCGATTTCTAGTTTATTGTCTAGTAATTCTAGCATGCTTATATTGATCCCCACTAATTTTAACAACGATAAAAACTCTTTAGGGTGAGGGGTTAAGATCACTTCTTTTTCTAAGGCTTGTAAGACCTCTTTATGATAAAAAACGCCCGCATCTAAAACGCATGGGGCTAATTCAAGCCACTTGTTAAAATCCTTTGGAATATTTTCTAACCCCATGCCAAGAGCGAACGCACTGAGCTTTTTAGGGAAATTTTCACAAAAAACCAATTCTAAAGGCTTGTTATTAGAAGTTATCTCGCATTCTAACGCTTGAACGCTCACCACCCCAGATCCAAAACTTAACGCGCTTAGAGCGCTCAATAATCCCGCCCCACTATGCTTGCCTAAAAGAACATGCGCATGCCCGTAATCGCCTTTATGAGCGTTTTTTTTATCCCTTAAGGGCAGTTTCAAATCGCTTTTTTCTAGTAAAAAAGTGTCTGTTGGGATCTCATAGATTTGATTAAAAACCCCCAAATGCCCCACCTTCAATTCCCCTACATAATCTTTAGCCCTATCGCTCAATAAGCATGATTTGATAGCGCCCATGCTGATAGTCAAATCCGCTTTAAACGCCCTCTTATCCACCCTGCCTTTAGAATCGATCCCGCTAGGAATGTCGCAAGCGATTTTAAAGCGCGCTTTTTGAGAAAGGCTTTCAAAGTCTAAAAACGGCTCTAATTCGCCCTTAAAAGCGCTCCCTACCACGCAATCTACTAACACATCGCATTCTAAATCTTCATTCTTTTCTCCCCATGTTTTGATGACCACCCCTGCTTTT
This sequence comes from Helicobacter pylori SA213A, assembly GCF_000476275.1. Classification (GTDB taxonomy): domain Bacteria; phylum Campylobacterota; class Campylobacteria; order Campylobacterales; family Helicobacteraceae; genus Helicobacter; species Helicobacter pylori_CL. Next base: position 68,663 of record NZ_CBOM010000006.1, read on the forward strand.
TTAGCCCTTTCTTTTTGCAATTGGCACATGGGGCTTTTGGCTAATTTCATTTCAAAAACTAGCGTTTTAAAACGCCCCACTAAACGCCTAGCTAACGCATAGCCATCGCCCCCATTATCCCCACTCCCACAAAGGATAATGACTTTAGCGCCTAAAGAAGCGTTTTGTAAAACCGCTCTTTCTAAAGCCATAGCGGCGTTTTCCATTAAAACGTCTTCGCTTAAAAACAATTCTTCAATCGCCCTTTTGTCTAGGGCATTCACTTTTTCATACACTGAAAGCATCTTTATCCTTGAAATTGAACGCAAAACGAATTTTCGTAAAACGATCCTTTTAAAGAGGGTTCGCTATAAATTTCTAAACGCATTTTATACTTTTCGCACACTTTTTTCACTAAATCTAACCCTATACCATAACCCAACACGCTAGAATTGAAACGCGCGTAACGAACGCTTAATTCGGTGATCTTGTCTTTAGGGATTTCATACCCTAAATTTTTCACTTTCAAAAACGCAGGCGTTAGCTCTATGTGGATATACCCATGCATGACGCTGTATTTGATCGCGTTCATGAGCAAATTGCTATAAAGCGAAATAAAATCCTGTTCTTTAGCCTTCAATTCCACTCCCACTAAATCGCTTTTAAATTCCAGCTTGTGGTAGTCTATCATCTCGCTAAAAAGCGTGTTTTCTTTAATAATTAGGGCTTTTAAATCTAAAAGCACAAAGGATTCGTGCTCAATATCTTGCATCACTAAATACGAGAGCGAGCGGTATAAAAAACTCATGCGCTGGATAGCGATTTTAATGCGGCGGTGTTGTTGGTTGTCTTCTAAGGTTTTTAAAGACAAGACTAAAGCGCTCATGGGGGTGTTTAATTCATGCGTGGTGTTTTTTAAAAAATGATCAATGCGGGTGATTTCATTCCTAATGGGCTTTAAAAACAAACGCCCTAAAAACACAGAAACCCCTATCACGCATAAAAACGCTACGACAAACACTAAAACAATGTTACGATACAAAGAAGAAAAATGAAGGGGTTTAGAATTTTTAAAAAGCATTTTAGCCACGCCTAAATGAGCGAAAGTTTCATCGCTGAATAGGTAATACTCCCCCTTAAAACTAAAAAAGCCCGTCTCTTTATGGGTTTTAATCAAATCCGTGCTTTCAGGGATATTAGAATATAAAACACGCTTTTTGCTATCAAAAAGGGCTATGGAAGCGTCTTTATAGCGTGAAATGAGAGCGTTTAAAGCGTTGTGATAATCCCCATGCGTTTGCATGTGCAAGGCAACCACTTCACTAGCGATCTTAGAAGCCATTTTGTCCATGTCCATGCGTATCATTTTGATTTTTTCGTTTTTTTCATAGTTAAACGCTAAAACGCTAATCACTAGCATCAACACAAACGAAGAGCCTAAATAAGTCCCTAAAAAGAGTTTGAGGGATTTTTTTTCATAGTGGGTTAAAGCGATAGCCCACCCCCTTATGCGTTTCTATACAATCTTTCCCCAAGAGCTTGCGCAACACTTTAATGTAAGTGCGTAAGGTGGAATCATCAATAGCCTGCTCCCATAAGTTATTTTCTAGCACTTGAGAGCTAATGATTTGCCCTTTATGTTCTAAAAAGTATTCTAAAAGTTGGGCGGTTTTGGGCGCTAGGATTTCCTTTTTCCCTTTAATATCCAAAGAGTGTTGGTGATAAAAAATGTTAGGCATAATTTCTATGGGATCATCATTGAAAAACCTTTTAATGCGCGCTTCCAATTCGTCCAAATCAAAAGGCTTTTTCAAATAATCGCTCGCTCCCAAATTAAAAGCGTTTTTTAAGGTAGCGTTATCCTGTAAGGCGGTGATAAAAATCACAGGCGTAGAGATCAAAAAATCGTTTTTGATGCGCTTAAACAATTCCAAGCTATTCATTTCAGGCACTTGCACGTCTAAAAGCAAGAGGTTAAAACGCTCCACTGAAAGCCTTTCATAAGCCTCTTTCCCGCTAAAAGCGCAAAACACTTCATAGCCTAAATGCTCCAAAAACTCCTTAACGCTCTCGCTTAAAAGGTAATCGTCTTCTAGTAAAAAAATCTTTTTTTGCATGGGGGTATTGTAGCGCTTAATGAGCGGGCTTTGTTATAATACTAGTTTTTTAAGGAGCGTGATGATGAAAACGAACGAAGCGCAATTTTATGAAGTTTTAGAAAACCTTTTTATAGGCGTTAAGATTGAAGACAAACAAGAAAGCCTTTTAGATCCTACCCCTAGAGCGCTGAAAAATGGCATGCTCAATCTATTGAAGGCTAAGAGCAAGTATTATCAAAGCAAAAAACAAGAATTAGAAAAACTCATTGATTTAAAATGCCAAAATAACAACGATCTCAAAGAAGAATTGTTTGACAAACTCTATAGCTTTTTCAAGCGTTATTTGAGCGCTAATGGAGGGATTTATTTCAACGACACGCCCCTTTATGACAGCCTTTATACTAAAAGCGATTATGAAAAATGCTCCCTTAAAAAAGACACCGCCTTATTTTATAAAACTAAAGATCTTTATTATGTGAAAAGCGAAACGAACTATAAGGATTTTTGCTTTGAATTAGAAAACATTCTTTTTAATTTTGACACTTCTTTACTAGAGAGCAAAAAATATAATGAAAAAGTGGATCTGGTTTTTAATCTAAAAGATATAGACACAAAAACTAACACCCTAAATTTTAGCGTTACTCTCAGCAGCAAGGGGACTCAAACAAAAATAAGTGAAATCCTAAAAGATTGTTTCAATCAAGGCGTCAAACTTGATGAAGAAATTTTAAAAAAAGCGTTTGGAAAATTCAAAAAGCAAGGCAGTATGGATTATTTCATCCATAAAAACGCGCTAGGGTTTTTAAAAGAGCAGTTGGATTTGTATTTGTTTGAATACCTTTTTAAAGAAATGACTGCATTTGATGCTAAACGCCTTAATGGAATCAACACCATTAAGGAAGTGGCTTTAGAAGTGGTTTCATTAGTGAGCGAATTTGAAAACGAACTCTGTAAGATTTGGAACAAACCCCGCTTTGTATTGAACTCGCATTTCATCGTGAGCCTAGACAAATTAAAAGCTAAAAACTACGATTTGAGTAAAATCACAAACCACAAAAACTACCCCAAACAAGTCCAAGAATGGCAAGACTTGAATTTAAAAACCACAGACAATCTTTTAGAAAATGAGTTCTTGCCCCTAGACACCCTCTATTTTAAAGATTTAGAAGAAGAGATTAAAAACTTATTCAGCGAAGATGAAATCAACGGCACGCTCATTAAAAGCGAAAACTACCAAGCCCTAAACTCCCTTAAAAACCGCTATAAAGAAGCCATTGATTGCATTTACATTGATCCGCCTTACAACACGCAAAACAATGAATTTATTTATGCGGATAATTTCAAGCGCTCCAGCTGGCTCTCTATGATGGAAAACCGCTTAGAGCTTGCGCGCAAGCTTTTGAATGATAAGGGCGTGATGTTTGTGAGCATTGATGACAACGAACAGGCTTATTTAAAAGCGCTCATGGACGAAGTCTTTAATGGGGGGGGGGTGATAACTTTGTAGCTAACTTGATATGGCAAAAGAAAAAAGGCGGTAGTCAAGATAGCGAAAATTTTGCAAAAGAACATGAGTATATCTTGTGCTATCAAAAAGAAAAATTCTCTATCATTGATACAGAGATAGATCATGATATACAAGATTTCAATAAAACTATCAATGGCAAACAAGCAAAGATTTTAAAATTAGAAAAATGGGGCAATCATTCTCTGCGAACAGATAGACCGACCTTATACTATGCAATCAAAGATCCAAGCGGTAATGATTTTTATCCGATAGCCCCTAATGGTGAAGAGGGGTGTTGGCGGAAAAAACCTGAAAATTTGGATAACGAACATATTTTTTGGCAAGAAAATTCTAAAGGGCGTTTAATCCCTTATGAAGTAATTTATTATGATGAAATCAAAAATGCGAAAAAAGTCATTAAAACACGCACAATTTTTACAGAGTATGGCACTACAACAGAAGCAACTAAAGAAATTTTAGCCCTTTTTAATGGAACTAAACTTTTTGACACCCCCAAACCCGAAGCCCTACTCAAACGCATTTTAGAAATCTCCACCCAAGAAAACGATCTCGTGTTAGACTTTTTTGCCGGGAGCGGGACGACTTGCGCGGTGGCGCACAAAATGAAGAGGAAGTATATCGGTATTGAAATGGGGGATCATTTTGAGAGCGTGATCTTGCCTCGCCTTAAAAAGGTTGTAGGCGGTTTTAAAAGCGGTGCGGTTAAAGAATTTAATGGAGGGGGAGCGATCAAAGTGTATGAATTGGAAAGCTATGAAGAAATTTTAAGAAAAATCAAGTATCAAAACAATGACAAACCCTTAGCGTATGATGAACAATACAGCGATCTAGTGGAATGCAAAAACGAGTCTTACACGCTCAATATAGAAGCGCTAGAAAAAATGGGCGTGGATATTAAAGAGACTTTGGAAAATTTACACGGCGTTGGAGTGGAGTTTTTCAATGAAAAGGTGGTGAAATTTAAAGGGAATGATAAAGAAGTAGAGATCTTAAAAGCCTTAAAAGAAGCGCTCATTTGGTAAGGAAAAATAATGGCAAAGAAAAAACAAGAAGCAAGGAATAATGAAATTTTTGTCGCTCAAAAACTCGCTGAAGAGGAATTGAACGCTAACGAGATTAACGATCTGTTAGAAATGTTAGGCTTTAAAAGCTTTGATAATAATAAGGAGCTTTTAGATTACCAACAGCAAGCTTTGATCAACGCTTTTAGAATGCTTGTCGCTTATTTTAGAGATTTCAAAGAAAATAAAAAAGAATTTTACGCTTTTTATCAAAAACATTATTCATTCGCCAATTGCGATTTCGCTAAAAAGAAACTCAACCATTTGTTAAAAAACTCTTTTAAGGTGGAAAATGGTTGCGTGAAGTTTGAAAACTTTATCAACCGCTTAGCCTTTTACATGGCCACAGGGAGCGGTAAAACGATTGTCATTATCAAACTGGTAGAGCTTTTAAGCGTGGCTATGGGAATGGGTTTGATCCCTAAGAAAAATATCATGTTTTTTAGCGCGAACGAGCACTTAATCAAGCAATTTGAAAAAGAAATTGAAAAATACAACCGCAATAAGGACTATTCCAAACAAATTGATTTCAAAAACCTTAAAAGCGTTAAGAATAAGGATTTTTACCACTCTCCAAAAGATTTTTTTCAAAAAATCGCTCTTTTTTATTACCGCGCGGATTTAATGAGCGATGAAGAAAGCAAGGAAAACCTTTTAAATTATAAGGATTGTTGGGATAATGGGGAAAATTATGTGATTTTAGATGAAGCGCATAAGGGGAACAAGACTGAGAGCAAAAGACAGGCTATTTTTAGCCTATTATCTCAAAAAGGGTTTTTATTCAATTTCAGCGCCACTTTCACCGAAGAGAGCGATCTCATCACTTCGGTGTATAATTTAAGCGTGGGCGAGTGGGTGAAACTTGGCTATGGTAAAGAGTCTGTTTTATTGAAGAAAAACAATTTAAGCGCTTTCAGGGATTTAAAAGATTTAAACGATAGGGAAAAAGAAATCGCGCTTTTAAAGGGGTTATTGCTTTTAGGCATGCAAAAACGCTATAAAATAGAGGGCTATTTTCATGACCCTTTAATGCTCGTGTTCACGCATTCTGTGAATGTGGAAAACAGCGATGCGGAAATGTTTTTCAAAACTTTAGCGCGCGTGATTGAAAACGACAACGAGAGCGATTTTGAGAAAGCTAAAGACGAGTTATTGGAGGAATTAGAGGATCCGGAATTTCTTTTTAGCGATGACAAAGATCAAGACTATAAGATTAAGGTTTTTAAAGAGGGTTTAAACAAGATTGATTTTAAAGGTTTAAAAGAAGAAATTTTTTATGCCAGCAATGGGCGTATTGAAGTCATCATTAACCCTAACAACAAGCAAGAAATCGCTTTCAAGCTCAATACAAGCGATAAAGTCTTTTGCTTGATTAAAATTGGCGATATTACAGAATGGATCCATGAGAAATTAAAGAGCGTGAAGGTGGTGAGCAAGAATTTGAGCTTTAAAGAAGAGAGCTATTTCAGCCAGATCGATAAGAGCAGTATCAATATCTTAGTGGGGTCTCGCACTTTTGAAACTGGGTGGGATAGCACAAGGCCTAGCGTGATTTTATTTTTAAATATAGGGCTTGATGATGACGCTAAAAAGCTGGTGAAACAATCTTTTGGCAGGGGCGTAAGGATTGAAAGCGTCAAAAACCAACGCCAAAGGTTAGCCTATTTAGAAATAGATGGAGCCATTAAAAAAGCCTTGAAACCAAACGCTGCAATGCTAGAAACGCTTTTTGTGATACCCACTAATTATGCAAGCCTTGAAGCGATTTTAAAGTTCCAAAAAGAGAGCGAAAATAAGGGTGAGAATAGAGGAACTTGGCGTGAAATCAAATTAGAAAAAACGCCCATAAAACACGCCTTATTCGTGCCTTGCTACCGAAAAGAACAAACAAGCATTCTTAAACTTCCTGAAAGCGCTTCGTTTAAAATGAGCGCAAAAAATTTTAAGGATTTAAAAGAGTATTTTCATTTAATGAGTGAAAAGCATTTCATTTTAAAGCATGAAATTTATGACCCTAAAGATTACGCGCTGTTAAAAGAAATGATACAAACAGCGCATTTTAAAAAGGTATCAACTTGGCATTATAAAGATTTAGATTACATGATTTCTGAAATTAAAGGCAAGCTATACCCCAATCAAAAAGTGCCTAAAGACGAGTTTAACGCCCTAGATAGTGAGAAAATCGTGCATTTTAAAAGGATTAAAGTTAAGGCGGATAAACAAGAAGAATTGGTTAAAACCATTCAAGAAATGAAAGAGTATGCGCCTTTGGATAAAGAAACTCTAATAAAAAAAATCGCGCAAGGCGAGATCGATCCTTATGATACAGAAAAGCACAAACAAGACAAAACCTTTAAAGTTGATGACGCCGAGCTGTTAAAACTCAAAGAGCATTACTACACCCCTTTAATTAAAGCCAAAAACTGCGATTGGCTTAAGCATGTGGTTAAAGTGAAGAGCGAGAGCGATTTTTTAGAAGAGTTGTTAAAGATTACAGAAACGCTGCAAGAAAACTATGATTTTTGGGCGTTCAGCAAGATTGATGAGCATTTAGACAATTTGTTTATCCCTTATTTCAACAACGTTGCAGAAAGGCGCTTTTTCCCTGATTTTATCTTTTGGCTAGAAAAAGGCGGCACGCAAATCATTTGTTTCATTGATCCTAAAGGGACTAAAATTGCTGAATACCAACATAAAGCAGATTGGTATAAAAAACTTTTTAAAGATAAGGTTTTTAGCTCTAAAAACGATCCAAATTTCAAAATCAGAGTGGTTTTAAAATTTTATGGGGATAAAGATGAGGTGGCGGATCTTGATAGGGATTATTGGATCAAAAAAGGGAAACTAGAAGATTTTTTTCTGACCTTAAAGCCTAAATTTATTGAAAGGGGTTAAAAATGCGCTTGAATAGCCTTGAATAGAGCGCTAGTTTTTCACATCGCTCAAAAACACATGCCTTAAAAGTTTGGCTTCGCTTAGAAAAGCGTTTTTCAACACCGCGCTTTTATAAGTGTAATGATCTTCAATGCTTGAAACTTCGCCCACAAACACCCCCGCTCCAAAAATCCCATCCAACCCGCTCGTTAGCACTTGATCGCCTATGTTAATTTCAGCACTTGGGACAATAAAATCCACGACTAATTCTTGCCTAAAATTAGATCCTATGAAGCCTAGCACTTGATTTTTGCCTACCATCACGCTATAAGCGCACCGCTTGTGAGCGTTCAAAAACCCATTCAAGCGCCCTTTTTCTAGCACGGCAATGCCTATGGCTTGGTTGTGAGAAACAAGGCCATAAATCTTATTTTCTTCTAAATTTACAATAGGGTGGAGAGAGACGCTGTGCGTGTCTTCTAAACTGATGAATGAAGTCATAAAAGTAGGGGTATAGATCATTTTTGGATTTTCTAAAGGATAAACGCTATTCAAACGCTCTTTCAAATCAGCGTTTTCTAGTTTTAAAGCTTCTAAAATCAAGCGTTCTTTTTGAAATTCCTTAATGTTTTGGGCTTGAAAAAAATACGCTTGAATGTTGTCTGCTAAGCTGTTTTTAGCGCTCATCAAGGCGTTTTTAATCCGGTCGCTGATATAAGAAGAACTGCCTTTAATGTCTAAAAAATAAAAAATAAGAAAAATCCCTAAAAGCCAAAGGAATTTAAAATAAAAGCGCATGCATTATTCACTAAAACCCACACGGCTGAGTAAATCCAAATCTTGTATGGCTTCCCCTGTGCCTTTGGCTACCGCCAATAAAGGCTCATCGCCCACATATACAGGGAGTTTAACCATATCGCTTAAATACTTGTCTAAGCCCTTAATCAAAGCCCCACCGCCGGTAAGCACCACGCCATTTTGCACAATGTCTTTCGCTAAATCCGGCTTCACCTCTTCAAGCACGCTCCTTAAAGCGCTAGAGATTTCCCTCACTTGATCTTTAATGGCTTCAAACACATCATCAGAGCTCAATTCAATCGTGTGCAACAGCCCGCTCACTTGATCCCTCCCTGACACTTCCATGGTAAGAGGCGGATCCAATTTGATCGCGCAACCGATTTCAATTTTGATCTCTTCGCCGGTGCGCTCCCCTATCAATAAATTGAATTTCTTGCGGATGTATTCCACGATGCTTTGATCCAATTTATCTCCGGCCACTCTAATGCTTTTAGAAATGACTAACCCCCCAAGACTGATCACGCCAATTTCAGTCGTGCCTCCGCCAATATCCACAATCAAACTCCCTTGCGGCTCTTTGACTGGCAAGCCTGCTCCAATCGCAGCTGCCATAGGCTCTTCAATCAAAAAGACCTCTCTAGCCCCAGCGCTTAAAGCGCTCTCTTTAACCGCATTCCTTTCCACGCTTGTCAACCCATAAGGCACGCACACCATGATGCGCGGGCGGATCCATGTCTTTCGTTTGTGCGCTTTTTCAATAAAATAGCGGATCATTTTAGCGGTAATGTCATAATCGGCAATCACGCCATCTTTCATGGGGCGAATCGCTCTGATGCTGTTAGGGGTTTTGCCTAGCATTTCCTTAGCCTCGCTCCCCACTGCCAAAATATCATAAGCTTTAGAATCAAACAATCCCATGCGCACCGCCACAATAGAAGGCTCATTGATAATAATGCCCTGCCCTTTGACTAACACGATCGTGTTAGCCGTGCCTAAATCTATGGCAATATCATGCGAAAACAAACCGATTAATTTGCTAAAAATCATGCCCTTTCTAATCCTTTATCGTTAAATTTATAAGCGTGTTCCTTAAGGAAGAATTTTAGAATGCGTTTTAGCGATGATTAAAGGTTCAGCCTGTTTTAAAACACAATCTTTGGTGATACGCACTTCTGATCCCTTAAGCTTGGGTAAATCAAACATAATATCCAAACAAAAATCTTCAATGATCGCCCTTAAGCCCCTAGCCCCGGTTTTTCTTTCTAATGCGAGTTGAGCGATTTCTTTAATGGCTTCTTCTTCAAAAATCAAATCCACTTCATCCATTTTGAAAAGCTGCTGGTATTGCTTGATGAGAGCGTTTTTAGGTTTTTGCAAAATATCCACCATCGCTTCTAAACTGATGCTATCTAGCGTGCTTAAAACCGGCAAACGGCCAATAAGCTCAGGGATAAGCCCATAAGTAATCAAGTCATGGGTTTGGACTAAATGCAAGATCGCTTCTTGTTCTTTTTTGCTCATCTTTTCTTGAGTGAAACCCAACACGTTTTGCGTGGTGCGTTTTTTAATGATTTCAGCTAACCCGTCAAACGCTCCGGCGCAAATGAATAAAATATCGCTCGTGTCAATTTGAATGAAATTGCCCTCAGGGTGCTTTCTGCCGCCTTTTGGGGGGATATTCACTAAAGAGCCTTCAACGATTTTCAACAACGCTTGCTGAACGCCCTCTCCAGAAACGTCTCTAGTGATGGAGCGGTTTTCTGACAAACGGCTGATTTTATCAATCTCGTCAATAAACACAATGCCTTTTTGGGCTTTTTGGACATTCCAATCGCTCGCTTGCAACAATCTTGTAAGGATATTTTCCACATCTTCGCCCACATAGCCCGCTTCAGTCAAGCTAGTTGCATCGCTAATGGCGATAGGAATATCCAAATGCTTGGCGAGAGTTTGCGCCATTAAAGTTTTGCCCGATCCTGTAGGGCCGATCAATAAAATATTAGACTTGCTCAACTCCACTTCTTCTAAATGTTCTAACTCCATATTGCTGTCTTGGTTGTCTTGTTTTTTGAGCTTTTCTTTAAAAGACAGGCGTTTGTAATGGTTATACACGGCTACCGAAAAAACCTTTTTGGCCTGCTCTTGCCCTATCACATAATTATCCAAAACCGCCTTAAGCTCTTTAGGGGCTGGAATGCGAGAAAGCAAAAACTCTTCTTCATAAGCGCTGGATTCCATTCTCCTTAATCGGTCTCTTTTGAGCGCCAATAAAGAATCCGTTCTGTCGTATTTATGCAATTCCCCATGCATCACATCAATGCAATATTCGCACACGCACACGTCTTTATTCAAATTGCTCGCAAAGACAATGCGGCGTTTTTTGGGATCTCTGGATTCTGGTTTTTTGCAAAAACTGCAATAAAGCGTTTCGTTCATGTTATTCCTCTTGTTTTTCTTCGCTAGAATATTCGCTTGACTTATACGCCACGCCCCTAGAACTCTCTAAAATAAAAGAGCAAATCTCTTTTACAAAAGGGTTATTAGCATGCTCTTCTAATTCTAATTTAGCGCTCTCTCTTAAAGAGGGGATAGGGCGGAACAACCTCTTATAAAGTGCATAAATAAAATCAATATCCTTACTCTCTAGTAATTGGCGCATCCGGTGGCGGTTTAACCCCCTAATAAAAGCGCGATTGCCCTCTACGGTGCAATAAGGCGGCACGTCTTTGCCTAAAGCGCTCTTACCGGCTATCATGCAGCCTTTAGCGATACGCACAAACTGATGGATTGCAGTAAGACCGCCAATATTGACATAATCGCCTATTTCAATATGCCCTGCTAAAGTTACGCCATTAGCCAAAATACAATGGCTTCCAATCACGCAATCATGGGCGACATGCACATAAGCCATGAGCAGGTTTTTATCCCCAATAAGGGTTTTTTTAATCCCCCCTTCAGTGCCGGGATTTATCATGCAAAATTCACGAATAAGGTTGTCTTCTCCAATAATCAGTTCGCTGTATTCGCCCTTGTATTTTAAATCTTGAGGCTGTGTGCCTAGCACGGCAAAAGGGAAAATTTCGGTGTTTTTCCCGATGAAAGTATGCCCTTGTAAAGTTACATTGTTATGGAGTTTCACGCCATCATCTAATTTGACGCCATCTCCAATCACGCAAAATTCCCCAATCTCTACGCCCTTATTAATCTCTGCTTTAGGAGAGATGATGGCTGTTTTTGCAATCTTACTCATTTTTATTCTCTCTCTGCGATCATGGCTTTTAATTCGGCTTCAGCGACCACTTTGCCATCCACTTGAGCCGTGCCACCCACTTGCCAGATCATGCCCTTATGCTTTAAGACTTCTAAATGGTATTCTAATCTGTCGCCTGGGGTTACAGGAATGCGGAATTTAACCTTGTCAATCGTCATGAAATACACGATTTTTGTTTTGGCTATTTCAGGGTCAAACCCCCACAAGCTAGTGAAAGCCAAAAACCCTCCCGTTTGTGCCATGCCCTCTACGATCAAAACGCCCGGGAAAATGGGCTTATTGGGAAAATGCCCGTTAAACACATCTTCATTAAAAGTGATATTCTTATAGGCGACAATTTTTTTATTGGCCTCTAGCTCCACGACTCTATCTATTAAGAGCATAGGATAGCGGTGCGGTAGAATTTGTAAGATGTGTTCTATAAAAAATGGGGATTGTAAGTTTTGATGATTTTGTTCCATAAAAATAAACTCCTTGTTTTGAATTAGACTAAAGTGCCATTTTTAGCGTTGGTTATTCTAAAAAATAACCGCTATTATACCATAAGAAACCGCTCGCTTGTCTTTTGCAAAAACCACCCATGCGTTAAAAATAAGTTTAAAATAGCTTTTTAAACATTATTTGTATTTTCATGCATCATTCATGCGTGTGGCTTAAAATGTTTTCCCTTAAATGATAGTGTGGGTATTTGTTAGAATCCAAAACCACTTGCCCCATGAGTTGCTTGTCAAAATTGAAAATTAGAGGGGCTAGATAATTCACCGTAGAAAGCTCAATGGGGGTTTGAACGACCATGATATTAGCGACTAACACGCTCTTGGCTCCCTCTAATTCTAAAAGAATTTTTAAGGGGGTAGGCACTTCAAAATCGTATTTTCTTAGAGCGAAAGGATTGACCAGCGTGAAAGACACGACAGAATTATTTTCTGCACTATTCAAACGCAAAAAGATTTCATCAATCTTTTGCAAGTGCATTTTATGAATGGTTTCAAACCCTAAGATAGGCGCTTTCACATCAAAAATCATAGGCGATTGCATTCCCTTTAAAAAAGCACAAAATCTTCTCCTTAAAGAATAAAAGACCGCCTTAAAACCAGCGCTCAACTCAATGATTTCTAAACTAAACTCTGTATTATATCAAACAATTTTGGTAAAATCAATTTTTGCTAGTTTTGGGTATAATCCCAATAACTTAACCATGATGGAAGTTTAACTGAATCATTATAAAATATAATAAGGAGTAAGAAATGATCAAAATAAAACCACAAATCAAGAAAAATAATCCCAGTAAATCTCATTTTAGCGGTGGGTGGCGTCTTTTTGGTGCGGCTGGGCTTGATTTGGAGAAATGGTGCTGACATTATTCGGTGGGAATAAGAAAGATAAGAAAAAATAACCATGAGTTATTCAAAAATTTAACTTTATAAGACAGGTGGCATGCGTTTAAAACATTTTAAAACTTTCCTTTTTATCGCAATGGCGATTATTGTGATAGGCACCGGTTGCGCGGACAAAAAGAAAAAAAAAGATGAATACAACAAACCGGCGATTTTTTGGTATCAAGGGATTTTAAGAGAAATCCTTTTTGCTAATTTAGAAACAGCGGACAATTACTATTCTTCTTTACAGAGCGAACACATCAATTCCCCCCTTGTCCCAGAAGCGATGCTGGCTTTAGGGCAAGCGCACATGAAAAAGAAAGAATATGTTTTAGCGTCTTTTTACTTTGATGAATACATCAAGCGCTTTGGGACGAAAGACAATGTGGATTATTTGACTTTTTTAAAATTGCAATCGCATTATTACGCTTTCAAAAACCATTCTAAAGACCAGGAATTTATCTCTAATTCTATTGTGAGTTTGGGCGAATTTATAGAAAAATACCCTAACAGCCGTTACCGCCCCTATGTAGAATACATGCAAATCAAATTCATTTTAGGGCAAAACGAGCTCAATCGCGCGATCGCGAATGTCTATAAAAAACGCCACAAGCCTGAGGGCGTGAAACGCTATTTAGAAAGGATAGATGAGACTTTAGAAAAAGAGACTAAACCCAAACCATCGCACATGCCTTGGTATGTGTTAATTTTTGATTGGTAGGATATTTCAAAACCATACAAATTTATAACAGAGAGATGAAAAATGACTGAAGATTTTCCTAAAATTCTGCCTTTATTGGTAGAAGAAGACACTTTTTTATACCCCTTTATGATAGCCCCTATTTTTTTGCAAAATAACGCGAGCATTAAGGCGGTGGCTTACGCTAAAAACAACAAATCATTAGTCTTTATTGCATGCCAAAAAGACAAATTGAACGATAATGAAGCCCCTTATTATGATGTGGGGGTGATAGGTTCGGTGATGCGTGAAGCCAACATGCCTAATGGGCGCGTGAAATTGCTCTTTAATGGCATCGCTAAGGGGCGTATTTTAGAGCCTGCTAAAGAAAACGAGCAAGGCTTTTTAGAAGCTCAAATAAGCCCTATTGAGTATTTAGAATACGATAAAGAAAACATTCAAGCGATCGTGGAAGTGTTAAAAGAAAAAGTGATCACTCTAGCCAATGTCAGCTCACTCTTTCCTCCGGATTTGATCAAGGCTTTAGAAGACAATGACGATCCTAACCGCATCGCTGACTTAATCGCAGCGGCCTTGCATTTAAAAAAAGATCAAGCGTATTCTCTTTTTGCCAACAACAACACCGAGCAGCGCTTGTTGGATTTGATTGATATTGTGATAGAAGAGACTAAAACCCAAAAACTCCAAAAAGAAATCAAATCCAAAGTCCATCAAAAAATGGAGCAAACCAATAAGGAATATTTCTTAAAAGAGCAGCTCAAGCAAATCCAAAAAGAGCTTGGCACAGACAAACAGCGAGATGAAGATTTAAACCAATACTACCAAAAACTAGAAAGCATCAAGCCTTTTTTGAAAGAAGAAGCGTTTAAGGAAATCAAAAAGCAAATTGACCGACTGAGCCGAACCCATGCGGACAGCTCTGATAGCGCGACTTTACAAAATTACATTGAAACCATGTTAGATGTGCCTTTTGGGCAATACGGGAAAAAAGCACTTGACATTAAGCATGTGAGAGAACAACTAGACAAGGATCATTATTCCTTAAAAAGACCTAAAGAGCGCATTGTAGAATACTTTGCCACCATGCAGCTTTTAGAAATGCGCCACAAGAAAAAGCCAGAAAAAAAAGATAAGGCTAAAGGCACGATTTTATGCTTTTATGGGCCTCCTGGCGTGGGTAAAACAAGCTTAGCTAATTCTATCGCTAAAGCGATAGAGCGCCCTTTAGTTCGGATCGCTTTAGGGGGATTAGAAGATGTGAATGAATTAAGAGGGCACAGACGCACTTATATAGGCTCAATGCCCGGGCGCATTGTCCAAGGGCTTATTGAAGCCAAAAAAATGAATCCGGTCATGGTTTTAGATGAAATTGATAAGGTGGATAGGAGCGTTAGGGGCGATCCAGCGAGCGCTTTATTAGAGATTTTAGACCCTGAGCAAAATACCGCTTTTAGGGATCATTATGCGAATTTTAGCATTGATTTATCGCAAGTGATTTTTATCGCTACCGCTAACAATATTGACAGAATCCCAGCCCCTTTAAGAGACAGAATGGAATTTATCAGCGTGTCCAGCTACACGCCTAATGAAAAAGAAGAAATCGCTAAAAACTATCTCATCCCCCAAGAATTAGAAAAGCACGCCTTAAAGCCTAGCGAAGTGGATATTAGCCATGAGTGCTTGAAACTCATTATTGAAAAATACACCAGAGAAGCGGGCGTTAGGGATTTACGAAGACAGATCGCAACGATTATGCGTAAAGTGGCTTTAAAATACCTAGAAGATAACCCGCACAAAAAAGGGCGAACCAAAAAAGGCGAAAATGAAAAAAGCGAAGACAAAAAAAGCGAAAATGAAGAAAACGAAAAAAAAGGCGAAAACAAAGATTTCTGCGTCTCTATCACGCCTGATAACCTTAAAGAGTATTTAGAACGCATGGTGTTTGAAATTGACCCCATAGATGGAGAAAATAAAATCGGTATCGTCAATGGTTTGGCATGGACTCCAGTAGGCGGCGATGTGCTTAAAATTGAAGCGCTTAAGATTAGAGGCAAGGGGGAATTGAAACTCACCGGGAGTTTAGGCGATGTGATGAAAGAATCTGCCATTATTGCCTTTTCTGTTGTCAAAGCCTTATTGGATAACGAAACCTTAAAAGCGCCTAAAATCCCTAGCGAAACCGATGCAGAGGGTAAGAAAAAGAAAAAAGCGCTGAAAGTTTATAACGCTTACGATTTGCATTTGCATGTCCCTGAGGGGGCTACGCCCAAAGACGGCCCGAGCGCTGGGATCGCTATGGCGAGCGTGATGGCGAGCATTTTGTGCGATAGGGCTACAAGAAGCGAAGTGGCAATGACGGGCGAATTGACTTTGAGCGGGGAAGTTTTACCCATAGGAGGGTTGAAAGAAAAATTGATCGCTGCTTTTAAAGCCGGCATTAAAACCGCTCTTGTTCCTGTCAAAAATTACGAAAGGGATTTAGATGAAATCCCTGCTGAAGTGCGAGAGAATTTAAACATCGTTGCGGTGAAAAACATCGCCGAAGTGTTAGAAAAAACTTTGCTTTAAAATTTGGCATGAAAGCAGGCATTATTGGTTTAGGGCTTATGGGAGGGAGTTTAGGGCTGGCCTTGCAAGAATGGGGGCGTTTTAAAAGCGTTACAGGCTATGATCATAACGCTTTGCATGCCAAATTGGCTTTGACTTTGGGGCTTGTAGATGAATGCGTGGAATTTGAAAAGATTTTAGAATGCGATGTGATTTTTTTGGCCATTCCGGTTGAGGGCATCATTGAATGTTTGAAAAAAATGACTCCCGTTAAAAAAAGCGCAACGATTATTGATTTAGGGGGTGCTAAAGCTAAAATCATTCACAATATCCCTAAAAGCATTCGTAAGAATTTCATCGCCGCACACCCCATGTGCGGGACAGAGTTTTATGGCCCTAAAGCGAGCGTTAAGGGGCTGTATGAAAACGCTCTGGTGATATTGTGCGATTTGGAAGATTCAGGGACCAAGCAAGTAGAGATCGCTAAAGAAATCTTTTTAGGCGTTAAAGCACGCTTGATTAAAATGAAATCTAGCGAGCATGACGCCCATGTGGCTTATATCAGCCATTTACCCCATGTTTTGAGCTACGCTCTAGCCAATAGCGTTTTAAAGCAAAACGACCCAGAGATGATTCTATCTTTAGCGGGTGGGGGTTTTAGGGATATGAGCCGTTTGTCTAAAAGCTCGCCTTTAATGTGGAAAGATATTTTCAAACAAAACCGAGACAATGTCTTAGAAGCGATTAAAAAATGCGAAAAAGAAATCGCGCAAGCTAAGGCTTGGATAGAAAATAACGATTATGAAAGCCTTGCAGAATGGATGGCGCAAGCGAACAAGCTCCAGGAGTTCATGTAAAATAATTTAAAATTTGCATATTGTTGTTTTTAGGGTTGCGAGAAGCGAAATAGGGTATTTTTGGATCGCCTTTATGGATTATAAGCTGTTTCATATGGATAGCATGGATTTATCTAGCAAACCAGCAAACAACTACAGGAGATTATCTTAAACCCGGATCTATTGTTGTGTTTGCCATAATTGTAATAATAATTTCATCTCATTCCTCCAACGCCCATAAAACTTTTATCGCTTCTAATAAAAAACCAGTTTTAAGCCGTTTAGAAATTTGATTTCTTAAACCTTTTTATCCAAAATACCGGTGTTTTTATAGGCATTTTAGTTTTAATACTTCTTAGCGTTGTTAAGATACTTAGGCAATTCGTTCAACTCAGTGTTTTTATTGTTCTTAAAAACCACCTGCTTTTCAACCCGCTCATATTCTTTACAATCTCTTCTCATTTCTTGTAAGGGATAGTTTTGGTTGTCATTAGGGATATAAAAACATTCGCTTTTAGCGTTTTCATAGCTGTCCGTTAGGCTTATATCATAGTGGTACCAAAAGCCGCTAGGGATAGCGATGTTTTTAGAGCTAAAAGTCCTATAACCCTGTTTGATGATGGTGAGTTCTTCGACTAAAACTTGATGGTATTTCCTGGCCAAATTACGGCCCTCTTTTTCTACCAATAAAACAGAATGCCTGTTGGTGTTTTTGGCTTCAGGGGTGATATTAGTCATTCTGTAAGTCTCTCTTAAAGGGTTAGAGGCAAAATCAAAAGAAGCGTCATTCGCCACAAAATGCCCCCTATCAAAACCGCTTCTGGTGTAATCTTGTGTCGTGGCTTGTTGGTATTTGGCTAATCGTGTGTCCGTTTTAAACTCATAGCGTTTCTCAATATTATTTTTATCCACTAAATCCCCAAACAACACGCTCACGCCATAAATAGGATTTTTTAATTCGCTAGAATAACACACCGAATAGAAGTTATTTTTTAAGACTTTACAATCAATGTTAGTGAGCATGCCATTAGCGTTGTGAGTGGGATTGCGATTTTTAGTAGGATTAGCGCTATTGACTTGATCCTTGATTTCATTAAGCTTTTTAGTGGTGTAGCTGTTAATAGCCTTAGTGAAATTATCCAGCATGTCCGCTTGGAGCCAACTCATAGCAATCAGGCTAAAACAGAGCAGGTTTTTAAAGGTTTTCATGTTTTGCTCCTTGTTGATTGGCTTGAATACTACAATAATATTTTTAATAGTTTATTTTTAATGATCTTTTTTATTTTATAGCGAGTTTATAGCGAGCGGATGCTTACTGCTAGCGGATTAGTTATCCTTATGTCAAGCAGAGCTAAAAATTTTTTAGCCCAAGCGTTTTAAATTCCTCTAGCTTTTAAACCACATTGTTTATTCTATATTGTTTATTTTTGCCCACTAAATAGGCGTAGCGTTTTGATGCGTTGAGTGGTGCGCGTTGAACGATCAAACTTAAGAATAAAAAATTTCATTGTATTTTTTAGTGATCTCATCTATCTCCCATGCGTCTTCGTCAATATCGCCCAGGTTTAAATAGTCTTCGTTAGAGTCTAAAAGATTACAACAAATCCTTTTTTGCTCATTGAGATCTAATTTTTGGAACTCTCCGCTATCAATTTCATCCATCTTACAATCGGCGCGTTTTAAAAAACGCTCATTAAGATCGTTAAAGATCTTTAGGCATTCGCTCGCGCTTTTAGCGTTAAGGATTTGTTTTTTAATTTCTAAATTCACTTCTTTTAATTCAGCATAGACAAAACTCCCACCCCCTTTAAAATCGCATTTTTTAGAAATGCCCCCTTGCTCGCCCTCTATGACTTTTTTTAACCTTTCTTTAGTGATCGTTTCTATATAGTCCATTTGCTCGATGCCTATGTAGCGGCGTTTCATTTTGTGCGCTACTGCGCAAGTCGTCCCGCTCCCGGCAAAAAAGTCTAACACGAGATCGTTTTCTTGGGTGGAAATTTCTAAAATTCTTGAAATTAGGGCTTCGGGTTTTTTACCGGCTCTAAAACTAGCATCTCCCTCTAAGCGACAATTACCAAAACTTCCCGACAAATCAATAAAATTTTCTATCGGCTTATATTTTATAGATTTTCCTTCTTTCATTTCTTTTAATCGCACTAGAGGTATCCCTGAGTAAAATTTTCCTTGCTTAGCTCCTATTTTTTTTGGTCCAGTAAAAAACCGATAACCTAGCCCATCTTCTCCAATACCATGCACTTTATATAATACTTTTAACCCATCCTCTTCAACTCGTGAAGATAGATATTCATCAAAAAATTTACCAGAAGCATTGCCGGTTAGCACCGTTCCGCTTGCCCAAGTTTCTTTTAATGAATTTTCATTGGGTAATTCTTTAGTTATTTGATAATTTTGTTCTGTAAAAATTTCTACTATTCTTCCTTTTAACTCAATTGTTTTAATGGGTGTTTTTGTGTCTATTTTCCAAACAAAGTTTTCAATAGAATAATTTTCTTTATCTTTATTTGGAATAAAATTAGTACTCTTTTTGTAGCAAAGTATTTGTTCTATCAGTTTTTGATAATTATTTTTTTCTGCAAGTGTTTTATCACCATATCGCACTTGAATAAAATAATTGACTTCAAAATTCTCTCTTCCAAAAATCTCATCCATTAAAACCTTTAAATAAGCCTGTTCGTTATCGTCGCATTGCACAAAAATCACGCCTTCATCGCTTAAAAATTCCCTAGCCGCTTCAAGCCTGTTTTTCATAAACACTAGCCATGAGCTGTGGTTAAAATTATCGTTGTAATTAAAGCTGTCGTTGCCGGTATTATAAGGGGGGTCAATGTAGATGCATTTCACTTTTTTAGCGAATTTCTTTTTTAAAGAATGAAGGGCGATCAAGTTGTTGCCTTTGATAAGGTAGTTCGTGTTTTTATCTTTTAAAGCGCTTTTTAGATCGCCTTGTCCATGCATTTCAAAACGGCACAACGCTTTCGGACTTAAAAGCGTGTCAATTTCGTTTTTATGCAATATTTCATGGTAAAAAAGCTCGTTAGATTTGGTGTTGTTATCTTTAGCGTTACCGAGTAAAACATTGTCTTTAAAAGGGAAATGCAAAACGACTAGTTCGCTGGATTTGATAGGGCGTCCTTGTGAATATAAGCCTATTTGATTTTTAAATCGTGTGAAAGAGTTTTCTAATTTTTTCGTTTCTAAACATTCTAATAACGCCTTTTCATTAAACACGAGCGTGTTAGCGATAGTTTTAAAAAAGTGTTTTTTATAGCCGTTAGCGTTTTCATGCTCAAGCATGAAAGTTAAAAGCTTTTCATCATGCTCTATGATTAGAGTTTCTAGGCGTTCTTTAGTGAAATGATTAATTAAAGTGTCTAGTAGGGTTTTTAGCATTTGGAGTCCTTAAAAATTTGATTGAAAGCGGTTGCAAATTCGCTCTTTACTACGCCATTATGGAGCGTGAAAAAGGGTAAGCCTTTTAAATGGAGCTTTTTGTTGTGGCTTTTAAGCGTGGCGTTTTCTAGCATTTCTAAAAATTCTTCTTTCCAAGCGTTAGAATGCTCTAAATGCTCGCCCTTAACTTCCATGTAACAAGTGAATCCTAAAAATTCATCTTCATGCGTTTGAGCGAAAAGGATAAAATCCGGCTCAAAACCTTGCGGGTACCGAGAACCTTTTATGTTGCAAAAAACTTTTAATTCAGCGAAATGATCGTTCCTTAAAACGCACCACTCTTTGAATTTCTTGTCTAAAACCTCTTTATGGTCGTTGATAAAACCTAAAAACTCCCTTTCTAAATCGCTGTCTAATTTTCGCATGTCTTTAAAAAGCAGCCATTCATAAGTGTCTTTTTCCAATTCGCTAACGCTAAGGCTTCTTTCATGCGTTTCAAATTCTTTTAATTCTAGTGCGCTCACATCGTATTTATCTTGCTCTTTTAAAAGCGTGTCTTTTAAGCTTCCAATGATATAAACAGCGAGTTTTAAAAGGATTTTATTGTCGTCAAACTTTTGGCTTTTATGGAAGTTTGTTTTTAATAGCGAAATATATTGCTCTATAAATCCCACTTTATTGTTAAAGGCATGTTTTTTAAAGGCTTTTTTAAGCGTTTTGAAATCCAGGTTTTTTAAATTAAGGGCTTTTAAAAAATAGTTTATAGGGATTTTATCTAAGGTGTGGGGTATATAGTAAGTTCTATCGCCTTTATTTTCTTCTTTAAAATCCACTTTCTTTTCACGCACGCCAAAAGCAAATAGGGGGACATGCAAACTTTTGAGTGTGGCTTCAACAGGGTCTGAATAGTCTTTATTGAACAGGTTGTTATTTTTTTCTCTTTTATTGCTCGCATAGTAGCATTTGAAACGCTTGGTGGGTGTTAAAGGGATGGTCTGTTTTTCATCCACAAATCCTAATCCTAAATCTTGTAACTCGTTGTTTAATTTAGCGATAAACTCGCTGTCATAAATGGCATGGTAGTCTAACCTTTCTAACGTGCTTAAGGGATTGGCAAGATCAAATTTGCGTTGGTAAAACTCTATGCGGCCTGGCTTGAAATCGTTATAGCTAAAGGGGTAGTATCTCGCCCCTCGCCCTATGAGCTGGGCGTCTTTGGTGGTGTCTTTTTGGCTCGCTTTATTTTTAAGCCTGACAATGTCAAACAAATTCAACACATCCCAACCTTCATTGAGCTTATCCACGCTAAAGATCACTCTTTTAGGGTTGTCTCTGTCTTCTAGGGAGTTCAATAAAAGCATGCCTTTTTCTAATTCTTTTTCGTTGTTAGTGTTGATCTGGGTGCTTTTTTTGAATTTCGTCTGCAAGAATGCCACAAGGTTAGGGGTGTATTTTTGCTTGTCAAAAAAGTTTTTAGCGTCTTTAAAAAAAGCGTTGCGGCTGTAATGGAAAAAATTTTCCAAATCTAAAGGGCTTAAATTTTCTAAAAAGGCGTTGAAGCGCTCTTGATTTTCTTTGCTGTCTTCAATCCTTTCGCTTTTAAACAAAATACAGGGTTTAAAGTTTTCAATATTGTGGTGTTGGGCTAATAATTCTTTATACAAACTGGAAACGCATGCTCCTAAAAAGCGCGTTTCTAATCCTTTGTTTTCATAAGAAAGGGAGTAGATGTTTTTGCAAAATTTATCTTCGCTAAATTCTTTTAAGGTGTAAGTTACCACCTTTAAGTTTTCATATTTGTCTTTAACGCTTTTTTCATTAGGGATAGTGGCGCTAAATTCCAGCAATAAATTGTCTTTATTTTGTTCTAGGGCTAATTTCACCACGCTTTCCCAGTTGCGTTTTTCACTAGCCTCACTATCATTCAATTTCTTTTTAGTCTCTGTGTTTAAATGGTGCGCTTCATCCGCTAAAAAAACTAATTTTTGATCTTTTAAATCCTCTAGGGTGATAGCGTTTTCTTTAGCTTTAGTGAATAATGAAAACAAGCCCTGAATGGTGCTGAAATAAATGTTGATAGCGTTGTTATGACTCTCGTTCAAATTATTGATGCTTTTAATTTCTGTGTTTTCATCATTGATATTGATATTCTCACTAAAAAGGTATTTTGATGAAACGCTGTCTGTAAAATTCAATTTCGTTTTTTCTAAAATGCTGGTGCTGTTTACAAAAAAGATAAAGTTTTGATAGCCTTGCTTATAGCATTCTAAAATCAAACCCGCCATCACTAAGGTTTTACCGCTACCGGTGGCCATTTCAAACATGAAATGCTTTTGAGTTGGGTGGGATTGGCGTTTTTCTAAATAATTATGTATCGCTTTTTTTTGGTAATCTCTAAGCTCTTTTTTTAAATTACTGGTGATGTGGGTGGGTAGCTCTATTTCTCCATTACTAGGCGCATTATTTGGCGTGCGATCTTTTATTGCTGATTGGGGGGGGGGGGGGGTAACTTTGAATGGATGAATCTTGCATGAAATCCCTTAATGAAAAAGTGAGAAAATTATAGCGTAAAGTTTTGAGATTGACTTTAGAGGCACTAGCGAACAATTAAATTAAAATCAAATAAAGTTTTAGTTTTAATATTTAATGGAATAAAGCCCTTAAAATCAAAAGCGCTTCTTTTTCTTTGCTATAATCAATCTCAAAAAACCAACTTTTTTAAAACAAAGGAATGATTATGCAAGAGATTTTTTTATGTTCTATTTCCAATGTGCGCAGTGGGGATTGCAAGGAAGATTGCGCTTATTGCACGCAAAGCTCACACCACCAAGGAGCGATCAAGCGCTATAAATTTAAAGATGAAAAAGTGGTTTTACAAGAGGCTAGAGCGTTAAGACAATTAGGGGCTTTAGGGTTTTGTTTGGTTACTTCAGGGCGCGAATTAGACGATGAAAAATGCGAATACATCGCCAAATTAGCTAAAGCCATCAACCAAGAAGAATTGGGCTTGCATTTAATCGCATGCTGCGGGCGCGCGGATTTGGAGCAATTAGAGTTTTTAAGAGATGCGGGCATTCATAGCTATAACCATAATTTAGAGACTTCGCAAAATTTCTTCCCTAAAATTTGTTCCACGCACACATGGGAAGAAAGGTTTATCACATGCGAAAACGCTTTAAGGGCGGGGTTAGGCTTGTGCAGTGGGGGGATTTTTGGGCTTAATGAGAGCTGGGAAGATCGGATTGAAATGCTTAGGGCGTTAGCTTCGCTCTCCCCGCACACCACGCCGATTAATTTTTTCATTAAAAACCCGGTATTGCCCATTGATGCAGAGACTTTAAGCGCAGATGAAGCCCTAGAATGCGTGCTTTTGGCTAAGGAATTTTTGCCTAACGCTAGGCTTATGGTGGCTGGGGGGCGTGAAGTGGTGTTTAAAGATAACGACAAAAAGGAAGCCAAGCTTTTTGAATACGGCATTAATGCGGTAGTGTTAGGGGACTATTTGACCACCAAAGGCAAAGCCCCTAAAAAAGATATAGAAAAACTGCTCTCTTATGGCTTGACAATGGCGACAAGCTGTCATTAATGAGAGAACTTTTTAAAAGCGTTAGAGGGTTTTTGCGCCTTCTTAGAATGATTTTCCCCACGCACTTTCAAAACGCCTTTTTGGGCTTGAGCGAATTGTTTTACTACGCTTCCAGCTTGAGTTTTTATACGATTTTGTCTTTATCGCCTATTTTGTTGTTTGTGTTTAGTCTTTTTGTGTCTCATTATTTGCAAGCGCACAGCGGTGAAATGGAAGCCTTGATTTTCCCCAACGCCCCTAAACTCATTGGCGCGATTAAGGATTTTTTAGAAAATTTTAAAAAAACAGACATGACCTTAGGCACGCTTGAAGAGGTGTCCATTGTGGTGGCGTTGGTGCTTTTTTGTGAAAACTACCGCTCCATCGCGTCAAAAATTTTTGACGCAAAGCCTAGAGATTATGTGCATTTTAAGGGTAAAGAAATCTTTTTATTTTGGGGGTTTGGCACGACTTTAGTGTTTTTATTCGCTTTGCCTTTAGTGGTGTTTTTTGATATTAAGATCCAAGTGTTTTTTGAAGATAAAGATTCAAATTTGTTGCATGTTTTAAGATGGATAGGCACTTACGCGTTTTTTTTGATCCTTTTTACCATTCCCACGAATAAGGTGTTTAAACATTATTTTTGGGTGTTTTTATGGGTGTTTTTTACGAGCGTTTCTTGGCATGTGCTGAAATGGGCTTTCACTTATTATGTGCTGTATAATCGCACTTACCATGAGCTTTATGGGAGCGTTTCTATTTTGTGGTTTTTGATGAGCTGGGTGTATGTGAGCTGGCTTGTGATTTTAATTGGCATGTATGGGTGCAAGGTGTGTGATGCATTCGATCCTAAAGAAGTGTTTAAGAAATTTTTAGGCTTTTTTAAAAAAGAAACTTGATGAAAAAGTTTTCTTTTAGATCGGCTCTAAAAATCCAAAACACAAAAACCATTCAAACACAAACCCCATAACAACCCCAAACTAAAAAAGTTAAAAACAAAAGAAATAAAAAAGCAACACTAACGGAATAAAGAATAAAGAATAAAGAATAAAGAATAAAGAATAAAGAATAAAGAATAAAAATCTAAAACGCTAGAAGCGTTTCTTACAATCAAACTAAAGGGCTTGGTTATAAAGCGATAACTTTTTAAAGAATAAAACTTTCTAAAAACATTTCTTATCGCTCTTTGGAATTTAAGTGCAGTTTAGGGATTTTAAAAAACTTCATAAACTTCCTTTAAAAAGAAGCTTGGATAAGAGTTTTATAAATAATTACA
>NZ_CBOM010000007.1:0-67455 GCF_000476275.1 Helicobacter pylori SA213A
AAAAACACAGCAAGCCAGTGAAGATAAGAAGTCATTGCAAATAGAATCCATTTAAGCTTTTTTTTAGGAGAAAAGGTATAGAATGGAGACCTAGATGCGAGAACGCATCTAGTTTTTATTTTAATTTAAGGGAGACAAAATGAGTAACAGTTGCAATAATCAAAACCACAACCAAAAAGGTGATGCTAAAAATCAAAACAACGAAAGTTGTCAAAAAAATAGCCAAAACCAAGCTAATCAATGCAACGCTAACCACGAACATAAAAACGATAAAAAGTAAGGGTTAGAGGGTTAAAGGAGGGGGTTTCTTGTGCCAAAAATCAAAGTAGCGTTTCATTAAAAATTAGCCCTATCTAAAGAAAAAATCAATAATCTCCTACTTTCAAATCAGGTTTATCGTATCCAAAATGATAAGCGTATCAAAACATTTTAATTATTATCATCATTCTTTGGTTGTAAAATCAATAAAGCCCATTAGCATTTGTAACGCAATATTCATGCGCAGTTAGCGGGTGTGCTTGAGCCTTTTAGGGCGTTAAACATGATTTTAAAAAATGATGCTGTAATCACTAATCACTAATCACTAAAAAAGGGGTTTGGTGGGATTTGAGCGGGCGGTAGAAATAAAATTAAAGGGATTGCATGGCATACAAATAGCGACTTGGCATTTTTAAAGCGATTAAGCTCTAATGATTTGAAAGATTTGTTTGATGCACTTGTTTATGATGAAGATGGCGCACTAAGAATGAATGAAGAATTGACAAATTCAACAGAATATAAAAGGTGTGGTAGCGATTACGCCAAATACCCCAGAAGAATCGCTGAAGAATTGCAGCATTATGGGGGCAATACTTTTATTAATTTTTTTAGAGATGAAGGGGTCTTATACAAAGAGATTTTGTGCGATGCGTGCGATCATTTAAAGGTTAATTGCCATGAAGAATCTCCAACCTCTTTGATTGAGCAAAACATGCTTGCTAAACTCTTGAAAGATAGTTTAGAACAAATGAGTAAAAAAGATCTTGAAGAACTCTGCCATGAATTGGACATGTCAAATATTGATAAAATGATTAGCGAAAACAAACAAATCCTAATCGCATCTGTTTTAACGCTGTTTAAAGCGGGTGGCTCTCATTCTTATGCGTTGGCTGTATCTGTTGCAGATGCAATGGTAAAAAAACTCTAGGGCATGGTTTATCATCTGTGGTGGGTAAAGTCGCGCTTAAAAAAACTTTAGGCATTTTAGCTGGGCCTATTGGTTGGGTCATTACAGGCGCGTTAGTGAGCATCAATCTTGCAGGGCCGGCTTATAGGGTAACCGTTCCGGCATGCGTTTTGATCGCCGCCTTACGCAAAAAATTGAAAGCAGAACAAGAAACAAAATTAAAAGCAGAACAAGCAGAACGAGAAGCAAATAAAACTAAGAAAATGTGGTATCTGGTTATTGCTTTTTGTATTCTTATTGGTCTAGCTGTTTTAGCTGTTTTTTACATGAAAGGAAAACACCAATCAAGCAATGACCCAAGCAACAACCCAAAAAGCGGTGTTAAAGAACTTAAAAACCCTAGCCACAAGAATTAAAGAATGGCAGCAACCACTCCAATTAGCGTTTGAGGGAATTGACCGTTTGGAGCATGGCATCAGCAGTTTGAATGCTTTTAGAATTGGCTTCATAAGCCCTTTGCGCAGTGATGAGATCCGTCATTTCTTCTACCAATCTCACATTACTAAGCTCCAAAAAGCCTTGCCTTAATTTGCCTAAACCTTGAGAATCAGGATTGCCCACAATCGCATCGCCGCTAGCGTTGGTGATTGAAAACAAATTGTCCCCCATAGAATGGAGTCCCGCCGGGTTGACAAAATTAGCCAGAGTGATTTGCCCGATCACATTAGAGGTCGTTTGCAAGCCTTGAGTCACGCTCACCGTGCCATCCACACCGATGTTTACTTGCGTGGTGTCTTCAGGCAAAGTGATTTGAGGAATGAGAAGATAGCCTTCGCTCGTTACAAGATTGCCCTGTTCGTCTAACTTGAAATTACCGCTCCTTGTATAAGCGGTGGTGCCATCAGGAAGCTGGACTTGAAAAAAGCCTTTACCTGTAATGGCGACATCTAAATTATTCTCCGTTTCTTTAGGACTGCCTTGCGAAAACATTTTAGTAATCGCACTAGGACGCACGCCTAAGCCCACTTCCATGCCATCTGGCGATAAGGTCGTGTTGCTGGTGTTAGTGCCAGCGTATTGCATCGCTTGGTAAAACAAGTCGTTAAAATCCGCACGAGATTTTTTAAATCCGGTGGTATTGACATTGGCGATATTGTTTGAAGTGGTGTCAATATGCGTTTGTTGGGCGAGCATCCCTGAAGTGGCGCTATAGAGAGAGCGGAGCATGATTTTCCCTTTAAACTAAAACTTAACAGCCTAGAATTATAACCAAAAATAAGATTAAATTTGACTAAAACGTGCTTTTTTAACACCCTCTTTTTTAAGCTCTTGCCTCAAAATAACCGATACTTGACACTATTGATAAATTTTAAGGCGTTTTATCATGCGCTTTCTTTTTGTATCCATTCACTCAAAACTTTTTAACAGCGTTCTTGGCGAAATGTTAGCCTTTTCTAAAGGGACAAAGTGCTTTTTTTGATACGCTTCTAGGCTGGATCGCCCTATCATGGCGGCATTGTCGCTGCAAAATTCTAAAGGGGCTAAAACAAGCTTGCAATCAAACGCATCGCACAAGTTTTCAAACGCCTTTCTTAAAGCAAGATTCTGGCTCGCTCCTCCCACAATGCCAAAAATTTTAGGGCGTTTGGTTTTAAAATAGCGTTTAGTCTGCTGGATTAAATGCTCAATAGCCGCGCTTTGAAAATGATAGCCAATCTTTTGTTTGATCGCTTCATTCAAATTATGGGCGTTTTTTTCAACCTCCAAACGCACCGCATTCTTTAAACCTGAAAAACTAAAAGCCAGATTCGGGCTGTTTTTTAAAGGGATAGGGAACATTAAAGGCTCGTTTGGGTGCGCATAATCAAGGGCTAATTTTTCCACTATGGGACCTCCTGGATAGCCCAAATCAAGCATTTTAGAAACCTTATCAAAACTCTCCCCAAAGCTATCGTCCAAACTCGTGGCAACGATTTTAATGTCTTCATAATCTCTAGCCTCTAAAATCAAAGAATGCCCCCCAGAGACTAAGAGCACGCTTAAAGGCATGCAGGTTTGTTTTTCATTGATAAAGAGCGAATACACATGCCCTCTCAAATGATCTTCTAAGATCAAGGGTAAATTCAAAGACAAGCTCAAGGCTTTCGCCATCATCAAACCTTCTATTAAGGTAACGCTCAAACCTGGCTGATTAGTAATAGCGATGGCTTTGAGCTTGGAAAAATCCTTATTCAAGCTTATTTTAATGCGTTCTAATAAGAGCGGCAAATTCTCAGCATGCAAGCGCGATGCAAGCTCAGGCACAACGCCCCCATAAGAGCTGTGGTGCTTTTCTTGAGAGATTTTAAAATGAGCGATGAGTTTGGCGTCCTCTATTCTTGTAAGGGCTAAAGAGCTGTCATCGCAAGAACTTTCAATGCTTAAAATCATGTCTTTATCTTTGGGTGGTGTTTTTGCTTGAATTATACTTTGTTGGCTTGTATTTTAAAATCTTTAAGCCAAATATTTGATCGCGTTCAAATAGCTTTTGTTGTTCGCTTTGTTTTGATAAGCAATGTCAAACGCCGTGCCGTGGTCGGTGGAGGTGCGCAAAATGGGAGCGTTCAAACTCACATTGATGCTTTCATCAAAATAGAGCGCTTTTAAAGGGGCTAGCCCCACATCATGGCTCATGCTCACATAAAATGGGGTTATTTTTCGTTTATTGGGGGCAAAAGCGCTATCAGCCGGCAGTGGCCCTAAAAAGCATTCAAAACCCAGCGTTTGGTTGCTCTTTTGAATGGCTTTTAAAATCTTTTCATCTTCTTTTCCAAACAATCCCTCTTCGCCCGCATGGGGGTTAAAGCCACACACTTGAACGATTTGAGCTTGAGTGCTTTTTTGAAACGCTAATAAAAACTTAACTAACGCCTCTACTTGAATGAGTTGAGAAACCGCCCCTAAAGGCACATGGTCGCTAAATAGCCCCACAAAGAGTTTTGAACACCCAAGCATCATGATGATTTGGCGCTCTTTATAGCGTTGTTTTAAAAAATCGGTATGCCCCACAAAAGGGATTTGAGCTTGTTGCCATGCGAGTTTGTTGATAGGCAAAGTGCAAATGCCATCCACTTCTTTACTATCCGCTAACTCGCAAGCCTTTTTAAAACTCTCAAAACTATACGCCCCGCTTTGAGCGCTGACTTTGCCTATCGTGCTAGAGTTCAATAAGGGTAAGGGGGAATCAATAGCGATCGCATTAAGCGTTTTAGTTTCATAAGCGTTATGAAGCAATTGGTTGGCCCGCTCTAAAAGTTCGCCATCAATGAGATACAACGGCTCACAAATCGTGCTCACTTCCTTATGGCTTTTTAAAATCAACTCTAAGCCTACGCCTTGAATGTCCCCGCAACTGATCGCAATTTTCTTTTTAGCCATTTTATCGCTTAATGAGTTGTGCCATTTCTAAAATCGCTTTTTCTAAGCCCACTAGAACCGCTTTTGAAATCACGCTATGACCGATATTAAGCTCTCTTAAAGAAGGGATTTTTAACAATTCTTTCACATTAGAGTAATTTAACCCATGCCCAGCGCATGCCACAATACCCATAAAAAACGCTTCTTTACTCATCTTCCTTAATTGCAAAAAGGCGTTGTGCAATTCCTCTTTCAACTCTTTAGGGCTTTTTTCTTTGAGCGCACTAATGGCATGGATTTGATTGTTAGCGTTAGAATACAAAGCGTTGTGCAAATTCGCATACACGCCGGTGTGAAACTCCACTTGTTTGACTTGATGCTCTCTTGCAAAATGCAAAGCGTCTTTTAAGGGGTCAATAAACAAAGACACTTCAATGCCTTTATTGTGATACGCTCTAATAACCTCTCCTAGACCCTTTAGTGAGCAATCCAATCCCCCCTCTGTCGTAACCTCATTTCTGTTTTCAGGCACGATTGTAACCTTACTCGGCTTATTTTTTAAAGAACATAAAAAATCAGTGATTTCAGCATTAATAGAGCATTCAATGTTGATAGGCAAGGGGCTTATTTCAAGCAGCCTCAAAACATCTTCATTTTGAATGTGCCGTCTGTCTTCTCTTAAATGAATGGTGATTAAATCCACTTTATGGGTGTTTTTAGCGATGAATAAAGCTTCTAAAATCTCAGGCTCGTAAGTCTTTCTTATCTCTCTTAAAGTAACAATGTGATCAATATTCAATCCAAAACGCATGACTATCCTTTATTTTATAATAATGATTTTTGGAATTGTAACATAAAACCCACCTCTTATACCTATAAGATTTTATCATCAAGCTATCTTTTGCTATAATACCCAAAACAAAATGCCAATTAAATCCAATAAAAAGTGTTGTGGGTGCTATATTTTTTAACCAGTTTATTTATTTGCTCTTTGATTATTTTGTGGTCTAAAAAATCCATGCTCTTTGTGGATAACGCTAATAAAATCCAAGGCTTTCATCATGCAAGAACCCCACGAGCTGGGGGGCTTGGGATCTTTCTTTCTTTTGTGTTAGCTTATCTTTTTGAGTCTTTTGAAGCGCCTTTTAAGGGGTTTTTTGTTTTCTTAGGGCTATCGCTAGTGTTTTTAAGCGGTTTTTTAGAAGACATTAACCTTTCATTAAGCCCCAAAATACGCCTTATTTTGCAAGCCGTAGGGGTTGTTTGCATCATCTCATCAACGCCTTTAGTGGTGAGCGATTTTTCGCCCCTTTTTAGCTTGCCTTATTTTATCGCTTTTTTATTCGCAATTTTTATGCTAGTGGGCATCAGTAACGCTATTAATATCATTGATGGGTTTAACGGGCTGGCATCAGGGATTTGTGCGATTGCACTTTTAGTCATCCATTATATAGAGCCTAGCAGTTTGGCGTGCCTCTTAGCTTACATGGTGCTTGGGTTTATGGTGTTAAATTTCCCTTTAGGAAAGATTTTTTTAGGCGATGGGGGGGCGTATTTTTTGGGTTTGGTGTGCGGGATTTCCCTTTTACATTTGAGTTTGGAGCAAAAAATCAGCGTGTTTTTTGGGCTCAATTTAATGCTTTATCCGGTCATAGAGGTGCTTTTTAGTATCCTTAGGCGCAAAATAAAACGCCAAAAAGCCACCATGCCAGATAACTTGCATTTGCACACCCTTTTATTTAAATTCTTGCAACAACGCTCTTTCAATTACCCCAACCCTTTATGCGCGTTTATCCTTATTCTATGCAACCTGCCTTTTATTTTAATCAGCGTCTTATTCCGCTTGGACGCTTATGCGCTCATTGCCATTAGCCTGGTCTTTATCGCATGCTATTTAATGGGCTATGCTTATTTGAACAAGAAAGTTTGCGCTTTAGAAAAGCGAGCGTTTTAATGAAAAAGCTCAAAGGTCTTTTTTTGATCCTGCTCTTATGGGTCTATCCTTTAAGGAGTGAGCCGATCAATGAGGGGGCATACATTTTAGAAGAGATTGGCGATGTACTTAGGTTTTTGCCTATTTTTGTCGGAACGGTCAGTTTGGCGATGCGCGATTATAGAGGTTTAGGGGAATTAGCGGTCGGCACATTGGTTACTCAAGGCGTGATTTATGGCCTTAAAGGAGCTTTTAGCAACGCCCATAAAGATGGGGCTAGAGTGGAATTTGCTAAACGCCCATGCTGTAATTCCTGGAGAGGCATGCCAAGCGGGCATGCTGGGGGGGTGTTTAGCGCGGCTGGGTTTGTGTATTACCGCTACGGGTGGAAACCAGCTCTTCCTGTGATCGCTCTTGCAATCCTCACTGACGCTAGCAGAGTGGTGGCAAGACAACACACGATCTTGCAAGTTACGATTGGCAGCCTTATCGCATGGGGGTTTGCCTATTTATTCACTTCACGCTACAAACCTAAGCAATGGATGCTCTATCCTGAAATTTCTAGCGATTTTAAGGGCAGTAGCCGCTATGGGGTGAGCTTTTCTTATCGATGGTAAAGGGATAAAGTGCTAAAAAAATTATTGCTCATTGCGCTCTTTTTAGGGTTTTTAAAAGCAGAGGGCGAACATTATGAAATCATCGTTGAGTTTTCAAAGGCTTTTTTGAAAGCCAAAGACGCTTTTATTGCGATCGATAAAACCTATAAAACTTGTGTAGAAACCGGGCATGATCGCACCCAAATACGCCTCCAAAGCGCTTTTTTAGAGAACTTGTCTCAAACAGAACAGCAATTTGATGATTATTTTGAGAAGGATTTTAAAAGCGTAGAAGTTTTAAAAACCTTGCTTAAAGACATCCGATCGTTAGAAAAAGCTTCCAACAAGCTTGCATGCGTTGCCCCAAAAAACGCTAAAAATTTTGAAATTTTAGAGGGAGCGATAACGCAAATCATAGGATTAGAAGAGCAGATGGATAAATTTATCAATGGCCATTCAAAATAAAGCCCATTGTTGCATGAGAATTTAATGGAATATTCATCGTAAAAAGCTCTAATTCAGTTTGAATGATAACCTTTTAAAGCGTTCTTAGAGAATTGAGTTTCGCCACAAACAAAGCTTAGCGATCCTATTTAAAAAGCCAAAGCGTATTAAAGTTGGCTTTGAATATTCGTATTTGATGAGAGCCAAATCCCTAATACTTATGCTTTCTTAGGCGTTTCACCACATAATCCCCTGTGCTTTGAATGATTTGCACTAAAACAATGATCACGACCACCGCATAAAAAAGCACATCGCCCCTATAACTTTGATAGCCAATCCTAATGGCTAAATCCCCCAAGCCCCCAGCCCCTAACGCTCCCGCCATAGCCGAATAGCCTATTAAAGAAATTAAGGTGATGGTGATATTATTCGCTAAAGAGGGCAGGCTCTCTAAAAGCATCATTTTAATGACTTCCAAATGAGACGCTCCCAAACTTAAAGTGGTTTCAATCTTGCCATGCTCTACTTCCATTAAAGAATTTTCAAAAAGCTTTGCGACAAAAGGAATGGCTGAAATGGCTAGCGGAATAATGCTCGCACTAGAGCCAATGCTCGTGCCAATCAAAAAGCGCGATAAAGGCAGGAGCAAAATAATCAAAATGATAAAAGGGAAAGAGCGAGTCATGTTGATAGAAGTGTCTAAAATTTTATGCAAAAGGGGTTTGTTTAACAAATGCCCTTTTTTACTCACTAACAATAAAACTCCCAAAGGCAAGCCAAAAACAACCGCCAAAAAGCTCGCCACAAACACCATATAAAGCGTTTCTAGCGTGGCTTGAATGAGCATTTGAGAAATCATTTTAATCCTTTAATTTTTCCACTTGTAAGCCTAAAGCGTTTAAATACTCTAAAGCCCTTTGAATCTCTGTAACATTGCCTAAAAACCGCACCACTAAATACCCTATATCTTTAGTCGTAAGCTCTTCAATGTTGCCTGAAATGATGCTCACGTCTATTTTAAAACGCCTGATCAAATTAGAAATGATCGGCTCGTCTAAATGCTCCCCTAAAAACACGATGCGATAAATGTCTTGCGATTTTTGATCCCCATGCTCGTTTTTGATGCCAAGCAATTCTTTAGTAACGGCATGTTTAGGGTTGGCAAAAATTTCTTCTACCGAGCCTCTTTCCACGATTTCGCCGCTGCTGATCACGCACATTTGATTGCACAATTCTTTAACCACTTCAATCTGGTGTGTGATGAAAACGACGCTCAAATTGAGTTTTTTTTGAATGCCGCTTAAAAGCGTTAAAATAGAATGCGTGGTTTTAGAATCCAAAGCGGATGTGGCTTCATCGCAAAGCAACAAATCAGGACAATTCGCTAAACTCCTAGCGATCGCCACTCGTTGTTTTTGCCCACCGCTGAGCTGTTTAGGATAAAAATGCATTTTATCTTCTAACCCCACTAATTCCAACAATTCATGCACCCTTGATTTAATCTTAGTTTTTTCCCATCGGGCGATTTCTAGAGCGAAAGCGACGTTTTCAAACACGTTTTTAGCGCTCAATAAATTGAAATGCTGGAAAATCATGCCTATTTTTTGGCGCGCTTGTTGCAATTCTTTAGGCTTTAAGTTTAATAGATTGACCCCATTGACTAAAACTTCGCCAGAACTGGGGCGTTCCAAACAATTAATCAAGCGAATGAGCGTGGAT
Organism: Helicobacter pylori SA213A; assembly: GCF_000476275.1. Lineage (GTDB taxonomy): Bacteria > Campylobacterota > Campylobacteria > Campylobacterales > Helicobacteraceae > Helicobacter > Helicobacter pylori_CL. The sequence goes on from NZ_CBOM010000007.1 coordinate 9,254, forward strand.
TTCCCCGCCCCTGAATAGCCTATCACGCCCAAAATATCGCCTTTTTTCAATTCCAAATTCACGCCTTTTAGAGCATGGAATCCGTTTTCATAAATCTTTTCAATGTTCTTTAATTCCACTACCATCGTTTTAACTTTACATCCCAATCACTTGGACATTTGCGCGTTATTTTCCACGCTATTGAGCCATAAAAACACTTGCACCACGCTTTCATACAATTCTTCAGGTATCGTGCAGTCTAATTCCACCTTTAAAAGCGAATCCACTAGCATGGGGTTAGAAAAGAGCGCTATATCGTATTCCTTAGCTTTTTGAATGATCCTTTTAGCCACTTCGCCCACCCCGCTTGCGATCACTTTTGGGGCATGATCTTGCCCCATGTTATAGGCTAGAGCGGCGGCTTTTATGGTTTTATTCATCTAATACCCTAAAGTCAAAGAATCGGCGTCATTCCAAGAGAAATTTTTTTCAAACCCTTTTGTTTTTTTCAAAATAGACGCAACGCTACGAACCAACATGTCCGTTTCAATATTCACGCGCCGTTTGAGTTTATAAGTCTTAAAAAGGGTGTTTTCTAAAGTGTAAGGGATAATCGTTAGCCAAAACCCCTTTTCTTCTACCTTGCTTAAAGTCAAACTCACCCCATCAATCGCAATAGAGCCTTGCTCAACGCACAACAAAAGCGTTTCTTTAGAAGCGCTGATGAAAAAATCCACTTGATTAGCGTTGTGAATGATTTTTTCAATGACTCCGATAGCGTCAATATGCCCTTGCACAAAATGCCCATCCAAACTCGCATCGGCTTTTAAGGCTGGCTCAATATGGACTAAATCCTTGTAATTTTCTAACGCTACGCTGTTTTGGGTTTTTTGGCTCAATTCCACGCTAAAATGCGTTTTTGAGCTTTCTATGGCGGTCAAACACGCCCCATTAATCGCAATGCTGTCGCCAAGCTTAGGATTGAGATCGCTCTCTATGCTTAAAATATTGTTGTGGAAACTCTTCACTTTAGCTATTTTATGGATTAACCCGCTAAACATAATTGATTGTTATTCTCCTTATGTTAGAATGTTTGACTATTGTAACATACTAAATAAAACCACAGGATAGAAGCATGTTTATTGATACGCATTGCCATTTGGATCACAGGGATTATGAAAACGATTTAGAAGAAGTGTTAAAAGAAAGCCTAGAAAAAGGCGTTACTCAATGCGTGATTCCGGGCGCGGACATGAAGGATCTGAATAGAGCAATAGAAATTAGCGAAAAATTTGAAGGCGTGTTTTTTGCTATAGGCGCTCACCCTTATGATGTGGAGAGTTTTGATGAAAGCCTGTTTGAAAAATTTGTCAGTCATCAAAAATGCGTGGCGATAGGCGAATGCGGGCTGGATTACTACCGCTTGCCTGAATTAAGCGAAAGAGAAAATTATAAAAGCAAACAAAAAGAAATCTTTACCAAACAGATTGAATTTTCTATCCAACACAACAAGCCCTTGATTATCCATATTAGAGAGGCGAGTTTTGATAGTTTGAATCTTTTAAAAAGCTATCCTAAAGCTTTTGGGGTGTTGCATTGCTTTAACGCTGATAGCATGCTTTTGGAACTGAGCGATCGTTTTTATTATGGGATAGGAGGGGTTAGCACTTTTAAAAACGCTAAAAGATTGGTAGAGATCCTCCCTAAAATCCCTAAAAACAGGCTTCTTTTAGAAACGGATTCGCCTTATTTGACCCCACACCCTTTTAGAGGTACTAGGAATAGCCCTACTTATATCCCTTTAATCGCTCAAAAAATTGCCGAAATCATCAACATAGAGACTGAAGAGCTCGCTTCTTTAAGCACGCATAACGCTCACACGCTCTTTGGTTTCCCCTAAAATTAGGGCTTGTTAGAAAGCGTTATTCAAGTTTAGCTATAATCAAGGCTATTTTAAAAGCTGAATAGCTATAGTTATTAGGATGCGATGCCAAAAAGAATGAAGTGTTTTAGTCAAAAATGGTTGGTTTTTTTTGTTACCCTTTTATTGGCCTCTTTAGGCCATGCGAAAATGGCTTTTGAATCTAATATTGACACCAAAGCGCTAGAGGCTTTTGGGGTTAATGCGAGCTTTTTATCCCAAATGCCAAACGCTTTAAAGAAAATGAATGAAGAAGAAGAATGGAAAAGACTTGTCAAAAGATTTGATGTGAATTACCAGTTCATCCCTATCATTAAAAACATGCTCATAGAAGCGAGCGTGCCGCAAGAATTTTTGTTTTTAGCCATGGCAGAATCTAAGTTTTCATCAAGGGCTTATAGCAGGAAAAAAGCAGTGGGGATTTGGCAATTCATGCCAAGCACGGCTAAAGAATTAGGGCTTAAGGTCAATCATTACATTGATGAAAGAAGAGATCCCATTAAAAGCACTCAAGCGGCGATCACTTATTTGAAACGGCTCTACAAGCAAACCGGAGAGTGGTATTTGGTCGCTATGGCGTATAATTACGGCTTACGCAAGGTTCAAAACGCTATTAAAGCCGCCGGCACTTCAGACATTAAGATTTTGTTGGATGAAGATAAGAAATACCTCCCTAAAGAAACACGAGAGTATATCCGCTCCATTCTAAGCCTGGCGTTGAAATTCAACAGCCTAGACAACCTCAAAGACAAAGAATATCTGCTCAATCGTGGGGCGAGAGTGAGTTTGGTGGGCGTTCCGTTTAAAAGGCACACTTCTTTAATCCAAGTGGCCAAAAATTTAAACTTGAGTTTAGAGACCTTAAAATCCTACAACCACCAATTCCGTTATAACATTCTGCCTTCTAAAGACCCCACTTATACCATTTATATCCCTTATGAAAAACTCGCCCTTTTCAAACAACGCCAACTCAAACAAAATAAAAACATTCAAGCTAGTTCTAAAAGCCCTTTCATCACCCATGTGGTCTTGCCTAAAGAAACCCTATCTTCTATCGCTAAACGCTATCAAGTCAGTATTTCCAGTATCCAATTAGCCAATAACCTCAAAGATTCTAATATCTTTATCCACCAACGCTTGATCATCCCTACCAATAAGAAATTGATCGCTACAAGGGAATTTTAATGGGTTTGGCGTTAAAAAAAGTTTGTTTTTTAGGCGTTATTTTTTTGATTAGTGCTTGTGCGGTTAAAAAAGAGGGGGTCAAGAATTTGTCTTATAAGCATGAAAGCTTGCGCGCTTATGAAAACGCTAAAGACTATGATCCGACAACCAAAAAAGCCACCTATAAGCGCAATTTTTTTGAACGCCATTTCAAACACCACTCCGATTCGCAAGATAGCAACACAAAAGATCGGCCACTAGATAACGGCATGCGCGATTCTAGCGCGATCCAAAGAGCCACCATGCGCCCTTATCAAGTGGGAGGCAAGTGGTATTACCCCACTAAAGTGGATTTAGGCGAAAAATTTGATGGCGTTGCGAGCTGGTATGGCCCCAATTTCCATGCCAAAAAAACCAGTAATGGGGAAATTTATAACATGTATGCCCACACCGCTGCGCACAAGACTTTACCCATGAACACCGTGGTGAAAGTCATCAATGTTGATAATAACTTAAGCACCATTGTGCGCATTAATGATAGAGGGCCTTTTGTGAGCGATCGCATCATTGATTTGTCTAATGCGGCCGCTAGGGATATTGACATGGTTAAAAAAGGCACGGCTAGCGTGCGTCTTATTGTTTTGGGTTTTGGTGGGGTTATCTCCAAGCAATACGAACAATCCTTTAACGCTAACTCTTCAAAGATCTTGCACAAGGAATTTAAAGTCGGCGAGAGCGAAAAAAGCGTGAGCGGAGGGAAATTTTCTTTGCAAATGGGGGCTTTTAGAAACCAAATAGGCGCTCAAACTTTAGCGGATAAATTGCAAGCAGAAAATCCAAATTACAGCGTTAAGGTTGCTTTTAAAGACGATTTGTATAAAGTTTTAGTTCAAGGGTTTCAAAGCGAAGAAGAGGCTAGGGATTTTATGAAAAAATATAATCAGAATGCGGTTTTAACGAGAGAATGATTAAGTTATTGCTTTTAGATGTGGATGGCACGCTCACAGACGGGTCGTTGTATTTTGATGAAAATTTTCACGAAATGAAGGCTTTTAATGTCAAAGACGGGCTTGGCATGACGCTATGGCAAAAATTAGGCAAAAAAATCGCTATCATTACAGGAAGAACTTCAATCATGGTGAAAAAACGCATGGAGAGTTTGGGCGTTCAGTTTGTTTTTATGGGCGTTGAAAATAAAAGCGTGGTTGTGGAGCGGCTCAAAAAAGACTTGCAATTGAGTGCACAAGAAATCGCATGCGTAGGCGATGATTATAACGATTTAGGCATGTTTAAGGCATGCGCTTGGAGTTTCGCTCCTTTTGATGCACACCCCTTGCTTAAAAGCAAAGCTTATAAAGTGTTGCAAAATTCAGGGGGCAAGGGGGCTGTTAGGGAAGCGATTGATTATCTTTTAACATTAGAAGGCTTGCAAGATGAAGCGCTCAAGCTTTACCTCTAATAGCGTTTTAAACTTTTTTGTGGTTTTGTCTTTCATCACAGTAGGGCTAGTCTTTTTCTTTTTGCGTTCCCAACCCACTAGCGTGGTCTCTAAAGAAAATATCCCTAAAATTGAATTAGAAAATTTTAAAGCGTTTCAAATCAACGATAAAATCCTTGATCTTTCCATAGAAGGCAAAAAAGCCTTGCAATACGATGATTACGAAATCTTTTTTGATTCTAAAATCAGCCGTTATGATGAAGACACCATTGAAAGCGTTGAGTCTCCTAAAGCCAAGCGGCAGCAGGATTTGTATTTCTTCCCTAATGGGGTTACTTATAAAAGAAGCGACGATTCTAGTTTTTGGAGTGAAACAGGGATTTACAACCATAAAGAGCAAAATTTTAAAGGCAAGGGCCGTTTCATCCTCACTTCAAAAGATAGCAAGATTGAAGGGCTTGACATTTCTTATTCGCATGCTTTAGCCGTTATTGAAGCTCAAAGCATTCAGGCGCATTTATTTTTAGATGAAATCAAACAAAGCCAGAAAGAAAAGAAAAAATTCCCCACTTTCAAAGGAGGTTTTTAATGCGTTGGTGGTGTTTTTTGGTGTGTTGTTTTGGTATTTTAAGCGTGATGAGCGCTCAAAAAACAGACAATAAAGGTTTGAAAAAAGAAAGAGAGCTTTTAGAGATTACCGGCAACCAATTTGTAGCGAACGACAAAACCAAAACCGCCGTTATTCAAGGCAATGTGCAGATCAAAAAGGGTAAAGACCGGTTGTTTGCGGATAAGGTGAGTGTGTTTTTAAACGATAAACGAAAGCCAGAGTGCTATGAAGCCACAGGGAACACGCATTTTAACATCTTTACAGAGGATAATCGTGAAATCAGCGGGAGCGCTGACAAGCTCATTTATAACGCGCTGAATGGGGAATACAAATTATTGCAAAATGCGGTGGTTAGAGAAGTGGGGAAATCTAATGTCATCACCGGTGATGAAATCATTTTAAACAAAACTAAGGGTTATGCTGATGTGTTGGGGAGCGCGAAACGGCCCGCTAAATTCGTGTTTGATATGGAAGATATTAATGAAGAAAATCGTAAGGCTAAATTGAAGAAGAAAGGCGAAAAACCATGATCGCCATTAAAGACGCTCATTTTCTCACTTCTTCTAGCCAACTTTTTCAATGCCCTGCGAGCTTGACTTCTGAAATGGTCATTTTAGGGCGTAGCAATGTAGGCAAAAGCACCTTTATTAATACTTTGTTAGGGAAAAATCTCGCCAAAAGTTCAGCAACGCCTGGAAAAACCCGTTTAGCGAATTTTTTTTCCACCACTTGGGAAGATAAAGAAAACGCCTTAACGACCACTTTTAATGTGATTGATTTGCCCGGGTTTGGTTACGCTAAAGTTTCCAAAAGCTTGAAAAAAGAATGGGAGGGGTTTTTATGGGAATTGTTGAGCGTTAGGACTTCTATCAAACTTTTTATCCACTTGGTGGATGCGCGCCACTTGGATTTAGAAATTGATAAAAACGCTAAAGAAAACATTCAAGCCCTTTTAAGGCCCGATCAAGCCTACCTTTCTCTTTTTACGAAATTTGACAAATTGAATAAAAATGAGCAACACCGCCTTTTTTTAAACGCTCCTAAACCTTTTTTAATCAATACCACCCATTTTAACGCTCTTTCTTCAAAATACCCAACCCTTGAAATAGTGCGCCAAACCCTTTTGAAATACTTGCTCACTAACCCTTTATAGGCCGCAAAACCATGCTCTCTTTAAAACAAGATTCCTTTTTTTTCTTATGTTTAGGGATCTTTGGTTTTTATTTTTATAGCCTTTTGAGAGATTTAATGCCTTTTTTACCCCCCATGATTGGGTTTTTATTCTTGTTTTATGCGAAAAAATACGATCATTTTTTACCCAGTTTGAGCGTGTTTGGTTGTTTGTTTTGGTTTGAAAGCATGCATTTAAAGACTCTAGGCGTTTTAGCCTTGCTGTTTTTAATCTACCACCAAATCGTCTATAAAAACTCTTTAAAGCTTTTTAATGACGGCTTTTTATTCAAAACTTTGCATGTCTTTTTGGTTTATTACCTTTATTTATCGCGCTTTTTTTCGGTGTCCTTGAGTTTGAAAATACTCGGCTTTCTCGCTCTTTTTGCTTTAATAGAGAGCGCTTTGTGGGGTTTGTATGAAAAATCTTCGCTATAAGCTTTTACTCTTTGTTTTTATAGGGTTTTGGGGGTTATTGGTTTTAAATTTATTTATTTTAAGCGTTAAAAATCAAGAATACTATGAAAAACTGGCCGAACGCAACATGACTAAAAAGGAATTTCTAGTCCCTACAAGGGGCGATATTACAGACAGAAATGATGAGTTTTTAGCCACTAACGAATTGGTGTTTGGCGTGTTTTTGCCCAGCAGGCTTAGACAAAAAGAGCTTTTAGAAAAAATTGAAATCATCCAAAAGTTTTTCCCTAACTTTTCTAAAGAAACGCTTTTAAACAACTACCAAAAAGAAAATTCGCTTTATAACCACAACCTCATTAAAGTGGTTGGCTTCATTCCTTATATCGCCATGCAACCTCTTTATACCAAACTCATCCAAACTCAAGGCATTTTTGTGCTACCTTTAGACAAGCGCTACTACCCTAATAACGCTTTAGCTTCACATGTTTTAGGCTATGTGGGGGTGGCAAGCTTGCAAGATCTAAAAGACGATGAAGAGAATCAATACAGCCAGATTGTGGGCAAAACCGGCATTGAAAAAGAATACAACAAGCTTTTACAAGGCAAGGTGGGCTATAAAATCATGCATGTCAATGCGCTCAATCAAGAATTAGCTACCTTAGAAGTAGTGCCACCAAGCACCAACAACCACTTGCAATTGAGTTTAGACAAACGCTTGCAAAAAGAAGCGGACAAGCTCTTTGAAAATAAAAGGGGGGCTATTTTAGTGATGAACGCAGAAAATGGGGAATTGCTCGTTGCAGGAAGTTACCCTGAATACAATTTGAACGATTTTGTAGGCGGGATCAGTCAAGACAAATGGCAAAAACTTCAAGATGATATTTATAACCCCTTATTAAACCGCTTCGCTAACGCCTTGTATCCGCCGGGATCTGTGGTTAAAATGGGCGTGGGCTTGAGCTTTTTAGAAAATCTTAACATCACAGAAAACACCACCATCCCCACCCCGCCTTTTATTGAAGTGGGCAAGCGCAAATTCAGAGATTGGAAAAAAACAGGGCATGGCAATTCTAATTTGTATAAAGCCATTAGGGAGTCTGTGGATGTGTATTTTTATAAGTTTGGGCTTGAAATCTCTATAGAAAAACTCTCTAAAACCTTAAGGGAAGTGGGCTTTGGGGAAAAAACGGGCGTTGATTTGCCGAATGAATTTGTGGGGATTGTGCCGGATAATTTGTGGAAACTCAAACGCTTCAATCAAGATTGGCGCGTTGGGGACACGCTCATTACCGCTATTGGGCAAGGCTCTTTTTTAGCCACGCCCTTGCAGGTTTTAGCCTACACGGGACTCATTGCTACGGGCAAACTGGCAACGCCTCATTTTGCTATCAACAACCAACAGCCGCTCAAAGACCCCCTAAATAGTTTTCAAAAAAAGAAGCTCCAAGCCTTGCGCGTGGGCATGTATGAAGTGTGTAACCATAAAGACGGCACCGCTTATCATTCCACAAGAGGTTCTAAGGTTACTTTAGCGTGTAAAACCGGCACCGCACAAGTCGTGGAAATCGCTCAAAACATCGTCAATCGCATGAAAGAAAAGGATATGGAATACTTCCATCGATCCCATGCATGGATTACCGCATTCTTGCCTTATGAAAAACCCAAATACGCTATCACTATTTTAGTAGAACATGGGGAAGGGGGGTCAAAACTAGGGGGCTTGTTAGTGAAAATGAGTAATAAACTCTATGAGCTTGGCTATCTTTAATAAGATTTTAAACCTTTTCAAAAACGCAACCCTTTAAACGCTAAAGACCATTAGCCAACTTGTTTCCAAACTTGTTTCAGCGCTCTACAACTCATTCTAATGGGTGGTTTAAAACTGGTCTTCATTAAAGAACACTCTAAAAGCGTAAAACTTTAATGAGATTTAGGCTTGCTGTATGTTTGGCTTTATTCTAATCGCATATTGACAGCTAAAGTCTTGTTTAATGTTTTTAAAAAATGGGGTTTTAGTTATTTGGCTTCATCGTTTTAGATTTTATCATGATTTTCTTAAAGGGATAGAGAGGGTTATTTTGCACCATTTCCCCCTTTAAGAAATAACGCTTTTTAAGAAATTGTCGCTTGATTAGCGCAAGCTCTTTTCGTTTTGTTTTAAAAATACTTTTAGTATTTTTGATCAATATCCAATGAGAACAAAGCTTTTTATTAGTGCCTATTATTAGCACCTATAAAGCACCCCATTCATCTTAAAGACGAATGTTATCCAAATGGCTTAAAAAGCCGGGATAATCGCCCCTTTATAGGTATCCAAAATAAATTTCCTGGTCTTTTCACTTTGTAAGGCTTCAATCAGCGCTTTTATGGCTTCATCTTGCGCGTTATCCTCACGAGCGGCTATTAGATTGGCATAAGGCGAGTCCTTGTCTTCTGAAAATAAGGCTCCGGTAAGTTTCGCTTGCAAGGCATAATTCCCTGTTACAATAGCCCCATCCACATCCCCTAAAACTTTAGGCAATAATGCGGCTTCTAAAGGCTTGATTTTGATGTTGTAAGGATTTTTGACAATATCAAACTCCGTAGCGTATAGATTGCTTGGGTCTTTGAGAGCGATAAGGCCTTGTTTATGCAGTAAAATCAACGCCCTGCCTTGATTGCTCGGATCATTTGGCACGGCAATCACTGAGCCTTTTTTAAGGTTTTTAATGTCTGTGATTTTTTGAGAATAAAATCTTAAAGGCTCCACATGGATATTGGCCAAACCAACAAGGTGCATTTTTCTGTCCAAATTAAACCGATCCAAATAAGGGCGGTGCTGGAAGTAATTCGCATCTAAAGAGCCGTCATTGAGCGCTAAATTAGGCAACACATAATCGGTAAAAGACACGATCACTAATTTGATCCCTTTCTCTTTCAAATCGTCCACGACTGATTGCAAGATTTGCGCATGCGGCACGGGGTTAGCGCCCACTTTAAGCTCACGAGTGATTTTGTGGTCTTCTTTTTTTTCTTTGTGGTGTTTGGCGTCTAAAAGATTAAAAAAACCTAAAACGATAGCGGTTACGCAAATAATACGCTTGAATATGTTCATAAAAAACCCTTTATTAAAAAAAATAATTCAAAAATGATAAAAAGATAAAACGATACGAAAAATTAAAAAATTAAGCGAAGAACAAAATTAAAGAAAGGATTTAACCAAGAAAGAACTCTCTTGGTTAAAAGAATTAAGCCGATTAAAGCTTAATGGAATTTTCTTTAAGATATTCTGCAACGCCCTGGTGAGTCGCTTTCATACCTTTATCGCCTTTTCTCCAGCCTGCTGGGCATACTTCACCATGTTCTTCAAAGTGTAAGAGAGCGTCTACCATGCGAAGCATCTCGTCTGCATTCCTACCTAATGGCAAGTCATTGATCACTGCGTGTCTTACTTTCATGTTTTTATCAATCAAAAAAGCACCTCTCAAAGCGATCGCTTCTTCAAACAGCACATCATAGTCTCTAGAAATGCTCTTAGTAATATCAGCCACCATAGGGAAAGTTACTTGACCAATACCGCCTTTTTCTACAGGGGTGTTTTTCCATGCGAAATGCACTTGTTCGCTGTCAATAGACACGCCAATCACATTAAAGCCTTTTTCTTGGAAGTCTTTCACTCTTTTATCAAACGCAATGATTTCTGTAGGGCATACAAAAGTAAAATCTTTTGGCCAAAAGAAAAGAATCGCACCGCTCTTACCTAAATTTTTAGAAAGCTCAAAGTGTTCATCAACCTCGTTGTTTCCTAAAACGGCAGGCGCTTTAAAATCGGGGGCAAGTTTTGTAACTAACATATACAACTCCTTAAGTGTTTTAAAATTTTGTTGGATCAAAATTAAACCTGAACAGATTTAATTTTATTATGCTTTCCACTCAATCAGCGGAAACATAGTGGAGTATATTCTTAAAAAGTTAATGAAAAGATATTTCCTTTTAAATTTTAAGATTTTGTGAAAAAAAGTTTCATTTTTACTGCTTGTATTTCCTTGAATAGTGTTATAATCGCTTCATAAATCATACGAAAGGAATTGTCATGCTAATCGCTCGCTTTAAAAAAGCTTTAATCTCTTGTTCTTTAGGCGCGCTCATTGTTTCATTTTTATTAGGCGTGGCTAACGCTTCAGTGCAAGAAGTTAAAGTCAAAGATTATTTCGGGGAGCAAACCATAAAGCTTCCTGTTTCTAAAATAATCTACTTGGGCAGCTTTGCAGAAGTGCCTGCCATGTTCAATACTTGGGATAGGGTTGTAGGCATTTCGGATTACGCTTTTAAATCTGATATTGTTAAAGCCACTCTCAAAGATCCTAATCGCATTAAATCCATGAGCAGCGATCATGTGGCAGCGTTGAATGTGGAGCTTTTAAAAAAACTTAGCCCTGATCTTGTGGTAACCTTTGTGGGCAACCCTAAAGCCGTAGAGCATGCGAAAAAATTTGGGATATCATTTCTTTCTTTCCAAGAAAAAACCATTGCAGAAGTCATGGAAGATATTGACACTCAAGCTAAAGCCTTAGAAATTGACGCTTCTAAAAAATTCGCCAAAATGCAAGAAACTTTGGACTTTATTGCTGAGCGTTTGAAAGGTGTCAAAAAGAAAAAAGGGGTGGAGCTTTTCCACAAAGCCAATAAAATCAGCGGCCATCAGGCCATTAGCTCAGACATTTTAGAAAAAGGGGGCATAGACAATTTTGGCTTGAAATACGTCAAATTCGGGCGCGCTGACATTAGCGTGGAAAAAATCGTTAAAGAAAACCCTGAAATCATTTTCATTTGGTGGGTAAGCCCACTCACGCCTGAAGACATGTTAAACAACCCCAAATTTTCCACTATCAAGGCCATTAAAAACAAGCAAGTTTATAAACTCCCCACAATGGATATAGGTGGGCCTAGAGCCCCACTCATTAGCTTGTATATCGCCTTAAAAGCCCACCCTGAAGCCTTTAAGGGCGTAGATATTAATGCGATGGTTAAAGACTACTATAAAGTGGTTTTTGATTTGAATGATGCAGAAGTTGAACCATTCTTATGGCACTGATTTTAAAAAAAGGGCGATATTTTTTAGCCCTTCGTGTATCGCGCTAGGCTTAGAACAAGCCCTATAGCGATACAATTCGCTAAAAGCGAACTCCCTCCATAGCTCAAAAACGGCACCGCTAGGCCCTTAACCGGAAGAATTCCTCCCACCCCAAAGGCGTTGATCACCAAAGAAAAACTAATGAGCAGCACCACGCCCACGCAAAATAGCGAATATTTTGGCTCTTTCAAGCGGTTAGCGATCCTAAAAATCAAAACAATCAAAACAGAAAACAAAATAAAACAAACGCATAGCCCCAAAAAACCCCATTCTTCGGCGATCCCAGCTAAGACCATGTCCGTATGCACTTCGCTCAAAAACCCAAGCTTGATTTGCCCAAGCCCAAGCCCTTGCCCAAACAACCCCCCATTATGCATGGCATTGCCTGCATGAAAGACCTGATAGGATTCGGGCAAGTCGCTTATTCTAAGAGCGTTCGCTAATCTATCCGGCAAGAGCGTGAAAAGCGAGTTTTGCAAATTAGACCACCACAATTTCAGGCGCAAAATCCTATGAGCGCTTGTAACAATCGCTAAAACGCTGATCGCAAACGCCCCTGAAATAATCAAGCCAAACAAATGCGCACTCCCCCCAGAAAAGACCAACAACACCGCTAAAACCGCCCCCAAAAGAACAATCTGCCCCAAATCGTTTTGCAAAACCCCCACCCCAATCGCTAAGGCTACAAACACCACCGAATAAGGCACAAAAGTGATGAGTTCTTCTTTAACATTAGCCTTTTCTTTTGCCACAAAGGTGCGAGACAAACTCCACGCAAGAAAAAAGGTGAAACCAACCTTTAAAAACTCCAAAGGCGCTAGAGAAAAAAACCCCAAACGAATCCATCGCTTCGCCCCCCCAGCGCTACTGGAAAGGCTTTCTGGCAAAAAAAACATGCCAATAATGAGTAATAGTGGGATAAAAAGAAGAAAAAACCCCAAACGGCTAAACCACTTGCTAGGATCAACCCTAGACAACCCCCACATGATAACAATACCCATGATTGCACTTGAAAGCTGGCGTATGAAAAAATGGAATTCCCCATAATGATACAGCACCACTGTGGTGTAAGTTGAGAGCGAATAGCTCATCAACACCCCTAAAAAGATCAATAGCGAAGTGCAAAAAAACAGGTTTCTATCTGTAGTCATTAGGATTTCCTTATTTTGGTTTTTGAATAGGCGTTCTCTTAAGGTATTTTAGGGGTATTTTACACTATAATGGCTCTGAATTGGCTTATCGCTCAAGCTTAAGCATGCTTTGAAACTGATCGCATTCTTTAATGAAAAAGCGAGCCGTTTTTGGAATGCTTTTTGCATGCTATAAATTTGCAAGGGTTTAAAAAAGGGGTTTTATATGGATTTTTCTAAAGCGTTTGGACTGGTTTATAGGGCGTTGGACTATAGGGCTTTAAGGCAGGATATGATCGCTTCTAACATCGCTAATGTGGACACCCCCTTTTACAGGCCAAAGGATTTGGATTTTGAAAGCGTTTTAGCGAAGAAAAAGGCAGAAATTTTTGAAAACCAATCCAGTAAGGTTTTGCCTTTAGCCCACACTAACCCTAGGCATTTAGACTTTGAAAATAGCGCTAAAGATGGGGCAAGCCTTTTTTTTAGAGACGGGCATTTGGCTAAAAATGATGGCAACAGCGTGGATTTAGACATAGAAACGAGTGAAATGGGCAAAAACTCTACCATGTATTTAGCCTTGAGTTCAGCCTTAAAAAAGTATCGAGGCGTGATCAATTACGCCATTGATTCCAGTAAGAATTTATAGTTAAGGGAAAGCATGTTTTTATCTTCTTTTGATATTAGCGGTTATGGTTTGTCCGCCCAACGCTTAAGGGCTAATTTGATTTCTTCTAATATCGCTAACGCTAACACCACGCGCACGAGCGAAGGAGGCCCTTATAGGAGGCAAGAAGCGGTGTTTAAGGCTTTTGATTTCAACGAGATTTTAAACCAAAAAATCGCTCAAAACAACCAAATTACCCCCTATGAAGACCCCCTAGATGAAGGCGATGACAACCCCTTAATCCCTATCACAAGCGTGGTGGTGGATAAGATTGTGCGCGATGATAGCGAGCCTTTGATGAAATACGATCCCAGCCACCCTGACGCTAACGCTCAAGGCTATGTGGCTTACCCCAATGTGAATGCGGTGGTTGAAATGGCGGATCTAGTGGAAGCGACTAGAGCTTATCAGGCCAATGTTGCAGCCTTTCAAAGCGCTAAAAACATGGCACAAAACGCGATTGGTATGTTACAAACATGAACGATTTTCAACAATTTATGGTAGTATAAGGAAATTTAGGTAGTATTAGCCAAAGATCAGTAGAATACAAAATGAATAAAATATTTAATAGAGTTAAATTTTTAAAAAAGAGCTTAAGGAGGTTCTATGCAAGCCATACACAATGATAAAAGCTTATTGAGTCCTTTCTCTGAGCTTAACACAGACAATAGGACTAAAAGAGAAGAATCGGGTAACGCCTTTAAAGAACAAAAAGGTGGGGAGTTTTCTAAACTCTTAAAACAATCCATCAATGAGCTTAACAACACTCAAGAGCAATCTGATAAAGCCTTAGCGGATATGGCGACAGGGCAAATCAAAGACTTGCACCAAGCGGCTATCGCCATAGGGAAGGCTGAAACGAGCATGAAACTCATGCTTGAAGTGCGTAACAAAGCGATTAGCGCTTATAAAGAGCTTTTAAGAACGCAGATCTAGTTTCTTAAGTGGCTTCTCTTTAAATGATCGCTTGGTCCTTTTTAAAGAGAGGGTTTGTTGTTGCTGCACCCCATTTTAATGGATTTTACCATCAAAAATTCATGCTCTCATGCGTTGTGAAAATCCAACGCTACGCCATTTTTAAGTAAGCGTTCATGGATAATAAAAACATTGATCCCAACTTCAACCCAGAGCGATTTTTAGAAACCCAAAAATACAAGGGCTCTGTTACAGCATTAATCTTTTTATTGCTTTTTTTTATTTTTTTAATGGTGGCTTTTAAAAAAGCTTTTTTTGCCCAAGCCAACATGCCCACTCTAGTGATGAGCAAACAAGACACTGCGGCTAGGGGGACTATCTATAGTCAAGACAACTACAGCCTGGCCGCTTCGCAAACCCTTTTCAAACTGGGCTTTGATACAAGGTTTTTAAACCCGGATAAAGAAGATTTTTTCATTGATTTTCTCTCTATCTATAGCAATATCCCTAAAAAATCCTTAAAAGACGCCATCAATACGAAAGGTTATATTATTCTAGCCTATGATCTCACGCCCAATATGGCCGCTAATATTAGAGACTTGAATAAGAAATTTTTAACCTTTGGGGTTTTCCAAAATTTCAAAGACGCGCACGATAAGGTGTGGCAAAAGCAAGGGCTAAACATTGAAGTGAGCGGCGTTTCTAGGCATTACCCTTATCAAAATAGCCTAGAGCCAATCATTGGCTATGTGCAAAAACAAGAAGAAGACAGGCTCACTTTAACTACCGGTAAAAAAGGCGTTGAAAAATCTCAAGATCACTTGCTTAAAGCCCAACAAAATGGCATAAGAACAGGCAAAAGAGACGTGAGTTTTAACTTCATTCAAAACCACTCTTATACAGAGATTGAACGCCTTGATGGCTATGAGGTGTATTTGAGCATTCCTTTAAAACTCCAAAGAGAAATTGAAACCCTATTGGATAAAACTAAAGACAAACTCAAGGCTAAAGAAATCCTAGTGGGTATCATTAACCCTAAAAGCGGGGAAATTTTATCGCTAGCTTCAAGCAAGCGCTTCAATCCTAATGCGATTAAAACCAGCGATTATGAAAGCTTGAATTTGAGCGTTGCCGAAAAGGTTTTTGAGCCAGGCAGCACGATTAAACCCATTGTTTATTCCTTGCTGTTAGACAAGAATTTAATCAACCCCAAAGAGCGCATTGATTTAAACCATGGTTATTACCAATTAGGAAAATACACCATTAAAGACGACTTTATCCCCAGTAAAAAGGCCGTTGTGGAAGACATTTTGATCCAATCTAGCAATGTGGGCATGATAAAAATCAGTAAAAATCTCAACCCAGAGGATTTCTATAACGGGCTTTTAGGCTATGGATTTTCTCAAAAAACCGGCATTGACTTATCCTTAGAAGCCACAGGAAAGATCCCTCCTTTGTCCGCTTTCAAGCGTGAAGTATTAAAAGGGAGCGTCTCTTATGGCTATGGGCTGAATGTGACTTTTTTGCAGCTTTTAAGGGCTTATGCGGTGTTTTCTAATGAAGGCAAATTGACTACCCCCTATTTAGTGCAACGAGAAACCGCCCCTAATGGCGATATTTACATCCCTAGCCCCAAACCCACTTTTCAAGTCATTAGCCCCAAAAGTGCTAGGAAAATGAAAGAAACCTTAATCAAAGTGGTGCGTTATGGCACAGGCAAAAACGCTCAATTTGAAGGGCTATACATAGGGGGCAAAACAGGCACGGCTAGGGTTGCCAAAAACGGGAGTTATAGCGTGCAATCCTACAACAGCTCTTTTTTTGGGTTCGCTGAAGATGAAAGGCAGGTTTTTACTATCGGCGTGGTTATCTTAGGCTCGCACGGCAAGGAAGAATATTACGCTAGCAAGATTGCAGCCCCTATTTTTAAAGAAATCACCGAAATTTTAGTGCGTTACAATTACCTATCGCCCTCTATTGCGATTCAAAATGCGTTGGAGAAAAACCGCTTTAAAATTAAGTAAGAATAGTAGGGTAAAATTAGCGTAACTATACCGATGATCTAGTGGCATCAATTCAAGCTAACTAAAAGGCGAATTTAAATGATTAAAAGCATAGAGATTGAAAATTACAAAAATTTCAAGCACCTTAAAATGGAAAATTTTAAACTCATCAATTTTTTTACCGGTCAAAACGATACAGGCAAGACTAATCTTTTAGAAGCCCTTTATATCAACACGGGCCTTTGTGATTCTGCCGTTCAAGTCAGTCTTCCCCCTGAACATGTGGTGCTTGTTAGTGAATTTAGGAAAATCAAGCTCAATAACGACAACCTAAAAACCTTCTTTTACCAAGAGAATACCGCTAATCCCATTAGCATCCGCACTGAGTTTGAACATGCTACTATCCCTCTTACTATCCAATACCCCACACAGACCAGTTACAGCAAAGACATCAATTTGAATAGCGATGACATTCATATGACAAACCTTATAAGCAAAACAATAATGAAGCCACAGCTCCAATTTTTCTACAATCCATCTTTTTCCCCCATGACAATGACTTATGAATTTGAAAGACAAAACTTAAGCTTAATCCATTCTGATTTAGATAAGATCGCTCAAACCTATAAAGAAAATGCAATGTTTATTCCTGTGGAATTATCTATTGTTAATTCTCTTCAAGCATTAGAAAATTTACGATTAGCGAGTAAAGAAAAAGAATTAATGGAAGTCTTAAAATATTTCAACCCTGATATTTTAGACGCTGATACCATAAGAAAGTCTGTCTATATCCAAATCAAAAATGAAAACACACCGCTAAAAGAAAGCCCCAAAAGGCTTTTAAATTCGTTTGGTTGGGGGTTTATCAAATTTTTTATCATGGCGAGCATTCTTATAGATAATCGTGTTAAGTATCTTTTTATTGATGAAATAGAAAGTGGTTTGCACTATACAAAAATGCAAGAGTTTTTAAAAGCTCTGTTTGAGTTAGCTCAAAAACTACAGATTCAAATTTTTGCCACCACGCACAACAAAGAATTTTTATTGAACGCTATCAACACCATGCCCAATAATGAAACAGGAGTTTTTAAAGATATAGCCTTGTTTGAGTTTGAAAAAGAAAGTGCTTTTGGCTTTATCAGACACAGCTATTCTATGCTAGAAAAAGCGCTTTATAGGGGTATGGAGGTTAGAGGCTGATGCGAGAAAAAATCGTTTATGTGGAGGGCGAATCAGATAAAATCTTTTTAACGCTTTTGAATGAATTTAGAAATTTAAGGATTAATGGTGAAAATATTGTTAGTTGTAAGGGCAATACCAAGCTTTTTAAAGAAGCAGAGAGTATTAAAGAATATCTAAAAGCTAAGGATATTTACATCGTTTTTGATTCAGACAACCAAACAAAAGAGACTAAAATTCAAGAGATAAAGAAACAACTCCAAGAAAACCCAGAAGAAGAACACCGCTTAAACGATGAAGAGTTTAACCAGATTAAGATTTTTTTATTGCCAGAAAATGATGAGACTAAACACGATCTCAATTATTGTGAATTAGAGCCTTTGCTAGAAAAAATGGCAAAAGAAAGTGAAAATGAAGCGTTTTACACAAAATTCCGCCAACATTACGACACACTTCTTGATGAAGCCTTTGAAGAAACCAATCAGAATCAAACACCTATCAGAAGAGGGCAAAAAAAACATGCTAAATGTTGGCTACAACCCTATATCACGCTTTCTGTTTGTTTAGAGAGAGGTTTTGTTCCTTGTGGGTTAAACGATCTAGATCCTGTTACTGCAACCGCTAAAATGATAGATAAGCCAAAAAATACAGAAATTCTTAAGAAATTTTTTAATTTTGATTCAAAGGAACTTCAAGCATTGATTGATTTTTTAAAATAAACCCAACAAAAACCCTTGATTTTTACAAGTATTAGAATCTCTCTCAAATTGAGTTTAAACCACTCAAAAAGCTTTGTAGCCATAAAATCCTAAATAAAGGTTGTTTTGAAAACACCATTCAAACAACCCACCATAAATCAAAAATCATAAAACCTCCCCCCTTTTTTAATTCAATGCACTTCGCTCCAAACTTTTCTTTTCCATGCATAAGCCAAGAACGACAGCACCGCAAAGAAAATCATGATTTTGATCCCTAAGGTATTCCTTTCATGTTTTTTCCTATCGCCCGCTTTTTCCAAATATGCGATGACTTGTTTTTGCGCTTGTTCACTCAATCCCACTCTAGGCATAGCCGTGCCAGGCAAAAGCTTTTGCGGATCGTTGATGAAAACATTCAAGCCATGTTCGCCCTTAGCCCTAATCATCATGGACAAATCAGGTGCATGAGAGCCTAAATAATTGGCTAGATCTTTAGGACCGCTAAAGGCCTTATCTTTCGCATAATCCAGGCTATGGCACCTTTGACAGCTTTGGGCAAACACTTCCTTATCGCTCAAATTTTTAGGCAAAATAGAAGTGAGATACGCCACAATATCGCTCAAATCTTTATCGCTAAATTGAGAAAACGCCGGCATAGGATAGGGCCTTTCATCGTTAAATTTATGGCTCAATTTCGCCGTTTTCACAGGATCTTTGATGAAGTGGGCTAAGAAATTCGCGTTCAAAACCCCCGCCACATGGCTTAAATCCGGTGGCACGACCCCAAAAGAGTTGCTCGCGCTAAGGCTGTCCATAGGGACTGGAATGTTTTGAGATTTAATGCCATGGCAAGCGGTGCAATTTTCGGCTACAAGCTGTTTGCCTTTATTAGCGTCGCCATTTTTTAAATCCATCGGCTCTAAATCCTTGAAAGCAAAATCTGCCGGAGCGACTTTAGGGTGCATCACCGAATGCGCATAAGGCTCAACCCCATAATAAATCACGCCTACCACCACAATAAGGATGATGAGAATCTTAAATTCTTTCATCTAACACCCCCTTGTTTCTTGCTCTCAGCGATAGTGATAATGGGCAATACCACAAAGAAAAGGGCTAAAAAAGTGATTGAACCCGCTAAGCCAATGTATTTACCAATCCCAAGCGGAGGCAATTTACCATAGATCGTTAAAACAATCATATCAATGATTAAAAGCCAAAACCACACCATAAACGCAGGCCGTTTGTGCGCGGGAGCGACCACCGGACTTCTGTCCAAAAAGGGCAGTAAGAAAAAGATCACTTGCGCCACGCCAAAGGCCATTAGCCCTAAATCAGCGCTAAAGAAAAAGCCCCTTAAGACTTCATAGCTCCATAAGAAATACCATTCAGGGTAAATGTGAGGCGGCGTTTTAAGGCTGTTAGCCCTTTCAAAGTTGATAGGATCCATCGCAAAATCATAGTGGTAACACACCAAGTAAAAGAAAAAGACCATGAACGCGCAAACCACAAAAATATCTTTAGACAAGAATACCGGCCAAAAAGGAATGACTTTGGATTCTTTTTTCTTGCCTTCAATGAATTTCTTTTCTTCTGCTTCAAAGTCAATTTCTTCGCCTTCTTGGTTATTGACATGCGGGATGCGTAAAGAATAAAAATGCACCCCAATGAGCAGAATGATCGCAATGGGCAGTAAAAACACATGGAGCATGAAAAAGCGCGTTAAAGTGGAATCCGCCACAACATAATTGCCCCTGATCCACTCCACCACATCAGCCCCAATGAAAGGAATGCCCCCAAATAAATTCGTGATAACCGCCGCGGCCCAATAACTCATCTGCCCCCAAGGTAGCATATACCCGCTAAAGGCTTCCGCACTAAAGACCACAAACAAAATCATCCCGCTAATCCAAATCATCTCACGACCCTTTTTGTAAGAGCCATAATAGATGCCAACAAACATGTGGATATAAATGATGACAAAAATCATGCTCGCTGCCGTGGCATGCATGTGGCGCCAAAGCCAGCCATAAGCCACTTCTTGCATGATCGTGAAATTCACGCTATCAAACGCCATTTTCGCATCAGGCTTGTAATACATGAGCAAGAAAATCCCTGAGACCACAAGCACGCCAAAAAGGGTCAATAAAATCACCCCCATCGCCCATAAGAAATTGATGTTTTTAGGGATCCAATATTCTGTCATTAGCACTTTAACAAGCTTGTTAGTGCCAAGACGCATGTCCAGCCATTCGCCTAAATTCTTCGCTTTTTTTATCTCTGCCATGGAACTCTCCTTACGCTTTAGCCATCATTTTCTTGTATTCAGCCCCGGCTTCACCAAAAGTGATTTTAGTGCCTTCAATTTTAAAAGGCGGGATATCAAAAGGGCGTGGAGGGGGGGTGCCGGCAATATTCACGCCATCAGCAGTGAAACGCCCCCCATGGCATGGGCATAAAAAGCCTTTTTCTTCATCTTGATAAGTGGGGATACACCCTAAATGCGTGCAAATTTGAATGGCTGTGGTAAAAACGCTCTCGCCAACTTTAAAATCGCGCTTTTCATTAAAGCCCTCTTTTTTAGAACGCTTGAGGATATAGACCGGTTTCCCACGCCACTCCACCGTGGAAAACTGCCCTTCTTGCATGTTCGCCACATCTATGGTTGTAAAACCGGCTGAAACAACGCTTGGGAGCGGATCCCAAGTCTTTTTCATCGCTACCAGACTCGCTATCGCCCCTATAGCTGTAACGCTAGCAAGGCTCATTCCTAAAAAATCACGCCTTTGAATATCTGCCATGATTAAAAAACTCCTTAATGATAATTACCTTTTAACGACTAAAGGCATAGCAAATCCCTATTTTACAACAAACTCTCTTAATAATCTTTTTAAAATAACAAATTGAGGCTAAAATCAAACGCTTTTAACGCCGCTTTAAAGAAATTTGAGCGCGCAAATGTTTCAAAAGGGTTTCTAAAATATCGTTATCGTCTTTGCTTGGGGCTTTTAGGCTTTCTTTCTTTTCATCGCTATAAGTAAGGGTGATGTTTTGATTGAAATTAGAAAGTTTGATGATGCCAAGCTGGTTGGCTAGAATTTTAAGCGTAATGATTTGCAAAAATTGAGCGCTCAAATCGTCTATTTTGCCAAACCTGTCTTCTATTTCTTCATGGATTTGCCCCACCTCATCTACATCCTCACACAAACTCAAACGGCGATACAAATCCAATCTCAAACTATCGCTTGCAATGAGTTCAGGGTTTAAAAAAGCGCTCACACCAAGTTGGATTTCTACGCTTTTTTCAAGCCTTTTCTTCCCCCCACTCAATTCATAAATCGCGTCTTCAAGCATGCACGTATAGAGCGCATAACCAATGTTTTTAATATGCCCGCTCTGATCTTGCCCGAGCAAATTCCCGCCCCCCCTGATTTCTAAATCATGATAAGCGATGCTCTCCCCACTGCCTAAATACGAATTTTTTTCCAAAGCGAGCAAGCGTTTTAAAGCCTGTTCATTCAAACTTTTTTGATCTTCTATAAGGAAATAGCAAAAGCCTTCCTTTTTGCCTCTCCCCACACGCCCCCTTAATTGGTGCAAATCAGCCAGCCCGAAATTTTGCGCATTATCTATAATAATCGTGTTAGCGTTAGGCAAATGAATCCCTGATTCCACAATAGAAGTGCATAATAAAACCTGATAGTTTCCCTTAGCAAACTCTAGCATGATTTCTTCGCTCTCATAAGCGTTAATTTGGGAATGCAAAATAGCGATTTTGAGTTTAGGGATTAAATTTTCTAGCTTGGTTTTGACTTTTGAAATGCTAGCGATGTGGTTATGGATGTAAAAAATTTGCCCGTTACGGCGTAATTCCCTGTAAATAATCTCTTTTAAGAGTTCGTCATTCTTTTCTTTCAAAAAAGTGCGGCTGGGCTTTCTGTCTGTGGGCGGGGTTTTTAAAGAGCTAATGCCTTTAATTTGAGAGAGCGCCATGTTTAGAGTGCGCGGGATAGGCGTAGCGGACATGCTTAAAAAATGCACGCTTTTACTCAATTCTTTTAAAGCTTCTTTTTGTTTCACGCCAAATTTATGCTCTTCATCCACCACCACTAAGCCCAAGTTTTTAAATTTCGCGCCTAAAATCGCATGCGTGCCTACAAGAACATCAACTAGCCCTAATTCCACCGCCTTTAAAAGCTTGTTTTTTTCGCTCGCATACCGATCCAAACGAGCCACTTTAACGCCAAAATTTTCAAAACGCGCCCTTAAAGTCTCAAAATGTTGGTGCGCTAATAAGGTAGTAGGCACGACTAGAGCGCTTTGAAAGCCGTTCAAAAACGCGCAAAAAATCGCATGCATCGCCACTTCTGTTTTCCCAAAACCCACATCCCCACTCAATAATCTGTCCATCACTCTCTTAGAGCTTAAATCCCTTGAAATTTCAGCGATGGCTTTTTCTTGATCGCTTGTGTATTCAAACCCCGCATGCGATTTAAAGACTTCCAACTCCGCTAAATGCGTGTCCATCTTTTTACCCAAGATCAAATTGCGTTCAGCCGCTAGTTCAATGATCTTGCCTGCAATTTCTAAAAGCTTAGTTTTAACTTTAGCTTTTAATTTGAGAAAGCTCCCTTTCCCTAGCCGGTCTTTAGTTGGCACGCTATCGCTTTGCGCCACATAGCGAGCGATGAGATGCAAATTTTCTACCGGTAATAGCAGTTTGTCTTCGCCCAAATAAGCGATTTCTAAAAAATCCCTCTTGCTCCCTAAAACGCTGTGCTGGACTAATTGAGAAAACACGCCCACCCCATAATCATCATGCACCACCCATTCGCCCGGATTCAACTCGTTCAAAGCGAGCTTAGATTTTTGGCGTTTTTTCTTCCTTTCAAAAGAATTGAGCGAGATAAAAATCCCATCAGGGGTTTTAAAGTTTAACACAAAGGGGGCGATGACGCATTCCATGCTGCTTTTTTCAAGCGCGCTTATCGCATTGTCTAAAATCGTTTTATTGGGAGCTAGGAGCGTGATTTTATGGTGCGAATGCAAAGCGATAAAGCCTTCTAGGGCATGCGCATGGATTTCTAAATCTTCATAGCCTTGCGCGTTTTCTAAAACCTTTAACAATTTGAAACGCTCATAATCCAATTCGTTTAAGCTCGCTAATTCTTGAATTTCTTCTAAAGCTCTAGGACTTATGATGCTTTTATAAACGCTTAGCAAGTCTTGCGCTTTTTCTCCTAAAAACCACAAACCAAAACTGGTTAAATCTTTAGAAAAGCTATTCAAGGGGCTTTGTTCCACTTTTGTTTTTAGATTCTTATAAGATGGTTCGTCCAAACTAAAAAGCGTGGGGGGGATTTCAATTTCTAACAAATCTTCTTTAAGACTCATTTGAGTGGTGGGATCCAATTCCTTAATGCTTTCACACTCCGTGTCAAAAAAGCTCAAGCGATACGCCTTAGAATTAGGTATATAAATATCCACAATATCCCCCCTAAAGCTCGCTTCGCCTTCCACTTCCACTAAGTCTAAAATTTCATAGCCATAATAAAAGAGCTTGTCTTTCAAATCCTTAAGGTTATATTTTTCTAAAAGAGTGATTTTAAAGCTCTCTAAAAGTTCTTTTTTGGGTAAAGGGTGTAATAATGCGCTAATAGGGGCAATGATGATAGTTTCTTGCTTGTTTTCTAAGGCCTGATAAAACTCCCTTAAACTCCCTAAAAGCTGTAAAAATTCTTCAAAAAACGAACGCAAATCATCGTTTTTTTTAGCCCTAAACTCCGGGAAAAGAATGGCTTTGGTATTTGGCTTAAAATAGCTTATGACTTCTTTAGCGAGTTCGGACTCTTTAAAATCCTTACAAGCGAGTATTTGATAATCAAAGCCTTTGTTTAAGGCTCTATAAAGACTAGATTGGATCATTCCCTATTTATTTTCAATCTTCTTTTCTTGCTCATTGATCAACAACGCCCCCCCTTGAATATTCTTAGGGCGAGTTTCCCCAATCAAAATCCCCTTCCTTTCTACCACAAGCTCTTGACTAGAGATCTTACCATCAAGGCGCCCTAAAGGCATGATTTCTACCACTTCCGCTTCCACCGTGCCAGTGAACTTGCCATTGACCACTAATTTATTAGCAAAAATCTCACCCACTACCGAGCCGGTTTGCCCGATCACCACCGTGCTTTTAGAATGCACCACCCCTTCTAATTCGCCATCTACGTGCAAATGGTAATCTAAATGAAGCTCCCCCTTTATTTTTGTGCCTTGAGCGATGATAGTCGCTGGTCCTGTTTTTGCATTAGCCGATTTATTATTGTTATCAAAGATTGCCATCTGATGCTCCTTTCTTTATTGAAAACTTCTTCAAAATCTTTCATGTTCCATTTGGTGAAACTCATGGGGTTTATGGGCTGATCTAAGAAGCGCACTTCATAATGCAAATGCGGCCCTGTGCTCATCCCTGTACTACCACTATACCCAATCAACTGCCCTTTTTTGACAAATTCGCCCGTTTTTACGATGATCTTATTCAAATGGGCGTAGTAGGTTTTAAAACCAAAAGGGTGGAAAACTTTAATCAAATTCCCATACCCCCCATTCCACCCCTTGCTCGCTAACCCCACTACCCCGCTCGCGCTCGCATACACAGGGGTGTTAATAGCGGTGCTTAAATCAAGCCCGGTATGGTTGTGCAACACATGCAAAATAGGGTGGATTCTTTTATTAAAGGCGGCTGAAACGCGCCGATAGGATTCTAGCGGGTAGTCATTAGGGATAAGGCGCATGATAAAGCTTTTTTGAAGCCCGGTAATCCCAGCGACATCCAAGCGGCTGGAAAAATTGCCCTCTTCTTTTTCTTCAGGCCTATTCACTCCCACCACTTCTTCTAAATCGTTGATGCGCTCCCCTGAAAGTTGCAAATCGTCTAAAAATTCATCCATTTGCAAGGAAAGCTTTTCATTCGTCTCTTTTTTTTTCTCAAATTCTTTAGTGATTAAAGCATGCTGCTTGTCAATGTTTTTAATCTCTTTATTTAAAACCAGTAGCGAAATGCCTAAAAACAATAAAGATCCCACAACGCTCAACAGCGCATACAAACCAATTTGACGGAATAAGATATGAACATTAATATAACGGCTCCCTTTAGAGTCTGTAACCATCACAATCAAACGCCTGTCTAAAAACACCAAAATCCTTACTGGCTTATGAGCGCGTCTTTATCCACATGCTCTTGGAGCTGGACAATGTCTTCTAAAACCCAAAACAAGTTCTTCCATTCAATAAATTTATTTTCTTCTAAAGCGCTTTGAAAATGATCCAAATCCCATGCCAGAAATTTTTCTGCGTCTAAAATTTTACCCAAAAACCGCACTTCATAATGCAATTTTTCGCCGCCGCTATTACCGCTCTTCCCGCTATAGCCAATCAACTGCCCTTTTTGGATAAAGCTTTTGGGCTGCACATTGACATGATCTAAGTGCGTGTAAATGGAGCTAAAACCAAACGCATGTTCAATGCGCACCAAGTTCCCATACCCCACATTAGAATTGGTTTTCACAAAATCCACAATCCCATCAGCGCTCGCATAAACAGGCGTGTTTAATGGCGCGATAAAATCAATCCCGGATTCAACGCCCTTAATTTTTTTAATGGGGTGGTTCCTTTCTTTGGTGGGTTTGATCGCACTATAAGTTTTTAGGGGCATGCCATTAGGAATGAGCATGAGCGCTAAATGTTTTTGATTTAAATTCAAATTTTCTAAATCCACTTCATCATAAAGATGCACGCCCCCATTGGCCCCTCTTTTGACTTCAATCAAGGATTCCAACCCGCGAATCTTTTGCCCCACAATAAAAAGCTCTTCTCGCTTGTTTTTAATCTCTTTTGTCAAAGTGTAATTTTTTTGATACAAATCCCTAAAATCCCTTAAAACCGCATTCCTCTCGCTTGTCATCGTATCCATTTTAGCGATTAAAAATTTTAAAAACCCTACGCCAAGCCCCACGATCAATAAAAGAATGATAATAGAAATGATGAGGTTGCGTTTTAAATTTTTAGAAAATTTGAGCTGTTTAGAGCCTGATTCATCAATGATGGTGATCACAAGCTGGTTTTGTGGCATCAATCCCTCTTCTTTTGATAGCGCTTATAAAAAGCGTTGGCTACCAGAAATGAGCCATACACCAAATAATTTTCATTTTCTTCCAAATCTTCAAACAAAGCGTGTTCTAACCCTAAAGTTTCTAAAATCCCTTTAAGTTTTTCTAACTTGATAACCCTTTCTTGATACAATTCTAAAATCAAAACCTTTTTAACCACAGGCTTTAAAATTTCTAACACCAAAAAAGCGTCTTTATCTTGATAGCAATTATAAATTAAAATGATTTTAGTGTTAAAAACGCGTTTGATTTCTTCTTTTAAGGCTTTGGCGCTATGGGGGTTATGCCCCACATCTATTAAAATATTAGGACTTAAAAGCTCGCAACGGCCGATTAAATTTAGGGGTTTTAGGTTTTTTAAAACTTCTTGTTTATTGCATGGTAATAGCGTTTCAAACGCTTTTAGAGCCACTTCTAAATTCATCGCTAAAAAATGGGCTAAATGGTAGCGTTCAATATAATCCTTGACTCCTTTTGAAATTTCATTTTGAACCACAATCAATTTTGCGTGTTTTTCTTTGGCGATTTTTTGAGCGATATTTAAAACCAGTTCTTGTTGGGGAGCGATGATACTAAGAGAGCCCATCGCTTTTAATTTAGTAGTCGCAATGCTTTCTAAACTATCCCCTAAAAATTCCTTATGATCATAATCAATGGGGGTGAAAACGCTTAGGGTTTTTTCTAAAGCGTTCGTGCTGTCAAACTCCCCCCCAAGCCCCGCTTCTAAAACCAAATAATCGCAATCTTTAGCGAGCATGACGGCTAGTAAGGTAGCGTATTCAAAATACGAGCAAGTGCTGCTGAAAGCGTGCGATTGCAATTGCTGGTGGGCGTTTTCTAAAACGCTTTCTTCAACAACAGAGCCATTCAAAAAAAAGCGCTCCCTAAATTCAAAAACATGAGGGGAGGTGAAATGCAACACCTTAAAATTTTGATCGGCTAACAAAAGGGTTAAAAACCGCCCGGTGCTGCCCTTGCCATTAGTCCCTACCACATGAATGACTTTGGCTTGAATCTCAAAAAAAGCGTTTTTAAAATCTTTATAAATTTGAATGAAACGGCTAGGGTCAAACTTGTGGTATTCCTTAGGCTTTGTTTCTAAAAACGCACTCAATCTAGGGCTATTTTTCATTATTGAATTTCCCTTCATAAGCGATTTGTGCGACGAATTTAGTCAAAGTTTGCTCCACAGCCTGATTGATAGCATAATAGCGGTTCTGGTAGGTATTAAGGGGGTCTTGCAAATTCACAGCGTAATTGTAATACCCGCTATTTTGAAAAGTCTTTTGTGTGCCTCTTTTATTATCGTAGGTGTAATTCACAGACACGGTTGCGCGATAGAAAGTCGTAAAGCCTTCTTTATTTTGCGTGATACTCGTATCGGTTACATTCGTGATTTCTATAATAATGATGGAATCCGCATCTTTTTCACTCGCTAAGCGGTTTTGGAAGCGTTGCACGACTAAACGATTCATCAAGTCTTTAAACTCTACAGAGTTTTCAGGGTTAGGCAAATTCACAATGAGTTTTACATACACGCTATCGCCAAGCGCGTTTTGAGCGTAAGCGGCGATGGGCTTATACCCACAGCCCTTGAACCAAAACAACAAAATAAAAAAAAGTAAAGCCCTCATGCGATAACAAAATTAACAAGCTTATTAGGCACATAAATTTCTTTTTTAACGCTCGCCTTTTCTAAATATTTCTCTAATTCTTTTTTAGCCAAAGCAATAATTTCTTCTTTGCTGGCGTTAATATTGACTTTCAATTCCGCACGCCTTTTGCCATTAATGGTAAGCCCTAAAGTCATAAAGTCTTCTATCAAAGCGTCTTCATCGATCGCTATAGGCTTAAAATTCTCTCTTTTAAAAAGCCTTTCACTCAACTCCCATGCGGTGTGTGGGATAATAGGCTCTAAAATTTGCAACAACACAAAATAACCTTCGCATAAAATTTGCTCATTATTTTGTGCACTCAAAGCGTTTAAAGCCTCCATGCAACTTGCGATCAAAGTGTTAAACGCATAAGCGCTTTCAGCCTTATTGAAAATTTCATGCGATTTTTTTAACGCTTCATAGACTTTTTTACGGGCTAGTTTTTGCGCTTCATTCAGGCCCACTCCTTTAAATTCAGGCTTAGAAGTGGTAGGGCTAATGGCGTTCGCTTTATCGTATAAGCGCTTGATAAACCGGTGCGCCCCCTCTAAAGCACTGTCATTCCATTCCAATTCTTTAGCCGGTGGGGCAGCAAAAAGGATAAAGAGCCTTGCGGCATCAGCCCCGTATTTTTTAAGTATCTCTTTAGGGCTAACGACATTGCCTTTAGATTTGCTCATCTTAGCGCCATTTTTTAAGACCATGCCTTGAGTGATAAGCTGTTTGAAAGGCTCATCTAAATGAAGATAGCCCAAATCCCTTAAAGCCTTAGTGAAAAAGCGCGCGTATAACAAGTGCAAAATCGCATGTTCAATGCCGCCAATATAAGTGTCCACCGGCATGAAATACTTCAAATAATTTTGATCAAACGCTTGATTTTCACGCTGATTTTTGGGGGTGGTGTAGCGCAAGAAATACCAGCTGGATTGGATGAAAGTATCCATGGTATCTGTTTCTCTTAAAGCGTCTTTATGGCATTTAGGGCATTGAGCGAATTTCCAACTCGCATGCTTTTCTAACGGATTGCCCTCCCCATCAATCACAATGTCTTCAGGTAAAGTTACCGGCAGTTGGGTTTCAGGCACAATCCCGCAATTTTTGCAATGAATCATAGGAATAGGTGCTCCCCAATACCTTTGACGGCTCACTCCCCAATCTTGCAAGCGGTAGTTGATCACCCTTTTACCGAGGTTTTCTTTTTCAAAATAAGTGATGATTTTTTCTCTGGCCACTGAGCTAGAAAGATCGCTCCACTCCCCGCTATTTTTTAAAATCTCTTCTTTAGTGTGGGGCAAACTTTGAGAACTTTGAGTGATCACTTTAATAGGGATATGATACAGATTAGCGAGTTCAAAATCCCTTTCATCGCAGGCTGGCACGCCCATTAACGCCCCAGAACCATAATTAGCTAGAGCGAAATTAGCCACCCAAACAGGGATTTTTTGCTTCGTTAAAGGGTGGATAGCATAAATTCCTAAAAACACCCCTTTTTTCTCTAAGGCTCTTTCTCTTTGAGTCGTGTTTAAAATCGCTTTAATCATCTTTGAATCTTCTTGGCTCACTTGCTTAATGGCATGCTCTACTAAAGGGTGTTCTGGGGCGATCGCAATGTAAGTAACGCCATAAATGGTGTCCGCTCTTGTGGTAAAAACTTCAATTTCTTGAATGCCATTGCAAGCTTTCAAGCACTCATCAGCGATTTTAAAGCCAAATTGCAACCCGCTAGATTTTCCTATCCAGTTTTTTTGCATGATTAGGACTTGAGAAGGCCAATGATTTTCTAAAGTTTCTAAGTCTTTTAGTAATTCTTCAGCGTAGTTTGTGATCTTCAAATAATATTGATAGAGTTCTTTTTGAACAACTTCCGTATCGCAACGCCAGCACCTCCCATCAATGACTTGCTCATTAGCTAAAACGGTTTTGTCGTTAGGGCACCAATTGAGCATGGCTTTCTTGCGATAAATTAGCCCCTTTTCCCACAAATCAATGAAAAATTGCTGTTCAAATTTCGTGTAATCCGGATCTGAAGTGGCAAATTCCCTGTTTTTAGAAAAAGAAAACCCTAAAGCTTCAAACTCTTTTTGCATGGCTTCAATGTTTTCATAAGTCCAGGTTTTAGGGTGGATACCATGCTTAATGGCCGCATTTTCTGCAGGCATACCAAAAGAATCAAACCCCATAGGGTGTAACACATTGTAATGGTGCAAACGATAATAACGCGCTAAAGCATCGCCAATGGTGTAATTGCGCACATGCCCCATGTGGATTTCCCCACTAGGATAAGGCAGCATGCTCAGAATGTATTTTTTAGGGAGGTTAAAATCGTCTTTAGGCTCAAAACTCTTATTTTTCCACCAAAATTCTTGCCATTTTTTTTCTATATTGATAAAATCCATCAACTACCCCTTAATCCGTTTCGCTCGTTACAACGCTTTCAATCAACAAAAAGATGAGGCTGAAAGCGTTGCTAATCAACGCCCCAATCATCAGCATGTAAGCGGTAACCAAATTGTTTAAAATCTGTAAAAACACAAACGCCGGTATGAGGTGCAACACGGTGGCTAAAGAGCTGGCCAACAGCTCTGAAGCGAAACGCTTGATCACCCCAATTTTAAGCGTAACAGAAATAAGATTTAAAGCTAACGCTACAAACAACACCACCGTATTAGGCTCATACAAAAACCCTGCAATGGTGGTTAAAGAAATAAGGCTGAACAGCACATGAACGACCCGACCCCAATCCATAGAAACTCCTTAAACTTGACCGCCCTCATACAAGCGGCGCATTTTTTCTTTCTCTTGAGCTTTTTTGATTTTTCTAGCCTCATTCTCATAATATTTACCCATATCAAAACCTAACAATAACGCTACTTTAGGGGCGATGAAAATA
This sequence comes from Helicobacter pylori SA213A, assembly GCF_000476275.1. GTDB lineage: Bacteria > Campylobacterota > Campylobacteria > Campylobacterales > Helicobacteraceae > Helicobacter > Helicobacter pylori_CL. The sequence continues at coordinate 40,365 of NZ_CBOM010000007.1, forward strand.
GAGCTGTAAGTCCCTACAATCGTGCCTATTAGCATGGGCAATGAAAAGCCAATGATGATCTTACTCCCAAACACGCACAAAATCAACACCACAAAAAACACGGTTAAAGAAGTTAAAAGCGTGCGCGTGAGCGTGCTGGAAATGGCTTCATCAATGGCTTGAATGGCGTTTTTGGTTTTTTGAGAGAGCATTTCTTCTCTGATCCGATCAAAAATAATGATCGTATCATTAATGGAATACCCAATCAAAGTGAGTAAAGCCGCAATCACTTCCAAATTCATATCAATCTTAAAAACAATCACTGAGCTTGCCACTAAAATCACATCATGCACAAGTGCAATAACGCTCGCTAAAGCAAAACGCCATTCATAGCGGAAACTCACATAAACCATGATCGCCATTAGGGCTAAAATCAGCGACAAAATGCCCTTTTCTTTCAACTCGTTCCCCACTCTAGGCCCCACGGTGTCAAATTTACGGATTTCAAAATCGCCGCTGGGTTTTAAAATGTTAGCCACGATAGCGTTCAAGTCTTCATTTTCAGCCGTTTCCACAAAAGGGAATTTGATTAAAATCTCTTCTTTAGAGCCAAATTCGCTCACTTGCACGCCCTTGAAGCGAGCTTCTTTTTCAAACAGATCGCGCACTTCTTTAATGGGAGCGTTTTGAGTGTAACGCACCTGCACCAAACTCCCCCCCGCAAAATCAATCCCTAAAGAAAACCCTTTGAAAAACAAAAGCCCCAACGCTAGAAGCACCAAGATCGCTGAAACAACCACCCCATAATTGGAATAACGCATGAAGCTTAAGATTCTAGTTTGTTTGAATAATTCCATAAAACCTCCTAAGCTCTTTTATTCACGCCAAACCAAAAGTAAAGGCTTTTTGTTTGGGTGAGTTTAGGCAAAAGGGCTTGATAAATCCCTTGCGTGCCTACAATGGCGGTGATAATAGAGGCTAAAATCCCAATGCCTGTGGTGAGGGCAAAGCCTTTAATCGCTCCTGTGCCATAAGCGTATAACAACACTGAAGCGATCAAAGAAGTGATATTAGAATCAAAAATCGCCCGACTCGCATTGATATAGCCTAAATGGATCGCCTTAGCGATGCCCTCATTCTCTCTTAAGACTTCCCTAATGCGCTCGTTGATAATGATATTAGCATCCACGGCAATCCCCACGGTCAAAACAATCCCCGCCATTCCCGGTAAAGTCAGCGTCGCTCCAAAAATCGCCATGACCGCCACAATCAAAAAAAGATTGACCACTAACGCCAAACAAGCGATCACCCCCGCCATAGAGTAATAAAGCGCCATAAAGCCCATCACCAAAATAAAGCCCCCAATGAGAGCGATAATGGAAGTTTTAACGCTGTCTTTCCCTAAACTCGGGCCTATAATCCTTTTTTCTAAAACCTGAATGGGAGCGCTCATCGCCCCACTCCTTAAAGCGATCGCTAAATCGCTCGCTTGAGCCACGCTAAAATTCCCGCTAATTTGCCCGCTCCCTCCTCCAATACGCTCTCTAATCACGGGGGCTGAATAGACCTTATTATCCAAAACGATCGCCATGCGTTTGCCCACATTCGCGCCTGAAAAATCCCCAAAAATCTTAGCCCCTTGAGCGTCCAAAGTAAAGCTCACCACCGGCTGGTTGTTTTGATCATACACCACTTTAGCGTCCGTAAGCATTTCGCCATCTAAAATAGGGATCGCTTTGAGCAAGATTTTACCCCCCATTTCCACATCAGACAACAACACGCTGCCTAATTTTTGAGCCTCTAAATCCGTCATTTTCATCGCATCTTTATTGTGTTCTTCATCCACTGCCATCATTTGCAAATGAGCGGTTTTAGAAATCAAGTCTTTAGCGCGCCGTTCTTCTTCTAAAGTTTTAATGCCCGGTAATTGCACTGAAATTTCTTCTCGGCCTTGCTGGATGACTATAGGCTCTGCCAAACCAAATTGATCTAAGCGGTTACGGATGATCCCTATGACTTGCAAAATCGTATTTTTACGCAATTCTTCTTGCTCTAAAGGGGTGAGTTTCACGCTATAAAACTCCGCTTCTTTTTTGATTTCAAACTGGCTATGGCCTTGCAACTCCACTAAAAGTGCGTCTAACTTTTTCGCTTCATCTTCATCTAAAAGCTCAAAACTAATCCCTTCTAAACTGGATTTGATGTCTTTAAGCAAGATGTTTTGCTTTTTGGCGTTGTATTCTAATGCAGACGCTAGACTTAAATACTTGTTTTTTAAAGCCTCATCGGTTTGCACCCCTAAAAGCATGTTTAACCCCCCCCTTAAATCCAAACCTAAAGTGATTTTAGGGCCTTTAGTTTCTAGCAAAGAAGGCACAGAAAACCCTACGCCTAAAAGAAGCGCGAAAATAAAAACGATTAAACGAGCGTTAAAAAGTTTCATTCAGTTGTTGTTTGGCGCTGCTTCTTCGTCTAATTTGAAGGCTATATAGTTTTTAGAAAGTTTAGCCGTAGTGTCATCATTGAGTTTCACGCTAAAAAAAGTCGCTTCCGCTTTAAGCACCTCAACGATGAGCCCTCCTTGAGTAACGATCTTATCGCCTTTAGTCAAGCCCTCTATCATTTCTTTATGCTTTTTTTGTTGCTGGCGTTGCGGGCGGATAATCAAAAAATAAAAAATAAGCAATATCACCACTAGGGGTAAAAAAGTCGTTATAATGTCTTTGGTTTGTCCCATTCAATTTCCTTAAAAGATGTTTTAATCTCAAATTATAGCATTTTTAGCTATTTCTTTAAAGCCGCTTTTTGGTCTAGTAAAAATAAATACAAAGCCCCTATGATCCCAGAAATCAAAGATCCGAGTAAAATCGCAATTTTTGCCACTTCCATAGCGTCTTTATGTTCGCTAGTGAAAGCTAGATTAGAAATAAACATAGACATGGTAAAGCCAATCCCGGCTAAAAGCCCTGCCCCTAAAATATGCCACCAGCTGATACCTTTAGGGCGTGCGGTGATTTTAAATTTTTCGCTTATAAAAGTGATGAGGAAAATCCCTAAAGGCTTACCCAAACAAAGCCCTAAAATGACCCCTAAAAGCACCTTATCCACTTCTAAATTAATGCTAGAATCAACGCTCACCCCCGCATTTGCAAACGCAAATAAGGGCATGATGAAATACCCGCTAATGGGCGCTAAAAAATGCTCCAATCTTTCTAAGGGGCTTTGTAAAGCGTTTGCTTTTTCTCCAATGGAGTGTAAGATTTCTTGCTGCTCTTTGGTTAAAAGGACTTCTGAATTCGTCTCTGCGTATCGTTTACCCAATTCTAAAAGCTCTACATTTTTAGAATCTTTAGGGATTTTCACCGGTATCATAAAGGCTAGAACCACCGCAGCAATCGTCGCATGGATACCGCTTTGATGCACGCAAAACCAAAGCAACACCCCTAAAAGCAAGTAAGGGACAAGCGAGCGGGCATTCAAGCGGTTCAATAGCGCTAAAACAAGAACCACCCCTAAAGCCCCTAAAAGCCATGCGAATTTTAAATTCGTGGTATAAAAAAGCGCGATCACCACAATAGCCCCCAAGTCATCAGCCACCGCTAGAGTGATTAAAAAAACCTTTAGAGCGGTAGGCACCCTCTTGCCTAAAAGCATGATCACGCCTAAAGCGAACGCAATATCCGTCGCCATAGGGATCCCAAAACCATGTTGAGAGGGCGTATCAGCGTTAAGGAAAAAATAAATCAACCCTGGAGCTATCATGCCCCCAAGAGCTGCAATCACAGGGAAAGAAGCTTTTTTAAAACTGGATAATTCCCCAAACAACAACTCTCGCTTAATCTCTAAGCCTATCATTAAAAAGAATAACGCCATTAAGACATCATCAATCCAGTTATGCAAACTAAAGCCGATAAAAAAATCCCCTATTTGAAACCCAAAAGGGGTGTGCCATAGAGCAAAATAACTTTCTTTTAAAAACGAATTAGCCACTACCATCGCTAAAACAGCGTTTAAAAAAAGGAAAATCCCCCCAAAAGACTCGCTTTTAATAAAGTTTTTAAGCGTCAAACTGAGCGCGTTTTCTGTTTTTTTGAAATTCATGAGACAACCTTAAAATGTTTAATTTCAAACCCATAATTTTTCAAGCAGTCTTTTATGAGCGTAAATAATGCCCGCTTGTATCTTAAAATGGGGGGCTTGAGTTTGTAAAAACTCGGCGTAATGAGACACTTGCGCTTTGTGGCTTTGTTGGTAATTTTGAGAGCTTTTATAATCTAACACATGCACATTTTGCCCCCTATCCCACAATAAAACATCTATCCTAGACACAACCCCTTGGAATAAAAACGCCACTTCGCCTTTTAGGGCGTTGTTTTTAAAAAGCGTTTGGATTTCCTTATCGTTTTTAAAAAGCTCCAAACTCTCTTCTAGCGCTTGATTATCCAAACCATAAAAACCATAATGGTAGTTCAAATATTTTAAAACGCTTTCTTTAGGAATATGATAAGCGTATTGGTATTCTAAGGCCTTGTGCAAGGCAATACCAAAATTAATCGCTTCTTGGTCGTTATTTTTTTCATAATCAATGTCCGGCTCTTCTTCTATCTCTTGGACTTGCTCGCCATAGGCATGGGGCTTGATTAAAGCGCTTGCGATTAAAGGCTCTTTTTTAGAAGAAGTAACCGGTGCGATTTTTCCCGCTTCTAAAGGCGCAAGATCCAATGTTTCACGCATCTCTTTATCTTTGTCTTTAGCCACGACAATCAATCCTGACTCGGCTCTAGTGAATGCGACATAATACACATTGATTTCTTCATGGTTTTTGAGCGCTTCTTCTTTTTCTAAAGCCCTAGCGTAATCTTTATCCACACTTTCACGATTTTTCATTCTGTAATACAGGCGCGTAAGCTCTGTGCCATTATATTCTTCAAGAAATTTGCTTGTGGGGCTTGAGTTAGGCTTACCCAAGCGTTCGCACACGATCACATAAGGGAATTGCATGCCTTTAGATTTATGAATGGTCATGATCTGTGCGCCTTTTGCATTGAAAGAAGCGATCTCTTTAGCCTCTAATTTTTCTAAAAATCCATCGGCGTCTTCGCACCCAACCGCCAACTCCAAACAGATTTGCGCGCACTCTCCATAAAGCTCAAACAATTCCATCACCTTCCACACAAAGCCTGCCATGCTCTCTTTTTTAGGGTTAAAACTGGGTAGAACGATTGCATCATGCAAGTATCCAGCGAGTTTTAAAACGCTGTGCTTATAAAAGGGCTTGTAAGGTTCTTCCGCTAGAGCGTATTTTAAAGCGTTCTTAATGATTTTAGATTCTACAAATTGAGACAAATTAGCGCTAGATTCCGTGCTTGGGCGAATAGCACTCAAATTCTCTTGCAAATAATTTTTGATTTCTAAAGCGTCCTTATTGGTGGCGCATAAAATGGTAATGTCTTTAGGATCAATACGATGCTCTAAAAGGTTTTGAGCTTCTTGTAAGACCTGATCTAATAACAATTCTCTTTCATCAGCCACTAAAGAGACTTTAACATAGCCGTCTGTAACATGTTTATTTTGAGAAGTTTTAGGGTATTTTTGCTCCAAATAAGCGGTGGGGAAATTTTGATAAGCCTTTTTAAAAATGGTGTTCACATAATTAATGATTAAAGGCGCACTGCGGTGGTTGAATTGTAAATTATCGTGGTAAAAATCCTTAGAAACGCTTTCAAACAAGGAACTAAAACTCCCCCTAAAGGCATAAATGCTCTGCTTGACATCGCCCACAAAGAACACGCTCCTGTGCCATTTTGCTTGCCCTATCCCGGCTTTAATCTCATCAATAAAAGGGGCTAAAATCTTATAATCGTTCAAGCTCGTGTCTTGAAATTCATCAATCAAAATGTGCGCGATCTTGCTGTCCAACCTGAAATAAAAAAACTCCGCCGGCATTTCTTCATAACCATTCAATAAGACATGAACCTTATCTTTAATCGCATCAAAATCTAAGGCTTGGATTTTAGAAGTGGCGTTATCATAAAGCTGGATGAATTTAGGGAATTTTTTAAATATTGCGGTTTCTTTGGCTTCATAATAGCGTTTTAAATCGTTTTCAATTTCTTCGCATTCGCTCTCTAAAGTGGGGATTTCACTTTTAAGTTTTTTGAAAGATTGATATTCGCTCTTTTTTTCAAGCCAGGTTAAAGAGCTGTTTAAAAATCCCCTAAAACTATCGCATTTAATGGCTGTTTTAGCCCTATCTGACGCTGTTTCTATGCTTTGAATTTGTTCGTTTAAGCTCCTTAGTTTTTCTAAAAAACCCTTTTCATCAAATGCTGGCTCTTTTTTATTAGGATCAAATAAATAGAGCTTGTTTTTTAAAAAACGCAACCGCTCTAAAATAGAATCGCTTGTGTAATTATCATAACTTAAGCATTGAGCGATAAAAACGCTCAATTCCTCAAGCTGTTCGTTATTTAAAGCGCTCAAAAAACCCTCATTAAGCTGTTGCTGGTGCGCTTTGGTGTCTTCATTGACTTCAAAATTCGCGCTCAACCCCACAAACCAGCAAAATTTCCTTAAAATGCTTTGAAAAAACGCATCAATAGTGCTGATTCTGATTTCGGCGTTTAAAAAGCGTTGGTAGATTTTTGGAGCGCTATTTCGCACCAAATCAGGGTTTAAATGGTATTTTTCTTCTAATTCTTTCAGGATATTTTGGGCTTTTTCTTTTTCATTTTCAAAGTTTTCTTTTTGCAGAATTTTTAAATAGTCTAAAATGCGCTCTTTCATTTCGGCGGTGGCTTTTTTAGTGAAAGTGAGCGTTAAAATCTCGCTAGGATTAGCCCCCTTAAACAATAGGGCCAAAAACCGCACGCTCAAAGCGAAAGTCTTCCCGCTCCCTGCTGAAGCCTTTAAAGCCATGCATTGTCTTTTTGTATCCATTATAGCTACCCTAAATTTCTATTTTGTACTTATTATAACCTAAAAGCCTTTTTTACTTAAGCTAAAAAACCTTAATCTTTTGCTATAATCATAGGGTTTTGTCGTTTTTTCTATCATTTTAATAGGAACAAGGCAAAGACAGCGTCAAATTCACACATGCTAATCCTTGTATTTAGGTGTTCTTAAGAAATTTAAGAATCAAATGAGCATGGAGGAAGAGAACCAAAATAACTTTAAGGAGCGTATTCATGGTAACCATGAAAGATTTATTAGAATGCGGTGTGCATTTTGGACACCAAACAAGGCGTTGGAACCCTAAAACCAAAAAATTCATTTTTGGCGTTAGGAAAAATATCCATATTATTGATTTGCAAAAAACTTTGCGCTATTTTAGATACACTTATAATATCGTGCGCGATGCGAGCGCTCAAGGCAAGAGCATCATGTTTGTAGGCACTAAAAAACAAGCCAACGAGACTTTGAAAGAATTTGCTGAAAGCATTCAAGTCCCTTATGTCAATTACCGCTGGCTTGGTGGCATGCTGACTAATTTTAGCACCATTAGAAAATCGGTGAGAAAATTAGAAATCATTGAAGAAATGGAAAATAGCGGTCAAATTGATTTATTGACTAAAAAAGAAAAACTCATGATTTTAAGGAAAAAAGAAAAGCTGGATAAGTATCTTGGCGGGGTGCGCCACATGAAAAAAATCCCTGATATGATTTTTGTGATTGATGTGGCTAAAGAAAAAATCGCTGTCGCTGAAGCAAGGAAACTCCATATCCCTATCGTGGCTCCCTTAGACACTAACTGCGACCCTGATTTGGTGGATTACCCCATTCCTGGAAATGACGATGCGATCCGCTCTATTAGGCTATTTTGTAAAGAAATGAGCGAAGCGATTTTAGAGGGGCGAGAACTCATGCAAGAAGAAATCGTCCATGCGGATGAAAATAGCGAAGAGATAGAGTTCGTGAGCAATGAAGAAAAAGAAGAAATGCTCGCTGAAATCCAAAAAGAAATCACTCAAGGAGCCGAATAATGTCAGGAATTAGCGCTCAATTAGTCAAAAAATTAAGGGACTTAACCGATGCGGGCATGATGGATTGCAAAAAAGCCCTTGTGGAAGTGGCTGGGGATTTGCAAAAGGCTATTGATTTCTTGCGCGAAAAAGGCTTGAGTAAAGCCGCTAAAAAGGCCGATAGGATCGCTGCTGAGGGCGTGGTCGCTTTAGAAGTAGCGCCTGATTTTAAAAGCGCAATGATGGTAGAAATCAATAGCGAAACGGATTTTGTGGCTAAAAATGAGGGCTTTAAGGAATTGGTGAAAAAAACTTTAGAAACGATCAAAGCCCACAATATCCATACCACAGAAGAACTGCTTAAAAGCCCGTTAGACAACAAGCCTTTTGAAGAATATTTGCACTCTCAAATCGCTGTCATTGGTGAAAACATTTTAGTGAGAAAAATCGCTCATTTAAAAGCCCCTAGCTCTCATATCATCAATGGCTATGCGCATTCTAACGCTAGAGTGGGCGTGTTAATCAGTATAAAATACGATAATGAAAAAAACGCTCCAAAAGTGGTTGAACTGGCCCGAAACATCGCTATGCATGCCGCAGCGATGAAGCCTCAAGTGCTAGATTGCAAAGACTTTAGCCTTGATTTTGTCAAAAAAGAAACTTTAGCCTTGATCGCTGAAATTGAAAAAGACAATGAAGAGGCTAAACGATTGGGCAAACCTTTGAAAAACATCCCCACTTTTGGGAGCCGCATTGAATTGAGCGATGAAGTTTTAGCCCATCAAAAAAAGGCTTTTGAAAATGAATTAAAAGAGCAGGGCAAGCCTGAAAAAATCTGGGATAAAATCGTTCCTGGAAAAATGGAAAGATTTATCGCTGATAACACCCTTATTGATCAACGCCTGACCCTTTTAGGGCAATTCTATGTCATGGACGATAAAAAAACTATCGCTCAAGTGGTTGCTGATTGTTCCAAAGAATGGAATGATGATTTAAAAATCACTGAGTATGTGCGTTTTGAATTGGGCGAAGGCATTGAGAAAAAGGCAGAGAATTTCGCTGAAGAAGTGGCTTTGCAAATGAAGTGAGATTTTAGAAAACAACTTTTAAAGGTTGTTTCTTCTAACCTTTCAACTTTCTTTATTTAATCTCGTTTTTAAGACTGATCATCAATTTCTTTACGCTAAAAATAAACTCGTGTTTTACAAGAAATAGATAAATGGGTGCAAATATGCTAATGAGTGAGCGTTTTCAAAAATTTTAAGACATTCTGTTCTCTTAAAATGTGGTTAGGCGAAAAGAAGCTTTCAATCTGGTGGTGGTTAGAAAATTCTTTTTTATGCTCATAAGCTTTTCTGATGTAGGGGGCAAACCCAAAAGGGTTTTCTAAATCCTTTAAGGCGTTTTTCAAACTTTCTTCATCTTTATCTAAAGTATCAAAATACTTAAGTAAGATCTCTCTGGTTTCATAACTCAAAATATCTGAGCCTTTAAAAAAAGTGATGTCTGCATTAGCGACTCCATATAGATAAATCGCATTGGGTTTAGGCAGGTTTGAATTCCACATGGGGCGAGAAGTTTGAAGATTTTTTTCACCCTTATCGTTTTTAGAAAACTTGATTTCAATCCCCACCACATGATCAAAAATAAAAACCAAAAAATCAGGGTAATTTTGTGAGCCAAAAGGCTGGTATAAAAAATGGCTTGTAAGGTTTGAAAAAGGGTTTTTAAGGGTGTGTGGGTGATTTTTTTCTAAAACTTGCTTTTTGAGTTGGTTAAAAGCGGTTTTGATTTCCTTATTAGGCTTTTCTTCAATATGGCTTAATTTTTCTGTTAAATCGCCATTGATTTCGCTAAAGTGTTTTTTTAATTCATTCCTAAATTGGTTTTCAAACTGCTCCCCTGTGCTAGAACTTGCAAAAAACTTTCTTTTATTGGTAATTTCTTGGAACACTTTTTCAAGCATGCATTTCCTTTAATTTGCAATATTCTTCCACAAAATCATAAGTAGAAAACCCTAAAACTTGCGTGTTTTTATGAGCGAGTTTGTTGAAATCAATTTTATGGATAATCCTTAAAGCTTCTTTAGAGTGGGCTTTGATGAAAAAATATTGTCGGTTTTTAATCAGTAAATTTGCATTGGTGATCTTTTCGTTGTAATCATAAAAGCCTTGTCTCACCACCGCAAAATCCCATTGGTATTTTTCTTTGTTGAAATATTTTAGGGTGTGTGGCGTGTTGTTGTGAATGTAAGTAATAAAGTCATTATGGCGGATTTTAGGGGGTGCAATGATGCGTTCGTCTTTAAGATTTAGGGCGATATTTTTATGCATATAGATTTGAAAAACGCATTTCACATCATAGGGTCGTTCATTAAAAATAAAAGCGTTTTTCTCTAAATCAGCGTTTAAAACCAATTTTGCACGCTTATCAATGTGTTTTTGAATAGAATAGCGTTTGAATAAATTGGGCAAAATAAACGCTACAATAGGCGCTTCGTTTAAAGATTTGTTTAAAAAATCTAGGGCTAATTTCCCTCTATGCCCAAAAGGAGGGTTGCCAATAATGACACGCTTTTTATCAAACTCAATCAATTCCAACAGATAATCTTTTTTTTGAATGCCTTGAGCTTTAGGGGCAATATCAAGGGCGAGACAATCAGCAATCCCTAATTCTTTTAATGCATCAACAAAGCTCCCACTCCCTGCACTTGGCTCTAAAAAATGGAATGCGTTTAAGTCTAACCCTAGATTTTGAGCGATGAGATCTCTTAATAAATCCAAGCAAAATCGCGCGATTTTGGGGTGGGTGTAAAAAGCGTCTAAATTCTTTTGCAAGGTAGTGTTACTGACCATTTTAATCCCATTTTAATTGAAATCAAATCCGCCCGCTTCGCCCAAACTCATGCTCTCATAAGCCGCATCCACATAGCTGTTGCGGATCTTGCAATTCAAAACCTTCTCGCATTTCAAGCAACTCGTTACCTGCTTTTCTTCTTGGCATGCTTTTAGTTTCAAAAGAGCGTCATTGAAACGCTCTTCATATTCTAATTTTTTAGTGCTATTTTGCATCATTCTCCCTTTAAATATTTTTCTAAAATGTGAGCTTCATGCGGGCTGGCTAAATAGCATTCGCTTTTTTCATGGTAGCTTTCTACGCCTTGATCTAGCAAACGCTTTTTAACCCCCTTATCAAAATAAAACGCTTCCCCTTTAGCTTTTTCAATGATCAAGGCTAAAGGAAAGACTTCAAAAAGCTTTCGCAATTTCTTTTGCGGGTAGGAAAACATTCCGCCTTTTTTAATGAGCACATGATGGACATCGGCCACCATAGACCCTGAGTATCGTAAGCGGTAATTTTCTGCAAAAAACCCTTCTAAAGCCTTTTTCAAGCCCAAAGAAAAATCCTTTTGATTGCCTCCGCTAGCGACGATTTTACCCTTATTTTCTAAAACGATGGTTTCTATAAAATGGAACTTGTTCTGGTAAAACGAGTAACGATAAACCTTGTCTAAAGCCACCACTAATTCAATTTTATGCCCAAAAACCACATAAAGGCTTGCGACCAAATTTTGCGCTTTATAATCCTTTTCATAAACCCCTATAATCGTGCCTACTAAGAAATTCGCCTCCATGACTGAACTCCCATCTAAGGGGTCATAAGCGATCAAGTAAGAGCCGTTTTTTTTAGTAACAGGCGTTTCTTTTTCTTCGCTAAAAACGCTTTTGATGTTTTCTAAACTCAAAAAATTTTCTTCTAAAAACTTATCTAGGGCTAAATCCGCTTTAATAGGCGTATCCCCACTGCTATTTTCTAACTTAGTGTAACTCCCAGCGTCTGGTTTTTCTAAAATCTCTTGAGCTTTTTTAACCCCTTTTTCTAAAAGACTGATAACTTCTATAACAATGTTTGCATGCGCGCCTTTAAAATGTTTGTAATCCATGAAAAACCCTTTTATGATTTGATTAAAGATGCTAATATTTTACTTGAAAACATTGAAAATAGGGAAGTATTTTGAAAGTAGCCCCAAGCCTTTTGAGCGCTGATTTTATGCATTTAGCCAAAGAAATAGAGAGCGTGAGCAACGCTGATTTTTTGCATGTAGATGTGATGGATGGGCATTATGTGCCTAATTTAACGATGGGTCCTGTGATTTTAGAGAATGTTACCCAAATTAGCAAAGTGCCTTTAGATGTGCATTTAATGGTAGAAAATGCGAGCTTTTTTGTAGAATTATTCGCCCCCTTAAAACCAGCAATCATTAGCGTTCATGCAGAAAATGAAAAACACCCCCACAGAGTGTTGCAACTCATTAAGAGTTTAGGCATCACGCCAGGAATAGTGTTAAACCCACACACGCATGAAGAAAGTATTAAATACTTGCTAGAAAGCGTGGGGTTAGTGCTTTTAATGAGCGTGAATCCGGGCTTTGGCGGGCAGAAGTTCTTAGATTTGGTGCTAGAAAAATGCTTGAAAGTCAAAGAAATGATCAAGCGCTACAACCCTAGCTGTCTTTTAGAAGTGGATGGGGGCGTGAATGATCAAAATATCTTTGAACTCCAACAAGCGGGTGTGGATGTCGTGGTTTCAGGAAGTTATATTTTTAAATCTAAAGATCGTAAGCTGGCTATTGAAGGCTTACAGAATGTCAATAAACCTCTTGCATAAAGATATTCAAGCCCTAATCGCTCGCTTAAAAAACCAGGATTTAAGCTTGGGCATGCTAGAAAAGTCGCTCTCTCGCCTTATCTATGATGAAATCAATTTGGAATATTTAAAAGCGTGCGGGCTTAATTTCATAGAAACAAGCGAAAATTTAATCACGCTCAAAAACCTTAAAACCCCCCTTAAAGATGAAGTTTTTTCCTTTATTGATCTAGAGACCACCGGATCTTGCCCCATAAAGCATGAGATTTTAGAAATCGGGGCCGTGCAAGTGAGCGGTGGGAAAATCATTAATCGTTTTGAAACCCTCGTGAAAGTCAAAAGCGTGCCTGATTATATTTCTGATCTTACAGGCATTACTTATGAAGACACCCTAAACGCCCCAAGCGTTTATGAAGCCTTGCAAGAATTGCGGCTTTTTTTGGGTAATAGCGTGTTTGTGGCCCATAACGCTAATTTTGATTACAACTTTTTAGGGCGTTATTTTGTGGAAAAATTGCATTGCCCTTTATTGAATTTAAAGCTTTGCACTTTGGATTTATCCAGGCGCGCGATTTTGTCCATGCGCTATTCTTTGGGTTTTTTAAAAGAGCTTTTAGGGTTTGGCATAGAAGTCAGCCACAGAGCCTATGCGGACGCTTTAGCGAGCTATAAGCTCTTTGAAATATGTTTGTTAAACTTGCCTAATTATGTCAAAACCACGATGGATTTGATTGATTTTTCCAAATGCGCTAACGCTCTCATCAAAAGACCCCCAAGAGCCAGACACCAAGAGATCCCATCGCCATTCCCTCTTTTTGAAAGGACAAAAGGTTTGTTAAATACCATCAAAGCAACCAGTTAAACAAAGCCGTTTAATGGGGTTTGATTAGAGCTAGGATTTTATTGTTGTTGTTCTTTGAGAATATCGCATGCTTCTTTTAATCCTAACTCGCAACTCTTTTTAAGGTTTTCTGTCGTTTGTTTTTCATCTTTTGCTACGCCTTTACCCTCATTATAAAACGCCGCTAGGGCGTAACACCCTTTAGCATCGTTCAATTCGCAAGCTTTAGCAGAATATTCAAAAGCTTTTTTAAGATCCTTTGTTACGCCTTCGCCATCACGATAAAACTCCCCTACAAGCGTGCATGTCAGAGCCTCGTTCAATTCACAAGCCTTAGAGTAATATCCAAAAGCCTTTTTAAGATCTTGCGTTACGCTTTCGCCAAAAAAATAATCCCCTCCTAGTTTAGAACACCCTTCACCATTATTTAATTCGCAAGCTTTAGAGTAATATTTGAAAGCTTTTTTAAAATTTTGCGTTACGCCTTCACCATTATGATAAATATCCCCTAAAATTGCACAGCCATCGCCATAGTTTAACTCGCAAGCTTTAGAGTAATATTCTAAATCTTTTTTATCTTTTTTCAAACCCTTTATCATGTCGTTATAAAAGGTTGCTGACAGCATACACCCCTCAACATTATTTAACTTACAAGCTTTAGAATAATATTCTAAAGCATTTTTAAGATCGTTTGCATTAAAATAAAACTCTGCCAAGTCCTTGCATTTTTCAGCATCGTTTGATTTGCAAGCTTTAGCAGTAGCCGTGTGTTCAAGAGCTTTTTCAATGCTTTCTCTTGCACTTCCTTTTAGGATGACTTTAGAATAAGCCTCTCTTAAGATCGTGCAACCATCAGCATCGTTTAATTTACAAGCTTTTTCAAAGTATTCCTTAGCTCTAGTGAAATTTTTATCCGCATAAATAGTGATACCTGAAAATATAAGCTCTTTAGGGTTTGACTCTGCCATTAACCCCCCTAAACACAACGCCCCCAAACACAAAACCCTAAAAACCGCTTTTTTGACACCCCTTAACATGGTGCATTCCCTTTTGTTAAAAATATAAGATTCTATTGTGATTGATATTGATAGCTAAAATCTTTTAATGTTTAAAAAACGGGGACTTGATTATTTTATTTTAAACTCATGAAAGGATAGGGGTTATTCGCGACACCCTACCCCACAATATCCAGCAAATGTTCTTCATGCCACAATTCAATTTCTTCTTCTTCCAAGCCAAACGCCTTAGCCCTTTGGCTGTTTGGATAGCGGTTTTTGGAGCCTTCTTTAGAGTCCTTATCGCTAATGGCTTGCATGTTTTCTAACGCCCTTGTTTCCTGGGCTAGTTCAAGCTTACTTTGAAAGCTTTGCGCTAAATCCAGCATATCACTTCTTGCACCCTGTTGGATAGCAGAATTTAAAGGAGCGTTTTGGTTGATATAAGTTACATTGCCTAAAGCTGAAACACCCATGCTAACCTCCTTAAGTGTTTAAGTGTCCTTTAGACTAATAGTTCGGTATTTTGAGTAAATGACATTAGCTCCTTTGATGATTTTGACAAATTTTCGTTGCGTGTAGTCAATTTCGTAACTATTAAACGCATCTTTTTGCATTTTAATCAACATTTTGGCTAATTCCATAATGATCTCATCTTTGGGCGTATTCTTTTGGCAAAAAACGATCAAATGCGATCCAGGAATATCTCGCACATGCATCCATAAGTCATTCGCTCTTGCGTCTTGTAAAAGCTTGATATTCTCTTTTTGGTTTTTCCCTAAACCGATTTTAAAATCCTTATAATACAGCACTTCATACCCGCTCATCGGGCGTTTGATTTTAGAATTTTTAAAGGGCATAAACATTTCTAAAACGCTTTCTTCTTGCGCTCCTTTAACATAGTTGATTTGATTTTCTTTGAAGGCGATTTTTTCTTTTAGATTTTCTTCTTCTAAATACAAGAATTGCGATTTTTGTTTCTTTTTTTTGCTGAGAGTGAATTTTTTATTGATAAAAGCGTTTAAGGGCATGCTCTTATCAATTTCAATTGTGCATTCTTTATCTTCAAAATCCTTTAAAACCACGCGGCTTTCATGCCTATGAATTAAATGCTGGTAAGTGAGTAATAAAGAGGCTTGAGTTTGCAATTCTTTGGCTTCCAATTGTAAATTTTTAGGATCTTCTAATTTTTCTAATTTTTCTTTCAAGCGTTCTTTTTGAATATTTAATCGCTTGATGATTTGATTTTTTTTGTGTTCCAATTCTTTGTGTTGGTAAAATAAAAAATCTTTTTCTAATATGTCTAACAATCCCTTAAAATCCAAATCCTCTTCTTGATGCTCGTAAATATTAGGAGGCAATGCCCCTAAAATATCGTTTTTAGCGACCCTGTCATTAAAACGAAAGGCCTCTATCACGCATTTTTCTTGATCTAAAATCATGAGGTTGGCTTTTTTAGGGATCATTTCTAAACGCAAAATAAAATTTTCACTCTTATAAGCTAAATCTTTAGCGCCTGTGATTTCTAAAATCCGATCGTTATCAATGATGTTTGCTTGTAAAATTTTGGCGTTTTTAGTGAATTTATTCAAACAAAAATCTAGTGCTAAAGTGTTTTTTAAAACGCTCTCTGGGGGTTTTTTAGACAAACCGATATAAGGCGCGTTCAAATCCACAATAAAGGCGTGTTTTTCTTTAGAAAAAGCCTCTAATAAAAAACTAGACGCGTTCAAGCGTTTGAGGTTAAAATGCGTTTGGGTGTTTAAAAATTCGCTGAATTTCTTTAAAAGAAAAAATTTCATTCTTGCGCCTTTAATTTTTCCTTAGCGAAAGAAATCGCGCTCTCTATATTCTCGCTCCCCCCTATCATGCGTGCGATTTCTAAAACCCTTTCTTCGTTATTAAGGGTTTTTGCAAGGCTTTTGTGGTTTTCTTTGAAGACTAAAATATGGTTTTTAGCGAGCGCTGGGATATGGACTTGGTGCGAAATGGCAAAGATTTGCGAATGGCTGCTCAAGGTTTCAAGGGCTTTAGAGACCGCCAAACTCTCTTCGCCGCTCAGGTTGGAATCCATTTCATCTAACACCAACACGCCTTTAAAATCCTTTAAAAACTCCATTTCTAAAAGCATGAACGCCAATCTCAAACGGCTGTATTCTCCAGAGCTTAAAGTCTCTAATTGGGAATTTTGTAAATGCAAAACGAGTTTTTGAGCGCCTTTTTCGCTCATGGGGGCTTCTTCTAAGATCAAACTGGGGCTTTTTAAGAGCAAATCTTTCGCTTTAGCGCTTAAAAGAGCGTTAAAACCGGCTAAATACTCTTTTCTAAAGCCGCTTATTTCTTCGCACAATTTCAAGCATTCGGTTTTTAATTGTTCTATTTCTTTGTGGTAAGTTTCGCAATGATGGTCAATTTCTTTTAGGTTATGCAATTCGTTTTTAACATGCACTAATCGTTCTTTAGCATGCATAATGCTCCCGTAATCCTTAATGATCCCGCTTAACATGCCAAGCCTTTCTAGCACTTTTTCAATATCCAAACGCTCGCACTCTTCTAATTTAGCCTGCTCTTTTTCCAATAAAGCGCTCGCCTCTAACAAAGCGCTTTTTAAAAACTCCGCGCTATGGCCCACGCTCTCTAAAGCATGCGTGATTTTATGGGTATTTTCTAGCACCTCTAACGCCAGAGCGATTTTATCGTTCAATTTTTCCTTACTAGAGAGCAATTTTTTTTGCTCTAAAAGGCGTTCGTATTCGTCTTCTTTTAAATCCAGTCTCTCTAATTTCATTTTTTCAAAATTCAATCGTTCTTCTAAATCCTTTTGGAAACGCTTTTTATCCTCTAGCGATCGTCTTTCTTTTTCTAGCTTTTCTAAATGGGTGAATTTTTCTTCAAGCGCGCCTAAAAGGAGGCTAAACGCCTTGTTTTTGTTTTGAATATAGCCATCCAGTAAGGAGAGCATTAAAATATCATTGAGTTCATTCTGGCTGAATCTGTCGTTAGATAGGCGTTTGATCAAACCTTTTAATAACGCTTTGAGCGCGTTTTTAGACAGGCTCGTTTGGTTTAAAAAATAGCGCGTTTTTTCTTTTTTAATCACGCTGATGACTAAAGGTTCGTGGTTATCTTCTCTAAAAATGCCGTATTCTTCCGTGTCTAAAAAAGGCGCGATCAATTCCACTTCAATGTTTGAAGCGTTGCTCTCTTTAAGCCCAAACGCCCCTAAAAGGCTCGCAATAAGAACGCTTTTTCCCACCCCACTAGCCCCACTAATCGCGCTCAAGCCGTCTTTAAACTCTAGATCCAATTTTTCAAAAACGGCGTTTTGACGCACTTTTAAGCGTGTGATTTGAGCGTTATTGAAATCTCGCATGTTTTTACCCTTTTATTTTTTTATCTTTTTTTGCTAGGGCTTTCCCCCCATAAGAGCTTTTCTTTAAGCACTTTAAAATAATCCCTTGAATTTTTTTGTAAGAGTTTGGTGGTGGTGGGGCTTTTTTGAATGTATAGGGGTTGGTTGGCTTTTAAATCATAGGTGGCTTGCCCATCAATAACCACAAGAGCGTCTTCATGAGCGCAAAAGTTCAAGCAAAATTCCGCTCCTAACACTAAAGGGCGTTGCGTTAAAGAAAAATCGCACAAGGGCGTTAAAATATAGCTCTGGCTTAAAGCATGCACAATCGGCCCATGAGCGCTCAAATTATAAGCGGTCGAGCCTAGGGGCGTGGCAATGATAAGCCCATCGCCTTTATAGGTGTTAAAGGGCGTATGGCCTGCATAAGCTTTGATGTCTAAAACCCCTAAAGCTTTTTTTTTAGCGATCACGATTTCATTGATCGCATAAAAAGAGGTTTTTCCAATACGGCCCTCTAAAGCCAAATGCTCTTCTAATTTGATCCTATCTTGTTTAAGATCTTGTAAGAAATCTTTCAAACCATTCAATTCAACCGCACTCAAAAACCCTAAATTCCCAATTCTCACCCCAAAACACGGCTTGTTATAAGAATGCGTCATTCTTAACGCCCCTAAAATCGTGCCATCGCCCCCTAAACACAAAAACGCATCAGCTTTTTCTATCAATCGTTCATCTTTTGCCCCATCAAGGCTATCAATCACAAAGCTTTCAAACCCCTCATCTTCTAAAAGCTTTAAAACCCATTCTTTAGCCTGCTCTAGCTCTTCAAAAAGGGGGTTTTGATAATGAGTGGGCCGCACAAACACGCCGATAGTTTGATGTGAATCTTTCATGCGTATATTGTAGCTTAAAGCTTGAAACAAAATTTTAAAAAAGGGGGTTTTAATTGCTTTTTTATCATCTTGTGTAAAGTTCATGAAAAGTTTTTATTGTGGTTAATGTTTCATTTTTTAAACTTTTTTAATTGTTTTTTGGGTATTCTTTTTAAAAATGTAAGCACTATATTAAGGAATCACACATGAAAAAAATTTTTTCTCAATCTTTGTTAGCTTTGGTTGTTTCTGTCAATGTGCTACTGGCCATGGATGGTAATGGCGTGTTTATAGGGGCGGGTTATTTGCAAGGACAAGCCCAAATGCATGCGGATATTGACTCTCACAAACAAGCCACTAACGCTACTATCAAAGGCTTTGATGCGCTTTTAGGGTATCAATTTTTCTTTGGGAAATACTTTGGCTTGCGTGCTTATGGGTTTTTTGACTACGCTCATGCCAATTCTATTAGGCTTAAAAACCCTAATTATAACAGCGAAGTGGCGCAATTGGCGGGTCAAATTCTTGGGAAACAAGAAATCAATCGCTTAACGAGCCTTGCTGATCCTAAAACCTTTGAGCCAAACATGCTCACTTATGGGGGGGCTATGGATTTAATGGTTAATGTCATCAATAATGGCATCATGAGTTTAGGGGCTTTTGGTGGGGTGCAATTGGCCGGCAATTCATGGCTTATGGCGACGCCGAGCTTTGAGGGCATTTTAGTGGAGCAAGCTTTGGTGAGCAAAAAAGCCACTTCTTTCCAATTTTTATTCAATGTGGGGGCTCGCTTAAGGATCTTAAAGCATTCCAGCATTGAAGCGGGCGTGAAATTCCCCATGCTAAAGAAAAACCCCTATATCACTGCAAAAAATTTGGATATAGGGTTTAGGCGCGTGTATTCATGGTATGTGAATTATGTGTTCACTTTCTAGGGGTGCTTCCCTAGAGTGCTAGCACGCTCTCAATGATTTTAATCAGCTCTTCTTTTCTTTTTTCTAAGCTTTTGGGCGTCCATTCTGTGTATTTGTGTGCAATATCTATGGTCATCTTATAACAGGTCATCACCTTAAAAGGTTTCTTCTTGTTTAACTTGATTTCTTCTCCCATGTAGATTTTCTTTTTATCTTTGAAATCCAAATTTGAAGCTTGAGAGTTTATCTTACCCCCTAAAAGCGTGAGGTTGGCTAAAGAATGCGTGTATAATTCCCTTTCTTCTTCGCTAAAGTCTTTAACCCATTGGCTTGAAGGATCGGGTTCTTGGGGTAAGATGTGTTCAACATGCAGATTTTTATCCATTTGAATGCACTTGGGACAATCGTCATCGCTCATGAAATATTCCACTAAAATGAGAATGGGTTTGAGATACGGATTCTTTGTGGGTTGTTTTTCGTATACATGGCTGTCTCCCAGGTTTTCCTTGAAGTGTTGCATTACGCTGTATAAGGCTAAATTTGTTCTTGCGATAGAGAGAATGTGTTCCATGCTTTTCTTTTCTTTCAAGGCAATAATAATGTTGCAACAAGTTTGGCTGCGTGTGGATTTTGTCTGCCCTGCAACCCAATCTTGGTAATAAAACTTAACTAACAATTCCTTTAAAGCCTCTATGTCTTGATCGCTATAGTGGTGCAATATGCTAGTGCACAAAATAACATGCAAATAATCGTCGTCTTTATACGAGAGCAAATGAGCATGCCGATCTTGCATTTCTAATATCTCGCAATAAGCGTTATAGAAATCTTCTACGCCCTTAAGATATTCTAGGGGGGGTTTGTTAAGTATGTTGAACCAAGTAACGAGCCTTTTTTCCATTTTTTCTTTAGAAGTTACCGGATTGAGATAATCTAAATACCAACTGAATAAGGTTTCTATTGTTAAATCGTTGTCCGAGCATTTTTGGCTTAAGGCGTTCCAACGAGACACAAGCTTTTTTTGATCCTCTTCTTTAGCCAATTCTTTTAACAACTCTCCCTTAAAAATATCTGTCGCATTCAAAGCCAAACCTCTAGTGTTTAAAACATTAAAAATCCTTAACGCCTTGTCTATGTTTGGGCAAATGATGGTGATAAATTTAACATTAAAATACAGCCATTTAATAAACTTGTTAATGTCTTCAATCTCTTTCTCTCTAAGATAGTCTTTTAAACAAACCGCATTTTTTAGGTAATTGTTCTTATTATTTTTATTCTTGCTTGCTTGAGAGTCGTTGAAATGTTCTAATGCATCTTGAAAATCATATTCAGCGTTAGACCCTATAGTGTTAAAACTCAGTCGTTTTCTTTCTGTATACCTATCTTTCCAACTCTCTTGTAAATATTCTAAATACTCAGGGTCTAAACCATTATAAAGATCGGCTAAAACTTTTGCCAACAGAATGAAAGTGCTTAAGCGTTGCTGTCCATCTACAATATCATAGGTTTCGGTTTTGGAATTGGGATCGGATTTGACTAAGACTAATGAGCCGCAAAAATAATCGCTTTCTCTGTCATCTTCATAATTAAAAAACAAATCGTCTAAAAGCTTTTCGCAGTTTTCTTTTGTCCATTGGTAAGGGCGTTGGTAGATAGGGATTTGATAATAGAGTTCTTTTTTTAAAGTATCTTTTAAATACCACTCATAGCTATCAATTTTGGCCATAAAAACCCCTTGTATAATTTAAGGTAGATTATAACATTAAAAAGTGTTTTTTTTTTTTGAAATATTTATACGCATTAAAACGCATAGTTTTTGTTAGAACAGACAGAAAAGAACCCCTAATTTAGGGGTTTTTGGGGTTTATTTCTTAAAATTTTCCATGGATTTTTTCATATCAATCACATAGCGGAAATTCCCTTGCCCGTTTAAGAGTTTGTCCCAAGTCGCATCAATTTCTTGACCGGTAACTAGCTCAATCTCAGGGTAAATGCCATGCTTGATGGAAAAATCCATCATTTCTTGGGTTTCTTTCACGCCCCCAATCCAAGAGCCATAAACCTTATGATTGCCTGAAAACAGCACCAAATCGCCAAAATCCAAATTCCTTTGCGGATCTTTTGGGGGGATACCCACAACCGCCACTTCACCGCCATATTTTAATAATTTCGTGTAAGCGAGCAAGTCATATTGCGTGGGAATGCTAGAAATGATTAGATCAAATTTTTCTTTGCATTCTTCTACGCTTGTATAAAAGTTAGTCGCGCCTAGTTTTTGAGCCATTTGCTTTTTCTTGTCGTTCCTTGCGAACACGCTCACTTGCGCTCCCATAGCCACGGCGTATTTTAAAGCCATATGCCCCAACCCGCCAAAACCAGCGATACCCACTTTAGAGCCTTTAGCAACTTTAGAAAATTTTAAAGGCGAATACACGGTAATGCCCGCGCAAAGCAAGGGGGCTGCTTTGTCCAATGGGGCTTCTTTAGGGATAGAAATCACAAAGTTTTCGCTCACCACGATATTGTTAGAATACCCGCCATAAGTAGGCTCATTATTGTGGAAAGAATCTTCCCAGCTGTAAGTGTAAATGGTTTTGTTGTTTTCGCACCATTGTTCTTGGTGTTCATGCTTACAAGTATGACACTCACCGCAAGAATTTACCATGCAACCCACTCCAGCGTGATCGCCTACTTTAAACTTCGTTACCTTAGAGCCAACCGCACTCACCACCCCAGCAATCTCATGCCCAGGCACCATAGGATAAATTCCAGGCAACCAATCGCTATGAGCGAAGTGAATATCCGTATGACAAATTCCTGAAAAATGGGTGTCAATGACAACATCGTATTCGCCCATGGCATGGCGGCTATGCTCCCATTCGTGGAACTTTCCGTCTTTGTTGTCTATCGCAAAACCTTTAAAAGGCACTCGTTGGTTGTTACAATTGCAAGCGTTATGCATAAAAACTCCTTAAAACATCAAAGTATCATTCAGTCTTATTTGTAGTTTTAACAACAAGGAAAAAAAGGATTTTTGTGTGTTTCTGTAACCGTCAAACAGGTTCAAAAGAAGAGTGTTTGTGCGTTTCTGTAACCGTCAAAAATTTAACAAAAACTATTAAAGGCTAAATGTGGAAAGATTTTAAGGGATTTATGCTTAAAGCTTTCTTAGGCTAAAGGAAAACCTTTACTCTAAAGCAACCTTTAAAACCCTTGCTAAAGCTTATTTTTAAAGCTCCTTTAAAATCTCTAAAGGCGATTTGAACGCTAGATTGAACGCTTTAGCGATGCCTTCTTGGGTGATATAGCCGTTATAAGCGCTCAAGCCTCCAAGGGTGTTTGCCACGATTTTAGTGTTGGCTTTTAAAAAACCCTTCAAGCCATGTTCTAAATAATACAACAAATACGGCACGCTCGCATGGCTATAAGCCGTAGAACTCGTTTTAGCGACAATCCCTGGCATGTTCGGCACGCCATAATGCAATAAATCCTCTTCCACATACACCGGGTTAGAATGGCTTGTCTGGCGTATGGTCTCTATGCACCCCCCTAAATCGCAAGCCACATCAATGACTACCCCTTGTTTTTGCATGTATTTTAAATGCCTTCTTAAGATCACTTTAGGGGTTTGGCTCGCTGTAACTAACACCGCTCCCACTAGCCCCACCGCTCCGCTTAAGGCTTGAATGATATTGGCTTCATTCACGCTTAAAACTTCTAAATCATACAAATGGTAATAGGGGTGGTTTTGTAATTTAGCGTAGTCTAATTCTAAAATCGTTACTTTAGCCCCCATTTGGCTTAAAACTTTCGCGCTCTCCATGCCAACCACACCGCCTCCAACCACGACGATTTTAGCCCTTTGCGCGCCCGATAAACCCCCTAGCATGACCCCCTTACCCATAAACCCTTTAACATGCTCTAAAGCCAATAAATAATGCTGGACTAAATGCGCGGCCAACCTCCCAGCCACCACGCTCATAGGCGCTAAAATAGGGTAGTCGTTTTTAGGCCCGGCAATGGTTTCAGTGCAAATAGAAGTGATTTTTTTATTAATAAACATTTCGCACAAGCTTTTTTGATACGCTAGATCCAAGTAACTAAACAGCGTGGCTTTTTCTTTTAGTAAATGGTATTCATGCTCTAAAGGCTCTTTGCATTTGACCACCAAATCCTGCCCCCACGCTGTTTTAGAATCCACGATTTTAGCCCCCACGCTTTCATACGCTTCGTTACTATAACCGCTATTAGCACCGGCATTATTTTCTACTAAAACCTCCACGCCCTTTTGAACGATTAGCGCCACATCATCAGGCACCAAAGCCACTCGTGATTCTAAATCCATGCTTTCTTTGACTAGCCCAATAGTCATGTTAATCCTTTAAATAGTAGTGTCAGTTATGATTATATTCGCTCAATAAGATATTTGTAGTGTTTTTCTGTCAAAAACTTGAATGGTTTTACTCTTTTACACAATGAAATTGTTCTATTTATTATCCATTTTCTTAATTAATAATTGGTTGTTAATTTTGGTTTAGAATAAAAATATGAGAGGGGATTTGAAGGAGTTATAAAATGATTTTAGTAGGATTAGAAGCGGAGTTAGGAGCGTCAAAAAGAGGCACTGATAAAGGGGTTAGGCGTTTGAGAGAAGTTTTGAGTGCGACGCATGGCGATGTGATTAAAGGCATGCAAACGATCACTCAAGAGCGGTGCGTGCTTTATAAAGAGTTTAGATACGCTAAGAATTTTGAAGATTACTACCTTTTTTGCAAAGAAAATTTGATCCCTTGCATGAAAGAAGTGTTTGAGAAAAAAGAATTTCCTTTGATTTTAAGCTCAGAGCATGCGAACATGTTTGGGATTTTCCAAGCCTTTAGGAGCGTTCATAAAGACAAAAAAATAGGGATTTTGTATTTAGACGCGCATGCGGATATTCATACGGCTTATGACAGCGATTCAAAGCATATTCATGGCATGCCTTTAGGCATGGTTTTAAATCGTGTCCGTAGCGGGTTTAATCGCATGAGCGAGAGCGAAGAAAAGGCATGGCAAAAGCTTTGCTCTTTGGGGTTAGAAAAGGGAGGGTTAGAAATTGATCCTAAATGTTTGGTGTATTTTGGGGTAAGAAGCACCGAACAGAGCGAAAGAGATGTGATTAAGGAATTGCAAATCCCTTTATTTAGCGTGGATGCGATAAGAGAAAACATGCAAGAAGTGGTTCAAAAAACCAAAGAATTATTAAAAGCGGTGGATATTATTTATCTCAGTTTGGATTTAGACATTATGGATGGCAAACTTTTCACTTCTACCGGCGTGCGTGAAAATAACGGGCTGAGTTTTGATGAATTAAGGCAATTACTGGGCTTGCTTTTAGAAAATTTTAAAGACCGATTAGGAGCTGTTGAGGTAACCGAATACAACCCCACGGTGAGCGTCAAACACAATAACGAAGAAGAAAAGCAGGTTTTGGAAATCTTGGATCTCATTATTAAGTGCTGTAAAATTAAAGATAAGAAGCACTCTTTTGCAATGAGTTACTGATCGCTTTTCAAACCAAACGATAAAAAGTTGAAAAAAGGGGCGGTGTTTAGATGGAAGGTTAAACCACTTTGAGCGTCAAAGAATGTCTTGTGTGTTTTGAGAACGCATGCAAGCTATCTGTGTGTCAAAAATGGGTATTTTCTACTAAAACCAAGCGAAATCAAAAAAAAAAAGATTTTCATGGGATTAATAAAATTTCAAGAATTTTATGATAAAATCCTGCATGTTATTAAGTTTTTTTAGTTTTTATTACCTACGACTGCTATTGGCGTTGGTGTGATTCTACTTAAAAAATTTAAACAACTTTTAAATCTCTCAAAACGCAAGGAGTTTGTGTTGCATAAAAAAGTTCTGTTGGCTTTGACTGCTAGTTTGATTTGCCAAGAGTCTTTGTTCGCTAAGGATAAAGACTACACTTTGGGCAAGGTTTCTACTGCCGGTAAAAAGGATAGATCTGACTATTCTGGGCAGGTCAATTTGGGTTATAGCGGGATTACCGCGCCTAAGAGTTGGCAAGATGAAGAAGTGAAAAAATACACAGGAAGCCGCACGGTGATCTCTAACAAAGCGCTCACCCAACAAGCTAACCAAAGCATTGAAGAAGCTTTACAGAATGTCCCCGGTCTGCAAATTAGGAATGCGACAGGTGTAGGGGCTATGCCCACTATCCAAATCCGTGGCTTTGGAGCTGGAGGTTCAGGGCATAGCGATGCGACGCTGATGTTAGTTAATGGTATTCCTGTTTATATGGCCCCCTACGCCCACATTGAGCTAGACATTTTCCCTGTTACCTTCCAAGCCATTGATCGCATTGATGTGATTAAAGGTGGAGGCAGCGTGCAATATGGGCCTAACACTTATGGGGGTATTGTCAATATCATCACTAAGCCTATCCCTACTCAATGGGAAAACCAAGCGGCTGAAAGGATCACTTATTGGGCTAAGGCTAGAAATGCCGGGTTTGCCGCTCCCCCTGATAAAACCGGCGATCCTTCTTTCATCAAGTCTTTAGGCAACAACCTCCTCTATAACACTTATGTGAGGAGCGGAGGGATGATCAATAAGCATGTGGGTATCCAAGCGCAAGCTAACTGGGTTAGAGGCCAAGGCTTTAGGGACAATAGCCCCTCTAATATTTCAAACTATTGGCTAGATGGGATCTATGACATCAATGAAAGCAATGGGATTAAAGCCTATTACCAATACTACGATTTTGCTATCGCTCAACCGGGATCACTCAGCGAGCAAGATTACAAAATAAACCGCTTCGCTAATTTGCGCCCCTTAAACCAAAAAGGCGGACGCTCACAACGCTTTGGGGCTGTGTATGAAAACCGCTTCGGGGATTTAGACAGAGTGGGTGGGACTTTCAGCTTCACTTACTATGGGCAGTTGATGACTAGGGACTTTCAGGTAAGTTCTAGCTACAATAGCGCTAACACGGTTACTTGCTTTAGCGAAGCGGCATGCAGGGCGGCAGGACTTCCGGCAGGGTATAACTTGGCTGTGCCTTATTATGCCACTAACTACAATGGTTGGGCAGAAGTAGAAAACCCTGTGCGCTCCATTAACAACGCTTTTGAGCCTAAAGTGAATCTGATCGTCAATACCGGGAAAGTCAAGCAAACCTTTATCATGGGCTTGCGTTTCATGACCACCACTTTTTTACAGCGCCAATACTTAAACACCAATGAATGCGCCACCAAAACGAGCGGTGAGGGGGCAGGATTCTTGTGTGAGGGTGCTAATGTGATGAGCGGTTGGAAACCCCACATCAAGCATGGCGTTTATAGAAACTGGAATAACTGGCGTAACAATTACACAGCGGTTTATTTGAGCGATCGCATTGAAGCTTGGGACGGGCGCTTTTTCATCGTGCCTGGTTTGCGCTACGCTTTTGTGCAATACAACAACGAAAATGCGGCTAATTGGGCGCAAATCCCTGAGAAGGATTTAAGAAAAATCAAGCACATGAACAATTGGATG
>NZ_CBOM010000008.1:0-60564 GCF_000476275.1 Helicobacter pylori SA213A
GATTGGTTTTTGTGGGTTTAGGGGTTTTGCATTCAGCTTCTACTTCTATACCAATACCACCCTTAATTCCTACTTTTTTAATAAAGAATTGATTATGATTTTCTTGGCAATTTTGTTCTGCTTTTTTAACCAAATCTTTCTGTTCTTTAACCAAATCTTTCTGTTCTTTAACCAAATCTTTCTGTTCTTTAACCAAATCTTTCTGTTCTTTAACCAAATCTTTCTGTTCTTTAACCAAATCTTTCTGTTCTTTAACCAAATCTTTCTGTTCTTTAACCAAATCTTTTTGCGTATTGCTTGTCTTCTGTTTTTCTTGTTCTACTTTTATTTGGTTATTAGTCTCTATATTGCTTGTCTTCTGTTTTTCTTGTTCCAGTTCTATCCCACTCTTGTTTGCTCTATCCCTAGCATTTTCAGCTTCCTTTTGAGTTTCAGCCACTTCCTTTTTGGATTGGTCATCAGCAAAACACACATTCATAAGCATGGCTGTTATCGTTGTTACACCTATTGCTGAATTAAACCATGAGTTAGGATGCGTTTTTAAATAATCATCCGCAGTCTTAACATTCCCGCATATCCAATTGCTTTTTTTAATTTGTTTTTTTATCGAGTCTTTTATCGCCTCCCAAAAAGCAATCCCCATTATAGACACTCCCACACTCTTAAAAACTTTCTTTTCTTTTGCCATTTTTCCTAACTTCATCATCATTGTTGCAAGCATTACTAAAACCCTTATAATAGGCATTTAAATCCTTTCAAAAAAACAATCTCACTTTTCAAAATCTTATTATTGTAGTATATATAGCCATATTTAATCGCTATTAAACAATTGGTTTGAAAAATTGTGAGGGTCAATCCAATCAGATTTTTCTAATCCATTCCAACAAAACTTGATACAAGTTTTCCTTATACCTTAAACTCACACCCTTTTAAATGGAATAATAGGCAATAACTCGCTAGTTAAACATTCACTCTCTGCTTGAGTGTAAGCCTTTATATTCCTTTTGACCTACCAAATATTAGCATTTCTCTCAATCAAGCCTTGAGAAATTCAATTACACCCTTGTTTAACATCGCAAACTTAGTAACCTAAAGCTCTTTTTGAGAGATTGGGCTAGATTGATCCTTGCCCTTAATTCAAGCGCATGTGCATTCATCTTTGTTATCTTTGAATAAACTCAAGCGTTCTTAATGTAATGCATGGCGATTTTGAGCGCGTTGGTGGCTGCCCCCACTCTTAATTGATCCGCCACGCAAAAGCCGTGCAAGGTTTTCTTATCAAACAAATCCTTCCTCAAGCGCCCTATAAAGACGCTATCCGTGTGGCTCGCTTTTAGGGGCGTTGGGTAAAGATTATAACTGGGATCATCGCAAACAACCACGCTAGGGGCGTTTTTTAAAACTTCATAGACTTCTTTGAGATCGAATTCTTTTTCAAAAGCGATACTCAAACTCTCGCTATGGCTCCTTAATACCGGCACGCGCACGCAAGTCGCGCTAATAGGGAAATCCACGCCCATGATTTTGTGGGTTTCATGCACCATTTTTAGCTCTTCTTTCGTGTAGCCATTCTCCTTAAAAACATCAATATGAGCGATCGCATTGAAAGCGATCGGGTAAGGGAAAGCCCCGGCTTGCAAAACCTGGTTTAAATCAATAGCGGGGTCTTTTTCCAAACATTCTAAAGCGGTTTTTAGCTCATTTTTCAAACTCTCTATCCCCTTGTTTCCTGCCCCACTCACGGCTTGATAGGTGCTAACAATCACGCTTTTTATCTTAAAATGGAGGTGCAAGGGATTTAAGATTTGCGTCATTTGAATGGTGGAGCAATTAGGGTTAGCGATGATATTTAAAGGAGCGTTAAAAATTTCTTTAGCGTTGATTTCAGGCACGACTAAAGGCACTTTTTCATTCAATCTAAAAAAGCTCGTGTTATCAATCATTAGGGCCGTTTTTGAAGCGCTTATGGCAAATTCTTCGCTCACGCTCCCCCCAGCGCTAAAAAAGGCGATGTCTATCTTTTCTTTTTCAAAAACCTCATGCGTGGTTTCCAAAATTTCATGATCTTTATTGAACGCTTTGATCTTTTTACCAGCACTTCTAGCACTAGCGAGCGGGACAAACTTTTTAATAGGGAAAGAAGAATGTTCTAAACCCTTAATCAACTCTTGCCCTACCGCCCCACTGGCCCCGACAATGGCGACATTATAAGTCTTCATCGTTTTCTCCAATGATTTCAAGGGCTTTTAAAAAGCTCAAACAATTCAATTGCATGCCTGAATGCATGTTTTTTAAGCTTAAAGTTTCGCTTTTAAATTCTTCTTCGCCAATGATAGCCACAAACTCATGCCCTTTATGGTTGGCGTAAGAAAAGGGTTTTTTGATTTTTTGGGCTTCTGGATAGACTTCGCTAAAAATCCCGCTTTGTCTTAAAGACTCGGCCAAGCGGTTTGCATAAGAAAAATATTCTTCATGCATGCAAGCGATTAGCACTTTAGCTTGGGTGGAGCGCTCATCTAATAATTGCATTTCACTTAAAGCCACAATCAACCGGTCAATCCCAATAGAAGCCCCCACCCCTTGCAAATTTTCTTTAGAAAAATTTTTAGTCAAATGATCGTAACGGCCCCCTGAACACACGCTCCCTAAAGACTTCATATCATTAAGCGTGGTTTCATACACAATCCCTGTATAATACCCTAAGCCCCTAGCGATAGAAAAATCAATCTTATACAGGTTTTGAGAAATTTGCAAATCCCCTAACAACTGGTATAGCTTTTCTAAATCCTGTATGCCCTGTTTTAGATTTTCATTATAATCTTTCAAATAAGCAATTTTTTCAAAAAATTCCGCATGGCTTAAATCGTTTTGTTGGATTTGAACCATTTCTAAAAGCTCTTTAATGGTGTTTAAATTCAAATCGCATTCTTTTTTTAACTCTTCTTCAACCCCATCTAGGCCAATCTTTTCTAGTTTATCCACAATGCGCAGCACCGCATTCACTTGAGAAATCCCAAAATATTCGCATATCCCGTTCAAAATTTTCCTGTGATTGATAGAAACGCAAAAATCTTCCAAATCCAAAGCTTTTAAAGAAGCGATAATCACTTGAATGATCTCAGCATCGCACACCAAGCTCTCGCTCCCTATAAAATCAAAATCGCATTGCGTAAATTCTCTATAACGCCCTTTTTGCGCCCTTTCACCCCTAAAGACATTGCCTATAGCGTAGCGTTTAAAGGGCATGCCTAGCGTTTGGTGGTGCAAAGAAACAAAGCGCGCTAATGGCACGGTCAAATCAAACCTTAGAGCCACATCTCTATCCCCATGATCTTTAAAACGATAAATCTCTTTTTGAATATCACTGCTCGCATCAGGCAGTAGCGTTTCAGCGTATTCCAAATGGGGGGTTTCAATCGGCACAAAACCAAAACTTTGAAAAACAACTGAAACTTTAGAAAGCAACTGAGCCTTTTGTATCGCATCTTTAGGCAAGCGGTCTTTAAACCCGCTCAACACTTTAGGGGTAATCATTCCATTTCCTTGTATTTGTATGTTAAAATTTTAGCTTAAAATCTTTAAAAAAGGGCTATTGATGAACATGATCACACCCAAACGCATGCGTATTTTATTGCGTTTGCCTAATTGGTTAGGCGATGGGGTGATGGCAAGCTCGCTTTTTTACACCCTTAAAAACCACTACCCTAACGCGCGTTTTGTCTTGGTTGGCCCAAAAATCACTTGCGAACTTTTCCAAAAAGATGAGAAAATAGAAGCCGTTTTTACAGATGACACCAAAAAATCCTTTTTCAGGTTATTAGCCACCTACAAACTCGCTCAAAAAATAGGGCGTTGCGATATGGCGATCGCTTTAAACAACCATTTTTATTCCGCTTTTTTGCTCTATGCAACAAAAACGCCCGTTCGCATCGGTTTTGCTCAATTTTTTCGTTCTTTGTTTCTCAGCCATGCGATCGCTCCTGCCCCTAAAGAGTATCACCAAGTGGAAAAATATTGCTTTTTGTTTTCGCAATTTTTAAAAAAAGAATTGGATCAAAAAAGCGTTTTACCCTTAAAACTAGCCTTTAACCTCCCCGCTCGCACCCCAAACACCCCTAAAAAAATCGGCTTTAACCCTAGTGCAAGCTATGGGAGTGCTAAAAGATGGTTGGCTTCTTATTACGCTGAAGTCGCCGCTACTTTGTTAGAAAAAGGGCATGAAATTTATTTTTTTGGGGCTAAAGAAGACGCTATCGTTTCTGAAGGAATTTTAAAATCCGTTAAAGGCTTGTTGAAAAACCCCTTATTATTCAATAACGCTTATAATCTGTGCGGGAAAACCAGCATTGAAGAATTGATAGAGAGCATCGCTACTTTAGATTTATTCATCACTAATGATAGCGGTCCTATGCATGTGGCTGCTGGCACACAAACCCCCTTAATCGCTCTTTTTGGCCCCACTGATGAAAAAGAAACTAGCCCCTATAAAGCCCAAAAAGCCATTGTATTAAACCATCATTTAAGCTGTTCGCCTTGCAAAAAACGAGTCTGCCCCTTAAAGAATGAAAGAAACCATTTGTGCATGAAATCCATCACGCCCTTTGAAGTTATTCAAGCCGCTTCTGTGCTTTTAGAAGAGGGTTAAACGCCTTTTATTTATTTTTTAATGTTTTTAAAAACACGGCTCTATTGACAAAAATTGAAAAATCTGCATGCAAAAAATTTAAAGAGTGGTAAAAATGGATAGAATAGTATTCAAAAAAGCGTTTTTAAAAACGCTTTTTTGAGTCAAAAGCCCTTAAGCTACTGAGTTTTTAGGTTTTTTAGCGTCTTTTTTGTCTTTGTGAGCCACTAATTGAGAGCTTAACTCAGGTTTTTTTAGCGTCTTTTTTGTCTTTGTGAGCCACTAATTGAGAGCTTAACTCAGGTTTTTTAGCGTCTTTTTTGTCTTTGTGAGCGTATACAGAACTCACCGCTAAAACTGATAACAAAACGCCTGTCAAGATTTGCTTTTTCATACGAAAACTCCTTGTGATGGTTTTAAAAGCGAGAGAATTATATTTTTCAAAAGTAAATGAATAGAAACCAATCAAATTTTTGATGATTTTGGTGGTTTTGTTGCCTTAAAAAACTAAATTATCTCTGGTTTTAGAAAGTTTGACAAAAATTAAGATTGCGGTTATACTGAAAACCCAATATAAAATCAAGGAGTTTGTATGCAACAGCGTCATTTAGGTCCTTTAAAAGTGAGCGCGTTAGCTCTAGGGTGCATGGGCATGACTTATGGGTATGGGGAAGTCCATGATAAAAAGCAGATGGTTAAACTTATCCACAAGGCTTTGGAATTGGGTATTAACTTTTTTGATACTGCAGAGGCTTATGGGGAAGATAATGAAGAGCTTTTAGGCGAAGCGATCAAGCCTTTTAGAGACAAGGTTGTGGTAGCGAGCAAGTTTGGGATTTACTACGCAGATCCTAACGACAAATACGCAACTATGTTTTTAGATTCCAGTCCTAGTCGTATTAAGAGTGCTGTTGAGGGGAGTTTGAAACGCTTAAAAGTAGAATGCATTGATTTATACTACCAGCACCGTGTGGATACTAACACGCCCATAGAAGAAGTGGCAGAAGTTATGCAAGCTCTTATTAAAGAAGGAAAAATTAAAGCTTGGGGGATGAGTGAGGCAGGGTTGTCTAGCATCCAAAAAGCCCATCAAATTTGCCCTTTAAGCGCGTTGCAGAGCGAATATTCCTTGTGGTGGCGCGAACCTGAAAAAGAGATTTTAGGATTTTTAGAAAAAGAAAAAATTGGCTTTGTCGCCTTTTCGCCTTTGGGTAAGGGGTTTTTAGGCGCGAAATTTGAAAAAAATGCCACCTTTGCTAGTGAAGATTTTAGAAGCGTTTCTCCCAGATTCAATCAAGAAAATCTAGCCAAAAATTACGCTTTAGTGGAATTGATCCAAGATCATGCACACGCTAAAGGCGTTACACCAGCCCAACTGGCTCTCTCATGGATTTTGCACACCCAAAAAATCATTGTCCCTCTCTTTGGCACCACCAAAGAATCCAGGCTCATAGAAAATATAGGGGCTTTGCAAGTTTCTTGGAGTCAAAAAGAATTGGAGGTTTTCCAAAAAGAATTGGCTGCAATCAAAATAGAAGGGGCTCGCTACCCTGAAAGAATCAATAAAATGGTGGATAAATAAAATTATTGGGTATTTATATTGCGTTGGCTTTTTAAAAAAGATTGAAGCGTTCTTTTTATTTGTTAGTGTGTTTTCTCCCTAACAAATTTTTTTAAGGCATTTTAACAAGGCTTTGTTTTAATAAAAAATTGATTATAAGAATTTGAAAAATGCCAAAAAGCGTTTTTTGAACACAAAAGACTTTGTCGCTCATCAAATGAAATTTCTTGCAGGCAGTCTATGAGCTAGGGGGATTTTTAAAGGGCATTGCCACAAAATACCCCCTAACCCCTTAAGAAAACGAATTCCACCATGAAATAAAATCTAAAACGATTAAACGAAGCAACCAAAACCCCATTTTTAAAAATCAAAGTTTTAGTTACCCCTTATTTGATGAGAACAAAGCTAAAAAGCAATTTTATAGCAAATTAAAATGAAGAAAGACTCATTAAGGGGATAAACCACCTAAAAAGTCTCTTTAATTTAAAGGAGAAAAGTTTAAATAGTGCAACACCCCTTTTTTAAGAGAGCGTTATAATCAAATCAGCCTTTGCGTTTTTCTACAATTTCCTTAGCGATATTGCTAGGCACTTCGCCATAATGATCAAACTCCATAGAGTAAGTCCCACGCCCTTGAGTGGCTGATCGTAAATCCGTAGAATAACCAAACATTTCCACCAACGGCACAAAAGCGTTCACGATTTTCAAGCCTAATCTATCGTCCATAGAATTGATTTGCCCTCTTCTTCTATTCAAATCGCCAATCACATCGCCCATGTATTCTTCAGGGACTTCCACTTCCACTTTCATCATAGGCTCTAGTAAAACCGGGTTAGCCGTGCGACTCGCTTCTTTAAACGCCATAGATCCAGCGATTTTAAACGCCATTTCTGAAGAATCCACATCATGGTAGCTCCCATCATAAAGGGTAACTTTAAAATCCACCACCGGATAGCCTGCCAAAACGCCATTTTGCATCGCTTCTTGGATACCCTTATCCACCGCAGGGATATATTCTTTAGGGATCACGCCCCCAGAAATTTCATTCACAAATTCATACCCACTGCCAGGCTCTTTAGGCTCAAGCTTGATAAACACATGCCCGTATTGCCCACGACCACCGCTTTGCTTAGCGTATTTATGCTCTTTACTCACGCTTGAGCGGATAGTCTCTCTAAAGGCGACTTGCGGCTGACCGATTTCAGCTTCCACCTTAAATTCTCTTTTCAACCTATCCACGATGATTTCTAGGTGCAATTCACCCATGCCGCCAATGAGAGTTTGCCCGGTTTCTTCTTGAGTCATCACCCTAAAGCTTGGATCCTCTTCAGCGAGCTTGCCTAACGCTACGCCCATTTTTTCCTGGTCTGCTTTCGTTTTAGGCTCCACAGCGATGTGAATGACCGGCTCAGGAAATTCCATCCTCTCTAAGACGACGGCGTTCTTTTCATCGCAAAGCGTGTCCCCAGTCAGCGTGTCTTTCAAGCCCACAAACGCGCAAATCTCGCCCGCATAAACTTCTTTAATGTCTTCTCTCTTGTTGGAATGCATTTTAAGGAGTCTTCCCACGCGCTCTTTTTTGTCTTTGGTGGAGTTATACACATAGCTACCGGACTCTAGCTTACCACGATACACGCGCACAAAAGTGAGTTGACCCACAAAAGGATCCGTCATGATCTTAAACGCCAAACCGGCAAACTCGCCATCGTCGCTGGATTTCACAAAAACTTCTTCCTCGCTCTTTGGATCAATCCCCTTAATATCCACAACCTCTGTGGGTGCTGGCAAGTAGTCAATCACCGCATCTAATAAAGTCTGCACGCCCTTATTTTTAAAAGAAGAACCACAAAGCATGGGGACAAGGCTCATGTTCAAACAACCTGTTTTAATGCCCTTTTTGATTTCTTCAACGCTTAATTCCTCACCGCCCAAATACTTTTCCATTAAGGCTTCATCTTGCTCGGCTACGGCTTCTACAAGCTTTTCTCGGTATTCTTTAGCCCTTTCTAATAAATCGCTAGGGATTTCTTCCACATCGTATTTGGCTCCCATGGTTTCATTATTCCAAACGATCGCTTTCATTTGGACTAAATCAATCACGCCAATAAAAGTGTCTTCAGCCCCAATGGGGATATTGATAGGCACAGGATTCGCTTTCAAGCGTTGTTTGATCTGATTTTCTACATTGTAGAAATTCGCCCCAATCCTATCCATTTTATTGACAAAAACAATCCTAGGCACGCCGTATTTATTCGCTTGACGCCACACAGTCTCGCTTTGAGGTTGCACGCCCCCCACCGAGCAAAACACTGAAACCGCGCCATCTAGCACGCGCATGGATCGTTCCACTTCAATGGTAAAATCCACATGCCCTGGAGTGTCAATCAAATTGATTTGGTGATCCTTCCAAAAGCAAGTCGTTGCCGCAGAAGTGATAGTGATCCCTCTTTCTTTTTCTTGCTCCATCCAGTCCATTGTCGCCGCGCCATCATGCACTTCGCCGATCTTATGGCTCACGCCTGTATAGAATAAAATCCTTTCAGAAGTGGTGGTTTTCCCGGCATCAATGTGAGCGGCGATACCGATATTTCTGATCCTGTTTAATGGGGTTTTTCTAGCCATTCTAACTCCAATTACCAGCGGTAATGCGCGAACGCTTTATTCGCTTCTGCCATTTTATGCACATCTTCTTTTTTCTTAAAAGCCGCACCCTTATCGCTAGCTGCATCCATAAGCTCATTAGCCAATCTATCCACCATCATTCTTTCGTTGCGTTTTCTAGTGGCTTCTAAAATCCAACGGATTGATAGCGACTGCTGGCGACTCGCTCGCACTTCTACCGGCACTTGATAAGTGGCCCCACCCACTCTTCGGCTGCGCACTTCCACCAAAGGACGCACCCTCTCTAGGGCTTTTTCAAACACTTCAATGCCCTTTTCACCGCTTTTTTCTTCAATCTTATTAAAAGCTTTGTAGATGATTTTTTCCGCTACGCTTTTCTTGCCGTCATACATCATCTTATTGATAAACTTGGTAACCACCTTATTCCCATAAACAGGATCGCCCAAAACCTCCCTAACGGGTGCTTTTCTTCTTCTCATGTGTTTGTTTTCCTCTTATTTTTTCTTGCTGTCTGTTGCTTTCTTGTCGGTTGCTTTAGCTTTTTTAGTCCCATACTTAGAGCGTGAAACCGTTCTCTTATTGACCCCTGCAGTGTCTAAAGCACCACGGACAATATGGTATTTCACACCGGGTAAGTCCTTAACCCTACCCCCACGCACTAACACAATGGAGTGCTCTTGCAAGTTATGCCCCTCACCAGGGATGTAACTAATCACTTCAAATTTGCTGGTCAAACGAACCTTAGCAACCTTTCTTAAAGCCGAGTTAGGCTTTTTAGGGGTAGTTGTATAAACCCTAGTACAAACCCCTCTCCTTTGAGGGCATTCCACTAATGCAGGTGATTTGGTTTTTTTAACCACCTTTTTCCTTTCTTTTCTAATCAACTGATTGATAGTAGGCACTATTTTTCCTTATTCTAAAAATTTAAAACTATAAGTCTTTCCATTTTACCCTAATTTTTCTTTTAAAAATCTTAACCGATTTTTTATATCAAAATTTAGGGCCATCTTCAAGCGCTCTCAGCACGATTTTTTTATTCTTATACATGCCCGTTCCCACAGGAATCATCCTTCCTAACACCACATTTTCTTTCAAGTCTTCCAAAAAGTCTTTTTTCATGGCGATACTGGCTTCTGTTAAAACTTTAGTCGTTTCTTGAAAAGAGGCCGCTGAAATGATGCTATCGCTCCCAATAGCCGCTCTGGTGATCCCTAAAAGCACCGGTTCAGCAATCGCTGGCTCGCCTTTTAAAGCGATCACACGAGCGTTTTCTTCTTTGAAGAGTTTTTTACTGACTAAATCCCCTTCAATAAACTTGCTATCCCCGCTGTCTAAAATGCGCACTTGCCTTAGCATTTGAGAGACAATGATTTCAATGTGCTTGTCCGCAATGCTCACCCCCTGCCTGCGATACACTTGCTGGACTTCGCTCACAATGTATTTATAAAGCTCTTTTTCGCCACTGATCCTTAAAATATCATGGCTTGAGATTACTCCATCCGTCATCGCTTCTCCTGCATGCACAAATTCATCGGCATGCACTAGAATTTGCTTGCCTTTATCCACAAAATAATCCATAGAACGGCCATCTTTAGAAGTTACGATGATGTGTTCTTTATTGCGAATGGGTTTGCCAAAACTCACTATCCCATCCACTTCAGAAAGGATCGCCACATCTTTAGGCTTGGGTTTTCTCGCTTCAAAGAGTTCAGAAACCCTTGGGAGACCCCCAGTAATATCCCTGGATTTAACGGTCGCTTTAGGGATTTTCGCTAACACTTCAGCCTGCTCCACGCTAAAGCCATCGCTAATGGCGATAGAAGTTTTTGGCTCTAGGAAATAACGTGCTTCTTCGCCATTAGCCCCTTCTAAAAGCAAGCTTGGTTTGTATCCGCTTGGAATGTAATCATTCACCACTAAGCTTGTGATACCGGTATTTTCGTCTTCTTTTTCAGCGACCGTAACCCCTGCGATAACATCCACAAAACTCACCTTACCTTTAAAGTCCGCAATGATAGGGGTGTTGTAAGGATCCCATGTGGCAATCGTTTTGAAAGTGTTAGTCGTGGGTTTAGAAATCACGCTATTAGCGCTCACTTCACTATTATCATCAATCAAGATCTCAGAACCCCTAGCGATATAATGGCGAGCGGCTTCCCTACCATTATCATCAGCTATCACCGCAAACAAGCCTTTTTCACTCACCATATCGCCCTTTTTGATCCCATGGGTGCGCTCTAAATGGTTAGCCTCTAAAACATAGTATTTGATTATGCCTTTTTCTTTGGCATACACATCTTGTGCAATAGGGTCATTATCCTTGACTAGCAATTCGCTCGCATAAGGGATGCGATTAGGCACATTCCAGCCCTCTTGGATAATATCAGCGATACTTCCCCCCTTATGCACCTTATGCCCACTAGCATAAGGCAAATACACTTTCCCCTCAATCTTACCGCCAACGCCGGCTAATTCGCTTGGCTTGACAATATCGCTTCTTCTTAAAACAAATTTAGCTTCTTGATCGCCATTTTTCACGCTCACAACGACTTCTTCATAGACCGTTTCAATGCGTAATTCCCCATCAAAAGGCGCTTTAATCTTAGGCTCTACCACTAAAATAGAAGCGTTACGGCGGTTAGCGATAATGTTTTTACCCTCTTTATTCGTGTAAGTCCTAAGGTTGTAGAAACGCACAAAACCTTCTTTGCTCGCTACAATTTCGCGCTCATCCTGACTCCTGCTCGCTGTCCCGCCCACATGGAAAGTCCTTAAAGTGAGCTGCGTTCCAGGCTCCCCAATAGATTGCGCGGCTACCACGCCCACCGCTTCACCTGGATAGCTCATCTTGCCTTCGCCCAAATTCAAGCCATAGCATTTCGCGCACACGCCCTTTGGCGCTTTACAAGTTACTGGGGTGCGGATCGTAATGGATTTAATCCCGGCTTCAACCACCTTTTTAGCGCCCTCTTCATCAATCAAAGTGTCCGCATAAAGCAAGATTTCATTCGTAATGGGATCGATCACATCTTCCAATAAAACGCGCCCAAAAATACGCTCTTCTAAAGGTTCAATCAATTCACTCCCTACTGCAATATCCGTGATTTCAATCCCTTCATGCGTGCCGCAATCATCAGACACCACCTTGACATTTTGCGAAACATCAATGAGCTTTCTTGTCAAATACCCCGCATTGGCTGTTTTTAGTGCTGTATCCGCTAAGCCCTTTCTAGCGCCATGCGTGGAGTTAAAGTATTCTAAGACATTCAACCCCTCTTTAAAGTTAGAAATAATGGGCGTTTCAATGATACTGCCATCCGGCTTTGTCATAAGACCCCTCATCGCTGAAAGCTGACGGATTTGCGCCGCGCTACCCCTTGCGCCGCTATCCGCCATCATGTAAATAGAGTTAAAGCCCTCTTTATCTTGCGCGATAGCGGTCATCATTTCTTTACTCATTCTGTCATTGACTTCAGTCCAAGTGTCAATGATCTTATTGTAACGCTCCTGGTCAGTGAGCAGCCCTTGATCGTATTGTTGCTGGATTTTTTTAACTTCTATTTTGGCTTTTTCCACCATTTTTTGCTTGTCTTTTGGCGTGATAATATCTTCCATA
Source organism: Helicobacter pylori SA213A (assembly GCF_000476275.1). Taxonomy (GTDB): domain Bacteria; phylum Campylobacterota; class Campylobacteria; order Campylobacterales; family Helicobacteraceae; genus Helicobacter; species Helicobacter pylori_CL. The sequence continues at coordinate 12,424 of NZ_CBOM010000008.1, forward strand.
GAGATAGAAATACCAGCCTTAGTCGCATACCTAAAGCCAAGCGTTTTCAAATGATCCAAAAAGGTTGCAGTAATACCGATACCGCCGACTTTATGCACATAATCCACAAGCACGCCAATATCTTTTTTCTTCATGGGTCTGTTCCACAAATCCGTAGGGATAAAATCAGGCAAAATAGACTTAATGATCATGCGCCCCGCGCTCGTAGCGATAATATTCCCTTGATCTAAAACCCTAATCTTTGCGTGGATGTCTAATTCTTTCGTGTCAATAGCGGTGATGATTTCATTCACGCTAGAAAAAAGCTTATGTTCGCCCTTGACCCCACTCTTTTCTAAAGAAAGATAATAAAGCCCTAAAACCATATCCTGGCTAGGAATGGCTACGGCTTTACCGCTAGCGGGCAGAAGGATATTCATAGAGCTTAACATCAGCACCTTGCATTCAGCGATCGCTTCCTGGCTTAAAGGCACATGCACCGCCATTTGATCCCCGTCAAAATCGGCGTTAAACGCTGAACACACTAACGGGTGCAACTGGATCGCTTTGCCGTCAATCAGCTTTGGATGGAACGCTTGAATGGATTGCTTGTGCAAGGTAGGAGCGCGGTTGAGTAGCACCGGATACCCCTCTGTGATTTCTTGCAAGCACTCCCACACTTCATTGCTTTTTTGTTCAATCATGCGTTTAGCTTGTTTGAGCGTGGTGGCATAGCCTCTCTCTTCAAGCTTGGATAACAAATGCGGTTTGAAGAGTTCTAACGCCATGTTTTTGGGCAACCCGCATTCATCCATTTTAAGATTAGGTCCAACCACAATCACGCTTCTGCCTGAAAAATCCACGCGCTTACCTAAAAGGTTTTGCCTGAAACGCCCTTGCTTGCCTTTAATGATTTCGCTGAGCGATTTTAAAGGGCGTTTGTTAGCCCCTTTAACCGCATTGGTGCTGCGGCCGTTATCAAAAAGCACATCCACGGCTTCTTGCAACATCCTTTTTTCGTTGCGCACAATGATTTCTGGCGCCCCAAGCTCCATTAGGCGTTTCAAGCGTTGGTTACGATTAATAACACGACGATACAATTCATTCACATCGCTGACCGCAAACTTCCCGCCATCTAGCGCGACTAAAGGCCTTAAATCCGGTGGCAATACCGGTAAAACCGTGAGCATCATCCATTCAGGCCTATTACCAGAATTTAAAAAGCTTTCTACCACTTTCAAACGCTTAATGAGTTTTTTCTTTTTCGCATCCGAATTAGTGTCTTTCACTTCTTCTTTCAAACTCTGCAATAAGGTGATCAGATCAATTTCTTCTAGCAAATCCTTGATCGCTTCGCCGCCCATTTGCGCTACAAAGCCCCTATCTTCGTATCTTCGTGAGATATTTTGATACTGCTCTTCATTCAAAATATCGTATTTCATCACAAGCTTAGTGCCTTCATTGTCATAAGCGGCTTCGCCTGGTTCTTTAACGATATAAGCTTCATAATACAACACGCGCTCTAAGTCTTTCATCTTAACGCCTAAAAGCGTGCCGATACGGCTAGGTAAGGAATTGACATACCAGATGTGCGCTACAGGAGTGGCCAATTCAATATGCCCCATTCTAAAACGCCTGACTTTGGAATGCGTGATCGCCACGCCGCATTTTTCGCATGTGCCAATGTCTTTGAAGCGAGGCTTTTTGTATTTACCGCACAAGCATTCATAATCTTTAGTGGGACCAAAGATTTTCATGCAAAACAAGCCATCTCGTTCAGGCTTTAGGGTGCGATAATTGATCGTTTCTGGCTTTTTAACTTCCCCATAACTCCAAGAATGGATTTTTTCAGGGCTGGCTAGTGTGAGTTGGAAAGAGCTAAAATCTTTAGGCCTGTCATCTTCTTTAATGACAATGGGTTTAGGCGCTCCATCTTCATCCACATCGTCCCCAAAAATATTAATATCCAAAGCGAGCGATTGCAATTCTTTAGTCAAAACATAGAAAGTCTCAGGGATTTCGCTCTCGCCCACTTGCTCACCTTTAGCGATAGCCCTATAAGCGTTTTCTCTGCCTCTAATATCATCGGATTTAATGGTGAGCATTTCTTTTAAGGTGTGCGCCGCACCATAAGCTTCTAGCGCCCACACTTCCATTTCCCCAAACCTTTGACCTCCAAAGAGCGCTTTACCCCCAACGGGTTGGTGCGTTACTAGGCTATAAGGGCCTGTGCTTCTGGCATGGGCTTTTTCATCCACTAGATGGTGGAGTTTGATCATATACATATAGCCCACATTCACGCGCTCCCTCATTTTTTCGCCGGTGCGCCCATCATACAGATCCATTTTGCCATCCATAGCGATCTTGGCTAACTCAAACAGCTTATAAAATTTTTCTTGCGAGATGCCTTCAAACACAGGGATAGCCATCTTAACGCCCTTGCTCCAATCTTTAGCGTATTCCAAAAGCTCTTCATCAGAGCAATTCTCAAGGACATGGATTGTCAAGGGGTCTTTTTCATTAATGGCGTTAGCGATTTCTAGCATTTTAGCGCGCAATTCTTTGGCAAAATCTTTGGTTTTATCCTCTAGCATGCTAGCGATTTGCTTCCCAAATTCTTTCCCCACTAAGCCTAAATGCATTTCTAAAATCTGCCCGATATTCATGCGGCTTGGCACGCCTAAAGGGTTTAAGACAATATCTACAGGCTCGCCATCAGCGGTATAAGGCATATCCGCAACCGGCACAATATTAGACACAATCCCTTTATTCCCATGCCTTCCTGCCATTTTATCGCCCACTTTAAGCTTTCGCTTTGTAGCGATATAGAGCTTGACTTTTTTGATCACGCCATTAGGCAAAATATCATCTTTTTCTAAAATAGAAAGCTTTTCTTCATGCTCTTCGCCCAAAACTTTCTTTTGCTCTAAGAAATTGTTTTTAGTGATTTCATAGTGGTTTTGCACTTCTTTAGAATACTTTTTGACCAAACTAGCCAAAGTGAAGCGGTTGATTGAAGCGATTTCTTCTTTAGGGATTTGATCGCCTTCTTTATAATCCTTGCCGTTATGGCTGAAAGGCTCTTCTAAAATCGCTTGAGAAAGGAGCGAACTAACGCGCAACAATTCTTCTCTATTGAGCATGGTCAAGCGATCAAAATGCTCCATATCAAGCTTGGCTTTTTCTTCTTCATACGCGCTCAAAACCCGCGCATCCTTCTCATAGCCTTTTTTAGTGAAAACTTTCACGTCAATCACCGTGCCTTCCAAACTGGGGGGGCAATACAAACTCTTATTGACCACATGCCCAGCTTTATCCCCAAAAATAGCCCTTAAAAGCCGCTCTTCAGGCGTGCTTTTAATCTCGCCTTTAGGAGAAGTCTTGCCCACTAAAATCATGCCAGCGCTCACATAAGTGCCGACTTTAACGATCCCGCTTTCATCAAGATGGGCGAGCGCTTCTTCTTTCACATCAGGAATATCAGCGGTAAATTCTTCCGCGCCATGCTTAAGCTCTCTGGCATCCACTTCTTTTTCATAAATGTGGGTGGAAGTGAAAACATCGTCTTTAGTGATGCGCTCACTCACCACGATGGCGTCTTCAAAGTTATAGCCATTCCAAGGCATGAACGCCACGCGCACATTTTTCCCTAACGCTAACTCGCCCCTATCCATGCTAGGGCCATCAGCGATGATTTGCCCAGCTTCTACTTTATCGCCCACTTTAACGATAGGGACTTGATTGAAGCTGGTGTTTTGGTTGGTGCGTAAGTTTTTTTGCAAAGAATACGCGTCAATATAGGCTTCTTCTTTGCCTTCGCCTAAAATATAGATGTTTTTAGAATCAATTTTTTCTACAACGCCTGCACGATTGGCCTTGATCGCTCCCCAAGAATCCCTAGCGATAATTTTTTCAATCCCTGTGCCTACAATGGGAGCGTCGCTTCTTAATAAAGGCACCGCTTGGCGTTGCATGTTAGTCCCCATTAAGGCGCGGTTGGCGTCATCATGCTCTAAGAAAGGAATGAGCGATGCGGCGACCCCTACTAGCATGCTAGAGCTTAAATCCATTAAGGTTACTTTGCTTTTTTCGTTTAAAACGATTTCGCCTTCCACGCGCGTTTCAATCAAATCGCCCAAAATATTACCCTCTTCATCAATGGGGGTGCTTGCAGGAGCGATGATGTGGCTGTCTTCTTGGATAGCGGTCAAATAAATCGTCTCACCCACTACCTTGCCATCCACAACCTTTTTATAAGGGGCTTCAATAAAGCCTAAATCATTCACTCTTGTGAAAGTGGAAAGGGTGTTGATCAGACCGATATTTTGACCTTCTGGGGTTTCAATGGGACAAATTCGGCCATAATGCGTGGGGTGCACATCCCTGGCTTCAAACCCTACCCTGTCTTTGACTAACCCCCCTTCACCGAGCGCTGAAAGGCGGCGTTTGTGCGTAACTTCACTCAAAGGGTTAGTTTGATCCATAAATTGCGAGAGCTGGCCGCCCATGAAAAATTCCATGATGGTGCTAGTGATCATTTTAGAATTAACCAAGTCATGGGGCATGAGCGAATCAAAAGCCCCACTCATGGTAGTGAGCTTGTCTTTAATGGTCTTTTGCATTTTCACTAAGCCTGAATGCAATTCATTGGCCAATAGTTCCCCTACCGCCCTAATCCTACGATTTCCCAAATGGTCTCTGTCATCAATCTTGCCCTGATTGTTTTTGATTTTCATGAGATATTTAACGGTGGTGATAATATCTTCATGCGTTAAAGTCGTGATGTAATCAGGCACATGCAAGCCTAACTTGTGATTCATTTTCATGCGCCCCACCATGGTCAAATCATAGCGTTCTGGATCAAAGAAAAGTTTTTTGACAAACTGCTTAGCCACTTCAGTCGTAACAGGATCGCCTGGTTTCATAACCTTATGGATACGAATCGCTGCTAGAGCGTTTTCATCATCAATTTTTTCGGTTTGCTTGAGTAATTTCAAAGACTCAGAATCGGCTGAAAAAGAATGGATAATGGAAGCGTCATGCCCTAAAGCCAGATCGTTGATGATCACAAATTCTTGCACGCCTAAATCGTGGATTTTTTCTAATTTGTTTTTATCTAGCTGAGTGAGCATGTCCAATAAGACTTCTTTCTCTACCATAACAGGCTCAGCTAAATGGCGATTGAGTAAAATATCCATAGGGTATTCCACCCATTCCAAATGGTTTTCTTTAAGCTCTTTAATCTTTCTTGAAGTGAGCTTTTTTCCTGCTAAAAGAATGATCTTGCCTTGAGGATCTTTCAAGTCAAATTCCATTCTTTGATTGGCGTCTAATGAAGCAAACGGGATCAAATATTTATCGTTTTCATAACGCACTTTAACAAGCGGGTAGAACATTTTGATGATGTCTTGTTTTTGATAATCCATCGCCCTGAATAAAATGGTAACAGGCACTTTACGGCGTTTGTTGATACGAGCATACAAAACATCTTTAGAATCGTATTCAAAATACAGCCACGAACCCCTATCAGGGATGATTTGCCCTGTGTAAATGAGCTTGTTTAAAGAAGTGCTGGACTCTTCTTCTTTGAAAATCACACCGGGGCTTCTGTGGAGCTGATTGACGACCACGCGCTCCACCCCATTGATAATAAATGAAGTGCGTTCTGTCATCAAAGGGATCTCACGAATGAAAATGCTTTGTTCTTTAATATCCTTGATGCCGTTCTTTTCGCCACTTTTGGTATCTTTTTCCCACAAGATTAAGCGCACTTTAATTTTAAGCGGAATAGAGTAGGTAATGCCCCTCTCCATCGCTTCTCTAACAGTGTATTTAGACTTGCCAAATTCGCAACCTGCGTATTCTAAAGTGATGCGGTTATGCTCATCTTGAATAGGGAAAATGGATTTAAAAACCTTTTCAATCCCACTCTCTTTGCCATCTTTGGAATACAAGAAAGAATCATAGCTGTCTCGTTGTAATAATAATAAATTAGGAACTTCTAAATCTGTCGGGGTTTTTGTAAAATCAGCTCTCAAGCGGTTTTTTAGGGGAATTTTTTTTGACATATTTCAAGCCTTTGATCAAAAATTTTGAGTTATTTAATGCATTAATTCAAGTAAGCATTGCAAAAGGATCTTTAAACTTTAGAACCATCCATGATAAAAATACCAAAACCCACCTGCAATACTAACCACTTTAGGCCACACGCTCACAAACAAAATCATGGAGCAAAATCATCTGCCACACTAGAGCAGAGAAAGGCACAAAGGCCTTTCTGTTTTTAAGTCTTACTTGACTTCAACCTTAGCACCCACTTCTTCAAGTTTCTTCTTGATGGTTTCAGCTTCTTCTTTATTCACGCCCTCTTTAAGCACATGAGGGGTTTTTTCGGTAGCGTCTTTAGCTTCTTTCAGGCCAAGTCCAGTGATTTCACGAACCACTTTAATCACCTTGATTTTTTCAGCACCGCTATCAGCCAAAATCACATTAAATTCGGTTTTTTCTTCGCTCTCAGCCGCTGCACCGCCAGCTACAGCCGCACCCGCTACGACCGTTGGAGTCGCGCTCACGCCAAATTTTTCCTCAAACATTTTAACCAATTCAGCAAGCTCTAAAACGCTCAATGAACCAATATACTCTAACACTTCTTCTTTTGAAATTGCCATAATCCAATCCTTCAAATTTTTTTAATTAAAGCCATCATAGGCTCTTAGTTTTCTTCTTTCGCTTTACGCAAATTGTCTAAACCGGTCACAAAATAACGTGCCGGAGCCGTCCAAACAGAAAGCAACATTCCCATAAGCTCTTCTTTGCTTGGGAGTTTTGAAACCGCTTCCACATGAGCTACGCTAACGCTTTCTTTATCAAACAAGCCCGCTTTCAACACAAAATGATCTTTATGCTCTTTTTGGAAATCAAACACGAGTTTAGAGAGAGCGATTTGATCACCGCCCCACAAAAACACATTGGTTTCTTTCAAATCCAAATCAGAATAGCCGGCCTCTTTCATGGCAATATGAGCGAGAGTGTTCTTAATCACTTGCACTTTAATGTCTTGATTGCGAGCCTTATTCCTTAAAGCTTCCAACTTTTTCACGCTAAGACCCTTATAATCGCAAATTAAAAGGGCTTTGGCATCTGCAAATTGCGATTTTAAGTTAGCGACTAGCTCTACTTTATGCTGCCTTTGATGTTGTTTTTGCATCTTTTCCTCCTTTCTAGACTAGACCTCTGCAAGATTATCTTTTTAAAAAAGAAATTTTAAGCTTTTTAGCTCTTACGATCTTCAGCCTAAGATTAAAAACTCCTAACGCTATTTAATGTCCATCAATTCTTGTGCGTCCAAATTCACTGAAGGCGACATGGTGAGCGAAAGAGCGGCGTTTCTAATATACTTGCCTTTCGCGCTACTGGGTTTTAGGCGGTTGATCGTTTTAACCAACTCAAGCATGTTTTCTTTGATTTTTTCTTCAGGAAAACTCGCCTTACCAATAGGGGCATGAACATTGCCCTTTTTATCCACCCTGAAATTCACTTGACCGCTTTTAGCATTACTAACCGCTTTAGCAATATCCATCGTAACGGTTCCGGTTTTGGGGTTTGGCATCAAACCTTTAGGGCCTAAAATCCTACCCACTTTACCGACAACCGCCATCATATCAGGCGTTGCGATCACCATGTCAAAATCAATACGGCCGTTTTTGATTTCTTCAGCCAAATCGTCTCCGCCAACGACATCAGCCCCAGCGTTCTTGGCTTCATCTTGTTTAATGTCTTTTGCAAAAACAGCCACCCTCACTTTTTTCCCTGTTCCATGAGGAAGCACCACCGCACCGCGCACCATTTGATCCGCATGCCTTGGATCAACCCCTAGTCTTAACGCTACTTCCACGGTTTCATCAAATTTGGCTGAAGCGAGAGATTTAACTACCTCTACGCCTTGCTCTACGCCATACGCTTTATCGTTTTGAATTTTAGAAAAAAGTTTTTCCAATCTTTTAAATACTTTTTTTGCCACGATTCTAATCCTTAAAAATTTCTTTCAATTCCAACAACACCCAATCAATCCACAACTTCTACGCCCATGCTCCTAGCGCTGCCCATAACGATTTTTTTGGCCGCTTCCATGGTGCTTGTATTTAAATCTTCCATTTTCAATTGTGCGATCTCTTCCACTTGCTTGTGGGTGAGCTTTGCAATTTTATTTTTGAGTGGGTTGTCAGAACCTTTTTCAACCCCAGAAGCTTTTTTGATCAAATCGGTTACCGGAGGCTTTTTAGTGATAAAGGTAAAACTCTTATCTTGATAAACCGTGATAATCACCGGGATATTAAAACTCCCCATGTCTTTAGTTCTCTCATTAAAAGCCTTACAAAATTCCATGATATTAACCCCTCTTTGACCCAACGCTGGCCCTACGGGAGGTGAAGGGTTTGCCTTACCGGCAGGGATTTGAAGTTTGATTTCTCCGACTACTTTTTTAGCCATGTTTTCTCCTTAAAAAGTTATATAATTTTTTCCACTTGCGAATGCAAAATCTCTATTGGAGTGTTCCTACCAAAAATAGAAACATTGAGCTTGAGCTTGCGGTGTTCCACATCATACTCTTCCACCGTAGCGGTAAAGTTCGCAAAAGGGCCTTCCACCACACGCACCACTTCGCCTTGCTCAAAAAAGATTTTGGGCTTGGGGGCCGCTCGGTTATTCATTTTTTCTAAAATATGCCCAATATCCGCTTCACTCAATGGGGTTGGCTTTTTATTTTCTCCAATAAAACGGCTCACTCTTGGCAAAGATTGTATCTTATGCCACAAAACCGTATCTAAATCCACCTTAATAAAAACATATCCAGGATAAAGGCTTCGTTCCGTTACTTTCGTCTTGCTTTTTTTAGAAACCTCTATAATATCTTCAGTAGGCACAATGATCTCTTGTATCCTATCTCTTATATTATGATCGTTCGCTAGATTCTCAATCGCTTTCTTAACGGACTGCTCGCTCCCTGAATAAGTTTGTATAGCATACCAATCCATCATTATTCTCCTTATTTAAAGCCACCAACCTATAGAACACTAGAGATAAAAGCCCCCAGAGAAAAATCCAACAAAGCTAAAAACAGCGTGATAGCACTCACCACCACCAAAACAGAAACAAGCGCATTGCGTATCTGCTCTTTAATAGGAAATATCACTTTAGAAAGCTCTTCTCTAGCTAATTTATATTGCATGAGCCATTTATCCATAGTTTCTTTTCGCCCTCACTTAAACTTAATATTTATACATTAAAAGAATTTTCAATTTTATCCAAAATAGCTTAAACTAAAATTAAAAAATTCAAAAACAATCCAATTGAAACAAAAATTTGATAGAATAAATTAGTAGATGGCAGGCCAGGAGGGACTCGAACCCCCAACAACCGGTTTTGGAGACCGACGCTCTACCATTGGAGCTACTGACCTAATCTCCCCTCCTTTTAAATCACAACACAAAAGAAAGAACTAGCTCTTCAATTTGATTTCTTTATGAAGAGTGTGTTTGTTTTCCCTTGGGCAGAACTTCTTAAGCTCCAGTTTTTCAGTGTTAGTTTTAGCGTTCTTGGTTGTGCTGTAATTGATGTCTTCACAATCAGAACACTTCAACCCTATTTTAACTTTCATAATGACCCTTTATGGTAACTCTTTTTGCTAATATTATTCAATAATATTGCTCACAACACCAGCACCAACGGTCCTACCGCCTTCACGAATCGCAAATTTAGTTCCCAACTCTAACGCAACAGGGCTAATCAATTCTACAGTAATTTTCACATTATCGCCAGGCATAACCATTTCTACGCCTTCAGGAAGGGTGATAGAGCCAGTCACATCAGTCGTGCGCACATAGAATTGCGGGCGGTAATTGGTGAAGAATGGAGTGTGTCTCCCGCCTTCTTCTTTAGAAAGGACATAAATTTCTCCCTCAAATTTCTTGTGCGGAGTGATAGAACCTGGTTTGCATAGAACCATACCGCGTTCTACTTCTTCTTTTTTAGTTCCTCTCAAAAGCACGCCCACATTATCGCCGGCTTCACCTTTTTCCAACTCTTTCCTAAACATTTCTACACCGGTTACAGTCGTTTTTTGTGTAGGTCTGATACCAACGATTTCCACTTCATCGCCTACTTTCACCACGCCTCTTTCAATCCTACCTGTAACCACAGTCCCTCTACCCGCAATAGAGAACACATCTTCAACCGGCATCAAGAAAGTTTTTTCAGTGTCTCTTTCTGGAGTAGGGATATAGGCATCCACTTCAGCCATAAGTTTAAGCACTTTTTCACCCCATTCACCCACATTACCAGCCTTTGCTTCTTCTAAAGCTCTTAAAGCTGAACCCGCTATGATAGGAGTGTCATCGCCAGGAAATTCATACGCGCTCAACAATTCGCGCACTTCCATTTCCACAAGTTCCAACAATTCTTGGTCATCTACCATGTCTTGTTTGTTTAAGAAAACAACGATGTGAGGCACGCCTACTTGACGAGACAATAAGATATGCTCTCTGGTTTGAGGCATAGGACCATCAGCTGCAGAAACAACCAAAATCGCTCCGTCCATTTGCGCCGCACCGGTGATCATGTTTTTTACATAGTCAGCGTGTCCTGGGCAATCCACATGTGCATAGTGTCTGTTTTCAGTCTCATATTCAATGTGAGAAGTAGCGATAGTGATCCCTCTTTCTTTTTCTTCAGGGGCGTTATCAATATTATCATAGTCTTTCATTTCTGCAAGACCTTTCAAAGAAAGCACCGCTGAAATCGCTGCACTCAAAGTCGTTTTACCATGGTCTACATGCCCAATGGTTCCAATATTAACATGCGGCTTAGTTCTATTAAACTTTTCTTTTGCCATTTGTATTTCTCCTTAATTTTATTGAAATGGATTTTAGAATTATACTAAACAAAATCCTAAGTATTCCTAAATGCTACCACAAAATTTAAGACATTTTTGTCTTATCGCCATTCAAGAGATTATAAACTGGAGCCTATAAGCGGAATTGAACCGCCGACCTCTTCCTTACCAAGGAAGTGCTCTGCCTCTGAGCTATATAGGCGTCTCAAAAACTAAAATGTTATCCTAAAAATGGAGCGGGAAACGGGACTCGAACCCGCGACCCTCAGCTTGGAAGGCTGATGCTCTAGCCAACTGAGCTATTCCCGCATCTAAAAAAACAAAATGGTGGTGAGACGTGGATTCGAACCACGGAAGACATAGTCAGCAGATTTACAGTCTGCCCTCGTTGGCCACTTGAGTATCTCACCAAAAACTTCGCAAAATAACATTTTAACTGGAGCTGGCTAAGGGACTTGAACCCCCGACCTGCTGCTTACAAGGCAGCTGCTCTACCAACTGAGCTAAGCCAGCAACTAAAATAATCAAAGACTTGGGATTATAGCAGTTTTATACTTGACTTGTCAAGAAATGATAACAGAAAGCTAAATTATTCGTATGGCACAGAGCATGGTTAAAATTTAGCTATAATCTAGCTCAATTTGGCTTAACACAGCTCAAGCTTATTACATATAAAAGAATTTATGGACACTTAAATTATGGCGAAAAAAAAACATAAAATTTCTACTTTAAAATACTTTTTGCGTTCTTTAAAGCAAATCTACATGCTCATCACTTTCAAGGAAAAAATGGTTTTTTTCCTGCTTGTGCTGATGGCGGTTTTTTCTTCTTTTGTGGAAGTGATGTCTCTAACCCTCCTAATGCCTTTTATCACTCTCGCTTCCGATCCTAATAGGGCTTTAGACGATAAAGACTGGAAAATGGTCTATGATTTTTTCCATTTTTCATCTCCCGTTCGCCTTATGTATTTCTTTAGTTTTTGCTTGGTGGGGATTTATTTGTTCAGGATGTTTTATGGGGTGTCTTTCACTTATTTGAAAGGGCGTTTTTCCAATAAGAAAGCCTATCAAATCAAACAACAACTTTTTTTACAGCACATTAAAAGCAACTACCTCTCCCACCTTAACCACAACTTGGATTCTTTAAGAGACATTATCAATAATAAAGCGGATGGCATGTTTATGAGCTTTAACGCTTTTTTGAATCTACTCACCGAATTAACCGTGATCGTTTTTTTCTATTCCACGCTATTAATCACTAACTGGAAGTTAACGCTTGTATTCACTCTAATCATCTCTATACAAATTTTTATCATCACTAAAAAAATCACCATTCTTATTCAAAAAAAGGGCGAGATAGCGGCAAAATCTAGGGCGCAAACGCTTAAAGTTTTTTCCAAATTTTTCAGCAATTTCAAAATCACTAAACTCAAAGACAACCACGAAGAAGCCCACAAGCTTTTTGGAGAAAATAGCCGTAAAGCCCATGACACCGAGATCATTTACGCCACTTTACAAGTAGTCCCCAGGTATTCATTAGAAACGGTGGGCTTTAGCTTGTTGATTTTAGCGGTCGCTTACATTTTATTCAAATACGGCGAAGCTAAAATGGTGCTCCCTACCATTTCTATGTATGCTCTAGCGCTTTATCGCACGCTCCCTTCTATTACTGGCGTTTTGAATCAGTATAATGAAATCGCTTACAACCAGCTTGCGACTAACATTGTTTTTAAAAGCCTTACTAAAACCATCGTTGAAGAGGATTTAGTCCCTTTAGACTTTAATAAAAAAATCACTCTTCAAAACATTTCATTCGCTTATAAGCCAAAACACCCGGTTTTAAAGAATTTTAATCTCACCATTCAAAAAGGTCAAAGAGTCGCTCTCATAGGCCATAGCGGGTGCGGGAAATCCACGCTAGCGGATATTATTATGGGGCTTACCTACCCTAAAAGTGGGGAAATTTTTATTGATAACACCCTTTTAACCAACGAAAACAGGCGCTCATGGCGTAAAAAAATAGGCTATATCCCCCAAAATATTTACCTTTTTGATGGCACTGTGGGGGATAATATCGCTTTTGGGAGCGCCATAGATGAAAAACGCTTGATTAAGGTGTGCAAAATGGCTCATATTTATGATTTTTTATGCGAGCATGAGGGCCTTAAAACCCAAGTGGGCGAAGGGGGCGCTAAGCTTAGCGGCGGTCAAAAACAGCGCATAGGCATCGCGAGAGCCTTATACGATAACCCTGAAATTTTGGTTTTAGATGAAGCCACTTCAGCCCTAGACAATGAAACCGAGAGTAAAATCATGGATGAAATCTATCAAATCGCCAAAGATAAAACCCTGATCATTATCGCCCACCGCTTAAGCACGATTGAACGCTGTGAAGTCATCATTGACATGAGCCAACACAAAGACAAGCTTGGCTAAAGTTGGTTTTACTCTTTTATAAAATTTTGCAAATCAAACCCCTTAAAGCTCTCCAAATACTTCCCTTGATAGCCGTTTTGACCCACTAAATTTTTCAAAACCTTGCTGTTGTAACCCAGAAACGCCACTTTATTAGCCTTAGCGCTTTCATAGTCATTGACGCTATCGCCTATCATTAGCATGCGGCTTGGGTTATAGGCATATTTTTGAATGATATTAGCGATGATTTTCGGTTTATTGGGCGGACTCCCTTCAACGCTCTTAAAATACTTAGTAATCCCTAAAAACTCGCACAACACTTGCAATTCGCTATGCAAAGCCGCTGAAGCGATATGGAAAATATAATTTTGATAATGCTTATCAATAAACGCCATCACTTCGCTATTCAAATGCTCCCTATCAAAAAGCTTTTGTTCTATAATAGTGCCAAACTCTAGGGCTAATACATCCACTTCTTCTTGAGCGATAGGGGTTTTTAAAATCTCGTTATAAAAATATTGGATTTTTTCATTCCTTGAAATCCCCCCACTTTGATAATGATAAACTTCAAATTGTTTCAAATCCTCTTGATTCTTGTTGCCATGCTTTTGAAACAACGCCTTAAACCCTTCATTTTTTAAATGCATGCTGTCAAAAATCACGCCATCAAAATCCCATAAAACCACTTCAAGCGCCATGATTTCCCCTTTTTTATAGGCTTATTTTGGTTTCATTTTACCTTATTCAAGCGGTATTTAAGCGATTATTTTTGCCATTTAAAGGTTGGGCTATTTTGACTCTTATTTGATAAGAATATGCAAACACTCTTTGGTGTGTGCGGCTTTATGGGCGCGTTTGTTATCCGCTTTAAAACGCATGTAGGTTTTGGTCATTAAGGAGTAAGCGCCGTATTTTTTTAAGATATTTTTAATCTCTGTTTCGCTCATAAGCCCTTCATTGTTATAGCTTAAAAAAATATATTTGAATCGCGCTTTTTTGATTAAATTTTCAAAAGCGTTTAAGATTTTAGCACGAGAGCAAAAAGAGGATTTCTGATAACTGGGCAAGCCGGTTTTGCCTTTTGGAGTAAAGGGCGTATAAGCAGCAATCGTGTTCAATAAATGGTAATTCGCCCCGTATTGCCTCGCATTATAAGGGGGATCTAAATACAAAATATCCCCTGAAATCTTTCCAATCAAATCATTAGAATCCTGCTGGTACACTTCATTAGCGTTTAAGCTCAAATCAAAATGAGCGCCTTTTAAGACGAGTTCTTTTTGAGCGCTTTTTTTAAGGCGTTTTAAAAAAGCCCCATAAACTGAAGCGGTGTTAGCCACCTTGTCCGCGCTTTCTAATAACGATGCGAGCAAAAAATAATACGCACAATTATCAATGTTTTGAGAAAGCTTAAGCTCTTCAATTTTTAGACGCATCGCATCAATTTTTTGAGCGTTTGTTTCGCTAAAATACTGCCTTGAACTCCCCCCTAAAGAATAATACGAATGAATAAAGCCCTTTTTTAAAGCAACGCTATTGAGCCTATCAATAAGCTCTTCTTTGTTGGGGATTTCTTGAATGTTGCCGATATAATTTTGATTCAAAACAAAGCTATAATATTCCAAATCATTAGAGATGATCTTATTAACGGCTTTTTTAAATGCACGCCCCACAATGCCCGTCCCAGCGAACAGATCACAAAAAATCGTGCCAGAGAGATCATTGCCCGCAACCGCATGGATATTTTCCTTAATAAAGGGAATGAGCTTATATTTAGAGCCGATGTAGTTCATTGATCTGTGTTTGTATGCTTCTTTGAAAATGGTATGGCTATTATTAAAGTTAAATTTTATGTATTGTAACATAACTTGATTATGAATAAGTCTTAACCCCCACGATTAAAATAATCCTAAAACCAACCAATCAATCCTATGTGAAACAATGATCGTTTTTTAATACCGCACGCCCTACCAATCGCTTCATTAAAACAACGAAACAACCCCCTATTATAAACAAAGACTTTTTCTATCGCAACTGCTCATTAAAACACCACTAGAAAAACAGCGACACCCCCTACTAGCTGAATGCATCAAAGCTTTTGCCGCTATTGCCCTATTTTCTAGTAGGTTCTTTTATAACTACCATTCTTATATTCTTCCACTTTACCCTTTGATGTGGTTACAGCCACTACACCACCTGAAACTTGCACATTAATAGCGTTACTACCATAAGTTCTCTTATAGCTACCATTCTCATATTCTTCTACCTTACCCTTTGCAGTAACAGCAGCAACAATATGCCCATCAGTATCTGCAGCTACGATATTACTACCATAAGTTCTCTTATAGTTACCATTCTCATATTCCTGTATTTTGCCATTAACGACTTTAATTACAACCGCCATTATAAACCTCCTAAAATATAAATTGTGATATACCCAACATCAAACTACCAGTCTAGTCTATAGCCTAACTAACAGATAAACCTTATTTGAGTATTTGAGTATTTGAGTATTTGAGTATTTGAGTATTCTATCACAAAATCCCTAAAGAATAGCTTAACAACAAACCCGCTTAACTCTCATAAAATCAGTCTCATTGATCAATTTACCTCAAAATAGCCCGCATCGTGCAAATTAGCTCAACCGCTTGTCTAAAATTAACGATCTTTTGTGATGGTTTTGGCTTTAGCGCCTACAGCCGTAGAACCCGTGGGTAAATCTGAAAGCACCACCGCATTAGCCCCAATCTTCACATCATCGCCCACGCAAATCGCGCCCAAGACCTTAGCCCCTGCCCCCACTACCACTCGGTTGCCTAAAGTAGGGTGGCGCTTGCCCTTAAACTTGCCCGTGCCCCCTAGAGTTACGCCATGATAAATGGTAACATCATCTCCAATTTCTGTGGTCTCGCCAATCACCACACCCATGCCATGATCAATAAAAAGCCCTCTCCCAATCTTAGCGCCCGGATGGATTTCTATCCCAGTGATAAAACGCGCTAACTGAGAAAGCGCGCGAGCAATAAAATAAAACCCTTTCTTGTGCAACGCATGCGCTAGGCGGTAACAAAGCAGCGCATGAATGCCCGGATAAAGCAAGAGCACCTCCCACTTATTCCTAGCTGCCGGGTCTTCTTGCAAGACACGCTCCAGGCTATAAGACAAATCTAGCATGACAGAGTCTCCGGTTGAAATATATTTGGATCAACATGACTTAAGCAGATTTTTCTCATCCATTCCAATAAAACTTGATGCAAATTTTTCTTGCCATTATACCAAACTCACACTCCTTTTAATGGAGTAAAATCAATAGAGTAAAACGCTCTCTCTTTTAATTTTTTTAAATTCTCTTAAACAACCCTTTAAAAAGGCTTAAAAACCCGCTAATCCACATTGATTTGGTATTTATTTGGGATAAAACTATTTTAAACGAAAAAAATAAAAAGCAGATTGAAAAAGATTACTATTAACTATTAATGGTGCCGAAGGTCGGACTCGAACCGACACGGGATTGCTCCCACCAGATTTTGAGTCTAGCGTGTCTACCAATTCCACCACTTCGGCGTATCATAGAACAAAGAGTGAGATTATACCCACTTATTCCTTAAAGAAACTTAATGGTGCACTGGGCGAGACTCGAACTCGCACGAGATTGCTCCCACCACCCCCTCAAGATGGCGTGTCTACCAATTCCACCACCAGTGCTAAAAATTTAAAACAGATATTATAGCTAAATCATGCTTTTTAAGCAATAATTTAGCCCATCAAAAAACCCTTAACTTAAGAATGGGTTACTATAAATAGCGATAATAGCAAACACTAGAGTATAGATCACTTGCGCTTCAATCATCGCCATGGCCACGAACATGGTGGTGAGCAATTTACCGCCCACTCCTGGGTTTCTCGCTGTGCCTGTAATGGTCGCTGCAGCCGCATTCCCCATACCGATCGCCCCACCAAAAGCGGCAATCCCTAGACCAATCATCGCTCCTAGGATAGAATAAGATTTAATCATATCCATCCCACCCATTCCACCATCATGAGCGAAAGCAACGCCCGCTAAAGCCAGAAAAAATAACGCTAAAAATTTCATTTTCGCACTCCGTTTCAAAGATTAAGCTTGATTTTTATTTCGAATCGTTCCTCTACTTTCAAAAACACAAGCAAGGATTTATTTTAATACAAACTAGCTTAAAATCTCTTTTAAAAACGCTTTTTTAAATTTTAAGCCAAATCCAAGGCGATCTTACCCTTATTGAAGCTAATGACCCTGCACCGAATGCTATCGCCTTCTTTTAAAGCCACTTGGCACCTCTCCATGTGTTGCTTTCTCAACAAGCCTTCACCTCCCTTAGGCAGGCTTAAAAACGCCCCAAAATCCACGATTCGTTTCACTTGAGCTTCTAGCACCTCATCAATAGCGTATTGCTCCAATTCTTGATCTAAAGAATGCAAATAATTTAAAATAAATTCTTTAGTTTTTAAAACGCGCTCTTTATTCCCCATGATTTTCACTTCACCGCTCGGTTTATTCAAATCAATTTTAACTTCAAACTTTTCTACTATTTCTTTAATCACACGCCCCCCTTGACCGATAATTTCTATAATTTTATCCGGCGCGACATTAAAAATTTCAGTCATGGGCAAATGGGAAAAATTGATCACAATCTTTTCTTTCGCTTCATGCATGATTTTTAAAATATGTTCTCGCGCTTCTTTGGCTTGGAGTAAGGCTTGGTATAAAACCTCTAATCTAATACCGCTCATTTTGGTATCCATTTGCATAGCCGTAATGCCTTCTAAATTCCCGGCAATCTTAAAATCCATATCGCCTTCGGCGTCTTCTAAACCGCTAATATCGCTTAAAATGGCGTGATCTTGCCCTTCGCTCACCATGCCCATAGCCACCCCAGCGACTAAATCATGAATTTCCACACCGCTTGCATAAAGGGCTAAAGACCCTGCGCACACGCTCGCCATTGAGCTTGAACCATTGCTTTCTAAAATCTCAGAAACCAATCGTATCACCTGCTCTTTATTTTTAATGCTCGTTTCTAAGGCTCTTTTAGCTAAATTCCCATGCCCTAATTCGCGCCTTGAAGTCGCGCCAATAGAGCTCGCTTCGCCCACGCAAAAAGGAGGGAAATTATAATGAAACATGAAGCGCTCTTTGATAGGGGCTTTATGCTCCAAACTCTCATGGGTTTGAGCGTCATTATCCGTGCCTAAAACCCCTACCACTAAGCTCTGCGTTTGCCCCCTAGTGAATAAAATGGAGCTGTGCGCCATAGGGAGCAAGTTACTCTCTATTGAAATGGGCCGCACCTCTTCTAACGCGCGCTTATCCGGGCGGATTTTATCCTTAATAATCATGCGCCTTATCTCAGTTTTTTTCACTTTTTCTAAAGACAATTCAATTTCTTCTAAACTGAATTCTGAGTGGGCTTCGCTGATTTTTTTAGCAATTTCATTGAAAACATTTTCTCGCTCGCTCAAAGCAGAACTTTCAATGCCTTTGATGATTTCATCAAAATACTGATTTTTCAATAAATCTAACAGCCTTTCATTGAAGACTATTCCTTGGCTTTCTTTAAAAAGCAGCTCGTTTTGGTGGGGCGTGAAAACCTCTTCATAAAGCGTGCAAGTTTCTTTCAAACTTTTTTGAGCCAATTCTAAAGCTTTTAGCATTAAAGGCTCTTCTAAAGCGTTTAATTGTTGCCCCAAAGAGCGCATTTCTATCATGTTCAAACTCTCTTTTGTGCCGGACACGAACAAATCCAAACTGGATTGATTCAAAAGGCTTGTGTTAGGGTTAATGATAAATTCGTTATCAATCCTAGCGATCCTGCAAGCGCTCACGCTTTTAATAGGAGCGATATGGGCCAAAAAGAGAGCGGCTGAAGCGGCGTTTAAAGCAGAAACCTGCAAATCGTTTTCAATATCATGGCTTAAAACCATTAAAGTGATCTGTGTAGGGTAGCGGTAATCTTTAGGGAATAAAGGGCGTAAAGTCCTGTCTATGAGCCTAGAGGTTAAGATTTCAAAATCTTGCGCCCTGCCTTCTCTTTTAACAAAACCGCCCGGGATTTTACCGGCTGCATAAGATTTTTCTAAAAATTGCACCACTAAAGGCAGAAAATCTTCACTCACGGGCTCTCTTTCTATGCACACGCTCGCTAAAATAATGGTTTTTCCTAAGCGATACATTAGAGAGCTGGTGGCTTGTTTGGCCACTTGTTTGAGAGCGAATTCTTCGGTTTTGTTACTAGAATTGATGGTGATAAAATCCATATTTAATGTTCCTTTTTTAAATTGGGTGCGTTGTTAGCGCCCAAGTATTTTTCAATTTCTTCATTGCTTAATCGCTTGAGTTCTTTATAATGATGCTCCACAGAGACAAAACATTCAGGGCGGTACACGCTAATCACCCCATCGCACAAGCTTTCTAAGCCTTGAGCGACATTTTGCGCGAGAATGGGGGTTAAAATATAAATGTCTTGGCATTCTTTTTTCAAGCAAGTTTGCACGCCTAACCCTGCTCTAAACCCGGTTTCAATCCCCCTATCTACGATAAAAATATTTTTATCTTTTAAGCTTTTGATCGCATTGCCTTTGCGATACTGGTAAATGTGAGACAAAATATCTTCTTCATAAGCCCGCTTGGCTTCCCCATAAACATAGTCTAAAGTGATGTCAAAGGAATTAATCAAACTTTCATTCATCACTATATCCATGCTTTCACTCACTAAAGCGATCTCGCATTTTGAGTTTAAGGGAGCTAGGATAGGTTCTAAAAAAAGTATATCATAAGTCGCTCCAAATTTTTGCGCTAAAGCGTGAGCTAAATACAGAGCGTTAAAACTCAAAGCGAGCATGATGGAATCTTTTAAATCAATGTGGCGCGTGTGGATTTCATTGATCAATTTGTTCAAAGCGTCTTCTTCATTGATAAAACGCATGTTTTCAATGTCAGTGATATGGCTAAAGTCCGTATTCAAATCTATTCCTTTTTTACTTACGCTGTAAAGAGCGGTAAGTTACATTGGTTTTAGTGATCGGTGAAAAGTCTAATTCTAGCTTAACATAGTTATTTTCAAACACTCTTATAGGCTGGTTGGGATCGCCGGTGAGAATGGGGCGTCGTTGGTTGACGAATTGAAAGCCAATCCCAAAACAACGGATTTTTTTATAAATCCCCACATTCCAATTTAAAACCACATTGTTTCTAATATCATAACCCACATCCGCGCTCATGGAAAAATAACCAAAATCGTTGCTAAAACCCGCCTTTAAATAATCCGCAGGATTTTCTACAATGCTATTAATCCCACTGCTAAAATTGTTTCTTAAAAAATAAGAGAGGTTAAAGCTTAAAAACTTGCGTTGGTAATTGGCGTTCACAGAGATTTCTTCTAAGCGGTTTTGATAAAACGAATAAAAGACATTCCCAAAAATATTCAATCCCGTTAAGGGCGAAAACCCGATCTTGCTCTCTAGTGGCATTCTAAAGGGCGAAACTTTATCGTCAAGATTGATGAGTTGCGATATTTTAAAATACAACAATTCTTGCCCTCTTAAGCCATAAAGGTATTGCGTTAGGGTTAAATCCACCGTCTTATTGCTCGCATTGATAGGTAAAATACTGCTAGGATTCCACACGGAGTCATACAAACGCCCTTGATAATCATAATCTCTCAATAAAGGCGAAGTGTAGCTGTTTAAGGCTTGCGCGCTTAAAGCATACATGTTTTGAGAAAACAAGCCGTTTTTAAAGGTGTAATAAGGGATGTTGAAAATCGCTTCTAGTTGGATCGTGTGGAAAAGCTTGTTGTATTCCCTGGCTAAATCCGTATTGACATACATGGAAAAATTTGAAGACACAAAATTCCCAAATTCCCTTGATTCATTAGGGATCGTAGGCACGAAGGAATTTTTAGATTGCATTAAAGCCACATTAGATAGTTGGAGATCGTTCCAAAGCCCTAAAGACAAATACTTTTTAAACAAAGAAAATTGCAAGCCCACCGGCACATTCAAAGCGTTTTGCACATAGCCATAGCCGATCTCTCTTGCGGTGTTTCTAAACTGATAATCCACTGAATACAATAAATTTCTAAAATACAAAGAATTTAAATATTTATGGTATTGCAAATTAGGGACAGATTGGAAGGTGCGGTTATTGTTGATTTTATTCAGGTTTAAAAAATACTTGATATTCAAGCCGTAATAATTGTTTTCTGTTTGCAAATAATAATTCGCCCTAGACATGTGCGTGGCGTCTGTGATGCGCTTATTAACCTTTTCAAAACGCACATAGTCCAAATCGTTCATGTATAAAAAGTCAATGTAATGCCCGTTGTCAATATTAGACTTAAGATGAAAGTATTTTTGTAAAGTGTCCCTGCTAGAGCTTAAAAATTCAAACCCGTAGATATTTTGATTCCTCAAATCGTAGCGTTTGACGTATTGGGTGTAATTCCTAAAATAGCGTGCGTTGAATAAAAACCTGTCGTCTTTAGAGTTGATGTAGCGCGCTTCAAAATTCAAGCCAAACCCCCTTTTATAGCGGATTTGTGGGGTAAAGGTCATATCCCATGAGTTTTTGGGGGCTAAATAAAAGGGTTGCAAATAAATAAAGCCGTCTAAGTTGGAAGTGCCAAACTCAGGGTATAAAAACCCGGTAGTTCTTTTATTGCTAGTGGACATGAAAATATAGGGCAAATACAATACAGGAATATCACCGACATAGATCTTAGGATTCCACATAGACAAATGCGATTTTTGCATGTTGAATGAGCCTGAAGTCGCATTGACATGCCAAATGGGGTTATCAATGCTGCACCCTGAAGCGCTCATGTTTTTCACCTTATATTTTTGATCCTTCCCGCTGGCAATATCCGCGCTCACCCAAATCCCGCTCACGCTGTCTTGGACATAAAAGGGGAAAATGATTTCATATTTTTCATTCAAACTCAATTTCACGTAATCGGTTTTAACGAGCAAACCCTCGCCCCTATAAACCTTAATATTCCCCTCTAATAACGCTTCTTTGGTTTTAGTGTCATAACGCACCTTGTCCGCTAGAATATACACATCATAATTCAATAAGATCGCATTCCCTGATGCGGTTATCACATTGTCTTTAGCGCTCACTTTATCCGCAAGGATTTCAAAAATCTTATGGTTTTGTTTGTCAAATCGTTGCATAGCGATTTCTTTAGCGTCTAATGCGCTCAACAAAAAAAAGACCGCCAAATACAACCAATAAATCATGATTAAAACAACACCAAAAGACTTTTGCTTTTTTCTTCATGCCACGCCCTATGATAGGGGTTTTTAAACACTACAAACCATAAAAAGGGGCATAGAAAAACCACGATCTTTAACCCTAAACGCTTCAATAAAATAGCCCTACTGGGGCAATCCGCTAAATAAATATCAATGATTTTAATCCTAAAAACCAGTTTAGCCAAACTCATCTTGCACAAACACACAAAAAAGATTTCATAAACGCCATACAAGACGATAAAACCTATCGCAACAAACGCGCTGTGATAAATGGGGTTAGCTAGCCAATATAAAGAATGCAAAAAATCGCACGCCCCTAAAAGATCGCTCAATAAAAACGCCACTAACAAACCATCGGTTAAAAACGCTAAGATGCGCCAATACAAGGGGCATAAACGCATTTTTTCACGCATAAGGAGTGTTTCTATGATTTCAGTTTCTTCTTTTTCTAAATTTGGAGAGTGCATTCAAAACAAACAAGACAAACTCTTTAGTTTGTCTTAAACTTTAAGAATATTCTTTCAAATCCAACACCTTAAAACCAATGTCCTTGCGATAAAACATGCCTTCAAAATGCACCTTTTGAGCGATTTCATAAGCATGGTTTCTGGCTTCTAATAAGGATTTTCCTCTGCCAATGGCAAAGATCACCCTCCCCCCACTGCTTTCAAACACGCCATTATCCTGCTCCACCTCCCCTAAAATCAAATGACCCTTTTTTTCATCAACCGGATCAATATAAAGGGTTTGTTTGGGCGAAGAGCTAGTGGGGTAATTCCTAGAAACAAGTGCCACACTCATCACAAATTCTTTAGAAAACACCAATTCAAGAGAATGTAATTCCCCTTTGGCTGTAGCCAAACACAAATCTAAAAGCGAGCTTTCTAAAAGGGGTAAAATCGTTTGGCATTCAATGTCTTTAAAACGCACGCTAAAATCCAATAAATACGGCTCTAAAACACCCTTTTCTTCTATGATTACAATTTCAGCGAGTAAAACCCCTTTAAAAGGCGTGTTGTCAGCCCGAAGTTTCTCTAAAGTGGGTTTAAAGATATGATTTTTTATTTTCTCTTCTAATTCATTAGAGAAAAAGTTTGCAGGAGCGATGGCCCCCATACCTCCTGTATTGACCCCGTTATCCCCCTCTAATAAGCGTTTGTAGTTTTGGCAAAAGGGCAACAAGATAAAATCATCATTGGCTATGAGCGCTGTAACTGAAAGCTCAAATCCCTCTAAAAAAGGCTCTATGATCA
This sequence comes from Helicobacter pylori SA213A, assembly GCF_000476275.1. Classification (GTDB taxonomy): domain Bacteria; phylum Campylobacterota; class Campylobacteria; order Campylobacterales; family Helicobacteraceae; genus Helicobacter; species Helicobacter pylori_CL. Next base: position 36,246 of record NZ_CBOM010000008.1, read on the forward strand.
CAGGCTCATTGCTCTGTTTGAAAGCGTCTTCAAGGATTTTTAGCGCTTCTTCTTGTTGATGGACAATGCTTGTGTTTTTATTCAACGCTTTAATCACTAGGGGGAAAGAAGCGTTTTGAATGTAACTGAGAGCTTCTTTTAAATCGTTTGTTTCAAAGTAAGACGCGCTCTTGATACCGCATTCTTTAACAAAAGCTTTCATATAGCTTTTAGAAGCCTCTAACTTAGCCGCCTCTTTAGAAGCCCCAAACACTAAAATCCCCGCTTTTTCTAGCATCTCTGTAAGCCCTAAAACCAAAAGCTCTTCTTCTGAAATGATGGCTAAATGGATCTGTTTTTTCAGGGCTAATTCCACGATATGCTCGTAATGTTCGCATTCCAGATTTTCGCCTAAATCTTGAGTGCCACCATTACCCAAACAAAAATACAAAGCATTCACTCGCTCATCTTGCTGAAGCCTTTGAGCCAAAGCATACTCTCGCCCCTTATTCCCCACAATTAAAACATTATAGTTGTTGTTATCTTTCATGTCTTTCCTAAAATGTGGTTGTTTTTAAACCCAGATGACCGCTACTTTTACATGCGCATAAGTTCAACAAACCTACACTAATAAGGCTAGGAGGATTTTCTTAGGGGCAGATTTAAAAAATGCCATCACACAAAAACCACTACCTTAGCCTAACTTATTTTTTCAACGAACTTGCCATCAATAAGAAACACGAATCATCTAGGCGATTCTTACAATTATACTTAAATTTTAAAGAAATTCCATGTAAAACTATACAGCATAAAAAACACAATCAAAAGATAGAAAACGAGAGAAGTTATAGTCGTGGGTATGGGCGGTAAGGTTTCAATTGCGTTCGAATTTCTAATTTTTGCTCTTAATCTTTTAGAAAAATTCAAATTCTAAGGATTCACCTTTTCGTTAGAGTTTAGAGCGATTGGTTTTATCGCATTCAAATGAAAAATTTTTGCCGTCAAACGCTCTAAGGACAAGACCTGATTGTTTGCACAATTCCAATGCTTTGTTAAGCTTTTGATTTCTTATCTCTTCCAATTGTTTAATATTCGTATCAAGATAGGCTTCATAGGTTTCTTCTGTCATTATAGTTACTCCAAATGTTAAAATACTATAGCCTTTATTTTGATAATAGGTTTTAAGTGCAACAAAGATCACTAAAGCATAAACACCTAGAAGCGCCAATAACCAAAGAGTTATTTTGCTTGTTATGGATAATGCTTTTTTCACTTCAATACCTAAGATTATCAAAATAATCAAACATTTTAGTATTGTTTTGTGGCTGTGTATTTTGATGATTGGAGTTAAGAATGTTGTTTGTAGGGTTTTCTAAGGGCTTTTTTGTAGCCGGCTCATCGCATTCAAACGAAAAATTGGTGTTATCAAATTTTTTAAGAACACGACTTTGTTGTTTGCAAAATTCTAAAAACTTTTGAAAATTCTCTTGAGATTTTTTTTCTTGCTCTTCTTTTTGCCTACGCTGTTCTTTAAGATTTTTTTCTCTTAAAATTTCAGTATCTCTTTTAATTTCTGCTTCTTTTAATCCAATATTGCTAAGTTTTTTAAACTTAATACAATTTTCAAGAGATTTGAATAAAGAAAGACATAAAGAATCTTCAATTTCTAATTCATCTAGTTGCTTGCCAATTTTATACTGAAACCAAATATTATCCATGTGTAATTCCTTGTGAGAAATTATTATTCTACCAAAAATAGAATAAGACAAAAATTCTAGCTATTTCTAATTTTAATACCCCATTAAACTTAATGAAACCTAAACTCAACGAAACCAAAACCCAACATAAATATTACTAAAAAGATTTTTTCTAAAGATCTCACCACCAACAAAGCGATAACTCGCAATTCAATCTTAGGCTTCATCTGCAACAATACAATCTTTAGCAATCAAGCCATCTGTTATGATTAGACATGACTTTAGATTTTATTTTTAATAGTAAAACTCATTCCCCCTACAACCCCAAACTAAACCCCCTAACCCTAAAGAGCGCTTTTTTAAGAAGTTATCATTTAACTAGCGTCAAAATCTTTTATATTATTATAAAAAACGCTTTTAGTATTTCTTAAAATATTATCACTCAATAGGAAATCCTTTACTGATCTATTTCAGCCTTTCTTTATACGCTGCCTCCAAACTGCTATACCCTTTTTTTAACTCTCCCACACCCCCAAAAGCCACTACTTTGGCTTCTTTTAAAAAAATCGCGCTGTCTAAATACTTTTCCACATCCACCACCAAATGCGTAGAGACTAACAAGCTTGCGTTTTGGCTAAATTCCTTAGCGATTAACTCAAAAATCTCTTCTCTTGCGATAGGGTCAATCCCAGCCACCGGCTCATCAAAAAGATACAAAGAAGCGTTTCGTGATAGGGTTAAAATCAGCTGTAATTTTTCCCTCATGCCTTTTGAAAGGGCTTTAAACTCTCTTTTTAAAGGCACGCTGAAGCGTTTGAGCAAATCTAGGGCTTTTGATGAATCAAAATCGCTGAAAAAATCCTTGTAAAAAGCGATCGCTTTTAAAGGCGTTAATTTAGGATCTAAAAAATCGCCATCGCTTAAAAACGCCACGCTTTTTTTAGTCTCTATGCCGATCTTTTGGTTTAAAATTTTCACTTCCCCCTGATAGTTCAAATTCAATCCAGCTAAAATTTTTAACAGAGTGGTTTTACCCGCCCCATTAGGCCCTAAAAGCCCTATAAATTGCTGTTTGGGTAGTTTCAAACTGATATTGTCTAGTGCTTTTAAACTCCCATAAGTTTTAGTCAAATTCTCTATTTCTACTAGCATTTTAATTCCCCGAATTTGCGCACTCTTTTGTAAAAATCGCTAATGATGTTTTCTAAATCTTTAGGGGTGAAATCAGGCCATAAAATCGGCGTGAAAAACAATTCCGCATAGCTGGACTGCCACAATAAAAAATTAGACAAGCGCATTTCCCCCCCTGTTCGCAACAACAAATCCACTTCCGGCAAATCATGCGTGTCTAAACGATTAGAAATTTCATTTTCTAAACTTTCTAAAAGGCTTATATTGTTAGGCGGTCTTTCTAATAAGCTTTTAAACGCCCTTGAAAGCTCGTTTTTAGATCCGTAATTAAGGGCTAAAACTTGCGTAAAATCCTTAAAATGCCTAGTATCGTTTTCAAGCTGCAAGATCGTGTCTCTCAATTCTTTAGAAAAGCCCTCTAAATCCCCTATCGCCCTGAAGCGTATGTTATTATCCAAATAAGTGGATCGCTCATCTTTAAGGTATTTTTTAAGCATTTTCATCAAAAAATCCACTTCACTTTTAGGGCGTTTCCAATTTTCCGTAGAAAAAGCGTATAAAGTCAAGCATTCTAGCTTGTGGTTAGCGCACCAGATCGTAATGTCTTTAAGGGTTTTTACGCCCTTTTTATGCCCATAAGCCCTAGCTTTATTCTTTAATTTAGCCCACCTGCCATTACCATCCATAATAATGGCAAGGTGTTTGAGAGTGTTATCCAATGCCTTTACCCTTTAAAGAAATTCTTTAATTATACACCATTTAAAGCGTGCAAGCATCCACCAAATAAGCGATATGCTGCCAAGAAAATCGGGTTTTTTCACTCAAACCGATCTCGCAAGTGCTGGAAGTGGAAAAGCCCCTTTTAAGATCATAGGATTGGTAAAACGCTTGAAAGCCGTTTAAAGCGCTCTCGTTCAATTCAGGGGTAAAAAAGCCCTTATTCCCTGCAAAGCCGCAACAACCCGTCTCTTTATGGATAACAATCTCGCCTAAAGTGCATTTTTTAGCCAAATTCAATAACAATTCTTCTTTATTTTCTAACTTTAAAGCGCACATCGTGTATAACCCTATGTCTTCGTTAATGGGGTTGAATTTTAATTTTGGGCTTAGAACTTCTTCAATATAGACGCTCAAATCATAGACTTTCAAATCCTTATAAGCTTTCATTTGCTTGATAAAATGCGTCGAACATGCGCTATGGTCTAAAACAATCGGTATCTTGCCGTTATCGCTTAATTGTAAAAAAATCGCATGGTTTTTTTCATTGTTTTGTTTGGTTAAGTCGGTGTAATTGATAAAGGCTTTCCCGCAACAAAGCGCGCCCAATCCATTAGGATACATTACAGAAACTTTGGCTTTTTGGCATAGAGATTCAAACACTTCTTGAATGCATCTTTTATCCGCCATTTTGTTTGATGGAGCGAACGAGCGGTTGATGCATGTGCTGAAATAAATGACTTTTTCTTCGCTTTCATGTGTTTTATTTTCTAAAGGATAGGCGTTGTTTTTGGGCATGTAATGAAAGGCTTTAGGGAAGGGCTTGATGAATTTTTTAATCCCTTTAGTTAGGCTCACTAAGTTGTGAGAGCCTATGAGGTTTTGAACCAAGCGAGCGCTTTTTAAAGAAAAACGAGCCATGCTTGTGGTTGTTTGCATGTGATTAAGGATCTTTGAAGCAATCTTTTCGCCTTTAGGGTTTTTTTGATAATGCTTTAGAGCGATCTTTCCAGTATCAATTTCTAAAGGGCATAGGGTAGAACACATATGGCACACCGCGCAAGTGGCATGCGCTAAATATTCAGACTCTCTTAAAAGCTCATCTAATAAAACTTGATCTTCATCATGACCATGACTCACCCTTTCTTTTAAACGCTCTACCTCTCTGTGGATAACGATTCGTTGTCGTGGCGTTAAAGATAAATCTTTGCTAGGGCAAATCCTTTCACAAAACCCGCATTCCATGCACATGTCCAAATATTCTTCAATAGGGTGAATGCTCTTTAAATTTTTAGTGTGGATTTCTTTATCGTTTGTGATGATCACATTAGGGTTTAAAAGGCCGTTAGGATCAAACAATTCTTTGATTTGCTTGTGGATTTTATAGGCTTTTTCCCCCCACTCCATTTCCACAAAGGGGGCTACCATCCTGCCTGTGCCATGTTCGGCTTTAATAGAGCCAGAGCTTTTGCTCACCATTAAAAACATCTCAGAAACTAAATTTTCAAACGCTTTTCTTTCAGCTTCATTTTCTAAAATCGGCGTAACGACAAAGTGCAAATTCCCGCTTAACGCATGCCCAAAAATAATGCCATTATCCTTAAAGCCATGTTTTTTTAAAAGCCCTTCAATCGCTTTTGCCCCCTCTACAAAATTTTCTTGACTGAAGCAGATGTCTTCAATGATCACAGAGCTTTGGCTTTTTCTTTTTGACGCTGCGATAGGGAAAATGCCTTTTCTGATCTTCCACCACGATTGATAAACATTAGGATCACTACTGATTTGAGAATCTAAAACGACCGGTATCGCATTCAAGGCGTTTAAAATCGCTTGCATGTTGTTTTCTAAAATTAAAGGATCATCGCTTTCGCTTTGAATGAGTAAGCATGCGTTAGGTTCTTTGATTTCTAAAATCACTCTAGGCATGCCCTCCAAACCTTTCACGCTTTTTAAGCACGCATAATCCATAAGCTCTGCTGAAGAAATCATTTCGGGTTGTTTGGCTTTTAAGGCGGCTAAAATTTGAGCGGCTTTGGCGCATCGCTCCAAATTTTCATAAAACAATAATGCGCAAGTTTTATAAGCGTAGTCTTTCACGCATTCTAATCCCACGCTTGAAATAAAGCCTAAAGTCCCCTCAGAGCCTATGAATAAATGGCTAATAATTTCAATAGGGTCTTCAAAATCAATGAGGGCGTTTAAGCTGTAGCCGGTGGTGTTTTTGATCTCGTATTTTTTCTTAATGAGAGCATGCAATTCCTTGTCTTCTAAAATCTCTTTTCTTAAGTTTAAAACCCCTTCAATCAAATCTTTGCGCGCGTTTTTGAAACTCTCAACGCTCTCTTGATTGGCCGTGTCTAAAAGAGTGCCATCAGCTAAAATCACTCTTAAGGATTTTAGGGTTTTGTAGCTGTTTTGCTCCACCCCGCAACACATCCCACTAGCGTTATTAGCGACAATCCCCCCTATCATAGCGGTGTTTATCGTAGAAGGATCTGGGCCTATTTTTTTATGGTAAGGTTTTAATAAAGCGTTCGCATGGCTTCCTATGACTCCGCATGAGAGCTGAATGCTTGTAGCGTTATTTAAAATTTGAGCGTCTTTGAAAAAATGTGCCACCACCACTAGCACCCCATCACAGCTCGCTTGCCCTGATAAGGAACTCCCAGCCGCTCTAAAAGTCAATGAAACGCTATGCTTTTTGGCTAAAACACAAAGCTTTTGGACTTCTTCTTCACTTTTCACCCAAGCGACTATTTTAGGGATATAACGATAACATGACGCATCAATGCCATAAGCCAAACGGCGTAAATAATCCTTAAAGATCCGCTCGTTTAAAAACCCACTCGCTTCGGTAAAAAAAGCATGATAATTTTCTTCCACACGCACTCCTTAAATATTCCTATTTATCAAATCATTGTAACATAACCTTACTTTAAAAATTAAGGATAAACATGCTTGAAGATTATGCGATCAGTTTAGAAGAAGTCAATTTCAATGATTTTATCGTCGTAGATGTGCGCGAATTGGACGAATATGAAGAATTGCATTTGCCTAACGCTACGCTCATTAGCGTCAATGACCAAGAAAAGCTCGCTGATTTTTTATCTAAGCACAAAGATCAAAAAGTGTTGCTCCATTGCAGGGCTGGCCGCAGGGCTTTAGATGCGGCTAAAAGCATGCATGAATTAGGCTATACGCCCTATTATTTAGAGGGCAATGTCTATGATTTTGAAAAATACGGCTTTAGAATGGTCTATGATGATATCTCTTTGAGCAATAAAAAAAACTAGGCATGAGGGAGATTGTATGGGTGCATTCTCAAAAAATCGCCCCTTATAAGACTCTCATTTTAAATGAATTGCGCTACTATCCTTTAGAATTAGATCTAACCCCTTTTGACGCCCTGATTTTCACTTCTAAAAATGCGGTGTTTTCCTTGCTAGAAACTCTAAAAAACAGCCCCAAACTCAAAATGTTACAAAACATTCCTGCTTACGCTTTGAGCGAACCCACCGCAAAAACTTTACAAGATCACCATTTTAAAACCGCCTTTATAGGGGAAAAAGCCCATGGCAAAGAGTTCGTTCAAGAAATCCTTCCTTTATTGGAAAAAAAAAGCGTTTTGTATCTCAGGGCAAAAGAGATTGCCTCTTCTTTAGACACCATTCTTTTAGAGCATGGCATCAATTTCAAGCAAGCCGTTGTTTATGAAAACAAGCTCAAACATTTAACCTTAAGCGAACAAAACGCCCTAAAACCCAAAGAAAAGAGTATTCTTATTTTTACCGCCATAAGCCACGCAAAAGCCTTTTTGCGCTATTTTGAATTTTTAGAAAATTACACCGCTATCAGCATTGGCAACACGACCGCTCATTTTTTACAAGAGCAAGGCATTCCAAGCTATATTGCCAAAAAGCCTTCCTTAGAAGCGTGTTTAGAACTGGCTTTAAATTTGAGGGTTAAGGAATGTTAAAAACACCTCATTATAATACTCTCCATTGATTTTTAAAGGATGATGCATGAATTTTGTCTTTTTATGGGCCGCTTTAGGAGGGGCTATAGGGAGTTCATTGAGATATTTTGTGGGCAAAATGATGCCTAGCAAATTTTTAATGTTTGAAAGTTTCCCTTTAGGGACTTTTAGCGTGAATCTCATAGGGTGTTTTGTCATCGGCTTTATGGGGCATTTGGCTGTTAAAAAAGTTTTTGGTGATGATTTTGGGATTTTCTTTGTCACCGGGGTTTTAGGGGGTTTTACGACCTTTTCTTCTTATGGGTTAGACACTTTAAAACTCTTGCAAAAATCCCAATACCTTGAAGCCATTTCTTATGTCTTAGGCACTAACCTTTTAGGGCTTATTGGGGTGGCTATTGGTTGGTTTTTGGCTAAAAATTTTGTAGGCATTAACTAAAAAACGCTTTTTGGCGTTTCATTAACGCTTAATTAAAGCAGAGCCTTACAACAGCCACAAAGCCATTTCATCGGCCATGAAAAAATCGCTCGCTACCAAGCGGTTATTTTTAATGAAAGCCTTATTTTCTTCAATCAAAAACTTTACTTTATTTCCATCTAACAAACTAAGCTCAACCCCTAGCACGCACCTTAAGCCTAAAAACAGCTTTTCTAAGCGCTTGTCTTGTTTATTAAGCGTCTCAACTTGGCGTTTTAGGGGGTCTTTAATGTAGTTTTCTATGAGTTTTTTTGCAAAAAAACGCTCATTCGCCACGCAACCTACAGCCCCAGCCCCACACCCTAAATAATCTTTAGCCCCCCAGTAAGCTAAATTATGCTTGACTTGATAATTTCTAGCGTAATTAGACACTTCGTATTGCTTGAAAGAAAAGCCCTCTAAAGCCTCTTTTACCACATTGTCAAAATCCACGCTTGAGGGTTTTTTGGCGTTTTTTTCTAAATTCGTGTTTTTTTCAACGCTCAAAGCGTAAGCGCTCAAGTGGTTGATAGGGAGTTCTTTAGCGAGTTTTAGTTCTTCTTTTAAAGAGTTTTCATTATCTAATGGGGTGTTATAAATCAAATCAATGCTGACATTTTCAATCCCGCTTTTTAAAATAGTTTCTATCACGGGGGCGATATTTTTAGAATGTTGGCGCTCTAAAAACAACAATTTATCTTCCCTAAAACTTTGCACCCCTAAACTCAAGCGGTTGATCCCTAAATCTTTTAAGCCTTGACACCAAGCTTTAGAAATGAGTTCGGGGTTAGCTTCAGTGGTGATCTCACAATCTGAGCTCAAGTGTGCATGTTGATGAATGCTTTCAAAAATCCTTTCAAAAGCTTTCACGCTCAAAGTGTTGGGCGTGCCGCCGCCAATAAAAACGCTTTCAATTGGTTCATCAGTTTGACTTAACGCATGCTTTAAATCCAGGCACAACGCTTGAGTGTATTCTTCTTTTAACCCATGCTTATTTTCATAGGAATTGAAAGCGCAATAACCGCATTTATTTTCACAAAAGGGGATATGAATGTATAAAATCATATTTATTTCTCTCATTTTCACTTCATTTTTAAGCAAAACTTAAACTTGTAATTGTATCATTTTAAGATCATTTTGATAAGTAGAGGAGATAAACGATGAAAAAGGTTATTATGGCTTTAGGCGTTTTGGCGTTCGCAAACATTTTAATGGCAACCGATGTTAAAGCCCTTGCAAAAAGTTGTGCCGCTTGCCATGGGGTTAAGTTTGAAAAGAAAGCTTTAGGCAAAAGCAAAATCGTCAACATGATGACTGAAGCGGAAATTGAAAAAGAGCTTATGGATTTTAAAAGCGGTGCCAACAAAAATCCTGTCATGACCGCACAAGCTAAAAAATTAAGCGATGAAGACATCAAAGCTTTAGCCAAATACATCCCCACTCTCAAATAAACCCTCTCAGTTTTAATAGTGCTATTTGGGCGCTATTAAAATGAGTTTCAAGCCCTTTTTCCTTAATTTTTGATTTTAATGGCATTCTTAACCCTACTTAAAGCCAGCATACACTATAATATTAATCTTAATCAAACAAGAAAGAGCTAAAATAAAGACCTATGCTACATAAAAAATATCGTCCTAACGTTGCGGCCATTATCATGTCGCCAGACTACCCTAATACATGCGAAGTTTTTATCGCCGAGCGCGTAGATATTGAAGGAGCGTGGCAATTCCCCCAAGGGGGCATTGATGAGAGCGAAACCCCATTAGAAGCACTCCATAGGGAATTATTAGAAGAAATTGGCACGAATGAAATAGAGATTTTAGCACAATACCCCAGATGGATCGCCTATGATTTCCCAAGCAATATGGAGCATAAATTCTATGCGTTTGACGGGCAAAAGCAACGCTATTTTTTAGTGCGCCTAAAGCATGCGAACAACATTGATTTGAACAAACACACGCCAGAATTTAGGGCTTATCAATTCATCCATCTTAAGGATTTGCTTAAAAAAATCGTTCCTTTCAAACGCCAAGTGTACCGCCAAGTCATCGCTTATTTCAAAAGAGAAGGGTATTTATAGGGTGTTAATCGTTCAAAAATACGGCGGCACGAGCATGGGCAGCATAGAAAGGATCCACAATGTCGCTCAAAGGGTTTTAGAAAGCGTTAAATTAGGGCATCAGGTGGTGGTGGTGGTTTCAGCGATGAGTGGCGAAACGGATAGGCTTTTAGAATTTGGCAAGAATTTTAGCCATAACCCTAACAAGCGAGAAATGGACAGGATTGTCAGCACAGGGGAATGGATTTCAAGCGCGGCTTTAAGCATGGCGTTAGAGAGGTATGGGCATAGAGCCATTTCCTTGAGCGGGAAAGAAGCGGGCATTTTAACCAGTTCGCATTTTCAAAACGCCGTGATCCAATCCATTGACACTAAACGCATCACAGAGCTTTTAGAAAAAAACTACATTGTGGTGATCGCTGGGTTTCAAGGTGCTGATATTCAAGGTGAAACAACGACTTTAGGGCGTGGGGGGAGCGATTTGAGCGCGGTCGCTTTGGCCGGGGCTTTAAAAGCGGATCTGTGCGAAATCTATACGGATGTGGATGGCGTTTATACCACCGATCCGCGCATTGAAGAAAAGGCTCAAAAAATCGCGCAAATCAGCTATGATGAAATGCTTGAATTAGCTTCTATGGGGGCTAAAGTGTTGTTAAACCGCTCGGTAGAGTTGGCCAAAAAACTCAGCGTGAAGTTAGTGACTCGCAATTCGTTTAACCATAGCGAAGGCACGCTCATTGTGGCTGAAAAAGACTTTAAAGGAGAACGCATGGAAACCCCTATAGTGAGTGGGATCGCATTGGATAAGAATCAGGCTCGTGTGAGCATGGAGGGCGTGGAAGATCGGCCTGGCATTGCCGCTGAAATCTTTGGCGCTTTAGCGGAGTATCGCATTAATGTGGATATGATCGTCCAAACGATCGGCAGAGACGGCAAAACCGATTTGGATTTTACGATCGTTAAAACCCAAATAGAAGAAACCAAGCAAGCCTTAAAGCCTTTTTTAGCGCAAATGGATTCCATTGATTATGATGAAAATATCGCTAAAGTTTCCATAGTGGGCGTGGGCATGAAGTCGCATTCTGGGGTAGCGAGCATCGCTTTTAAAGCCCTAGCCAAAGACAATATCAATATCATGATGATTTCTACAAGCGAGATTAAAATTTCGGTTTTGATTGACATTAAATACGCTGAATTAGCGGTTAGAACTTTGCATGCGGTGTATCAATTGGATCAATGAAAAATTTCTACGACTGGATCAAGGAATTTGTGCGCGATCAAGGGGAATTTATCGCCCAGCAAAGCGGGTGGCTGGAATTAGAGCGATCAAGCTATGCCAAACTCATCGCGCAAACCATCTCGCATGTGCTTAATGGCGGATCGCTGTTAGTGAGCACGGATTCTTCTAGGCGCTGGTTTTTAAACTACATTCTTTCTAACTTAAACCCTAAAGATTTAAAAGAGCGCCCCTTATTGTCCGTCATTGATTTTAACGCTTCTTCTTTCTACCCCAAAAACGATGCGAATCTCTCTCTAGCCACCATAGAGATGACTTATCAAAACCCCATGTTTTGGCATGTTGGGAGGGTTGAAAATGAAGGCTTAAAAACCTTACTATTGAGTAAAATCCCTAGTTTTTTATGGCTTTTTGAAGAGCTTAAAGAAGATTGCTTGCTTTTAAAAGAGCATGATAGCTTGCTAGATTATAAATTATTGCAACTCTTCAAACTCTTTGAAAACGCGCTTTTTAGCGTGCTATACAATAAGGTTACTCTGTGAAAAACTCCAACCGCCTTATTTATACGGACAATCTTGAAGAGAGCCTAGAAGAGGCTGCAAGCCTTTTTGAGCGCCACATTAAATTCTACACCGAGATCATTGAAAAAGACAAAAAGGTGATCAAAACTTTCAACAAGGATTTTAAAATAGAGCATGCTAAAGAAGTTATTTCAAAGGCGCACTTAAAACACAGCGAATTAAACGCCTTTTTAATCGCCGCTCCTAGCTATGGCATAGAAGCCCAAAACGCACTTTTAAAAATCTTAGAAGAACCCCCAAATAATGTTTGTTTTATCATGTTCGCTAAAAGCCCAAACCATGTTTTAGCCACCATTAAATCCCGCCTGATCAAAGAAGACAAGCGCCAAAAAATCCCCCTAAAACCTTTAGATTTGGATTTATCCAAGCTGGATTTGAAAGATATTTATGCGTTTTTAAAAAATTTAGACAAAGAAAATTTTGATTCCAGAGAAAATCAGAGGGAAAAAATTGAAAGCTTGTTAGAGAGCGTTAACAGGCATAAGATCCCCTTAAACGAGCAAGAATTGCAAGCTTTTGATTTAGCGATCAAGGCTAACAGCTCTTATTACAAGCTCAGCTATAATCTTTTACCCCTGCTTTTAAGCCTTTTATCCAAAAAGAAAACGCCATGATTGTAAAACGCCTTAACCCTGATGCGCTCAAAAGCGCTTTACAAAAAATAGGCCCAGAAAAGATCGCACAAGATCGTATGCATCAAAAAGGCGTTAGCTTTGTTTTTGAAATCCAGCATCTGCCCTTAAGCGCAACGCTCATTTTAAAGCAAGAGGCCATAAGCGTTGGGGGCGATTTTGCCACGCCAAGAGATTGTATTTTAGCTAAAGAGCCTTTTTATGATGGGGTGTTGATTGCGAGCGCTAAGCAATTAGAACGCCTTATTGTTAAGTGCCATTCCCAACCCTTTGGGCTTAAACATTTAGCGCAAGAATTAAAAAGCCACCTCAAAGCCAAAAAACCTAACGCCCCGCAGATCATGGCGGTTTTAAACCTGACTCCGGATAGCTTCTATGAAAAGAGCCGGTTTGATAGTAAAAAAGCGCTTGAAGAAATCTATCAATTGTTAGAAAAAGGTATCACGCTCATTGATATAGGTGCGGCTAGTTCAAGGCCAGAGAGTGAAATCATTGATCCAAGAATAGAGCAAGAGCGCTTAAAAGAAATTTTACTAGAGATCAAATCCCAAAAACTCTACCAATACGCTAAATTCAGCATAGACACCTACCATGCCCAAACCGCTAAAATGGCTTTGGAGCATTGTTTTTCTATCCTTAATGATGTGAGCGGTTTTAATAGCATTGAAATGCTAGAAGTCGCACGAGATTACAAGCCCACTTGCATTTTAATGCACGCTCAAAAAACCCCCAAAGACATGCAAGAAAATGTTTTTTACCACAATCTGTTTGATGAAATGGATCGCTTTTTTAAGGAAAAATTAGAGGTTTTAGAAAAATACGCGTTACAAGATATTATTTTAGATATAGGGTTTGGATTCGCTAAATTAAAAGAGCATAATTTAGCCTTAATCAAGCATTTAAGCCACTTTCTCAAATTCAAAAAACCCTTATTGGTGGGAGCGAGTCGTAAAAACACGATCGGGCTTATCACCGGGCGTGAAGTTCAAGACCGGCTCGCTGGCACTTTGAGTTTGCATTTAATGGCGCTGCAAAATGGAGCGAGTATTTTAAGAGCGCATGACATTGATGAGCATATCGATCTCATCAAGGTGTTTAAGAGTTTGGAAGAAACGGATTAAAAAAAGCGCCTCAACCCTAACCCCATTTTAAAGGGTAACATCCATCGTTGAAGGGTTGTTATAAGCGTTCTGGTAGCGTTGCAAAAAAGCGTTATGGTTGGTAGCGTTAAAGGTTTGTAGGGCTTTTTTGTGCAAGCCATTTATCGGTTGTTTGGGGGCGTTTTCCACTTCTTTAGAGAATTTCCCGTTATAAAAATCCGTCAAACTATAGAGCGACTGAGCGGCCAAGCGTTTCTGACTCTCATCCATTCCGGCCGTAGCTCTTAAAAAAGCCTCATACTCTCTATCGCTCATCAATTCTAAAACCAAAAAGCCGTAAGTCTCTCGCTTGTCAGGGTTAAAGGGGAGGTTTTCTGTTGGAGCGTCCTTTTTTTCTCGCTCTATTTTTTCTGTGTTTTCAACAGGAGCCAGGTCTTCTTTAGGAGTGCTTTTAGCGTTTAAAAGCCCATAGAGATTAGAATCAAACAGATTGATAGAAGAAACAGCCATGCGAATTTCCTATAATTGAATTTTACGCTAATGTTAAGCAAAATCCATTCCCTAATGAGATGAGATCTTATGGCATGGGTTTTTAACAAAACAAGGGACTTGAAAATCTTAAAAGAGTTTTCTAAGTGATGGCGTTCAAACCCTTTAAAAAGGGTCTAGGAGTTTATTTTCAAAAAGGATTCGTGTTTTTATGTTTTCATATTTCTATAAGGAGCTTGAAATGCTGAAGCTTCTAGAATCATTCTAGACAAAACAAAAGGTAAAACTCCTAGAACATTGTTATAACATGATTTTACCAATCAATGCAACTTTTATGCTTTTAGAGCTTAAAAACTTTAAGACTTAATTAGAGATTTTAGGTTAAACTACCCTAAAATCTTTATGGGTAAAGGGCATGCGTAATACCATTTTATTTGGCGTTTCAATGATACTCTTGGCGAATTTTTGCTTTGGGATCATGAGCGCGTTTGTTAAAATCACAGCGGATTATTTTTCCCCTATGGAAAACGTGTTTTACCGCTCCATTACCATGACGCTTTTACTCTTACTTGTTTATCCTTTCAAACCCTACCGCTTGAAGAGTTACAAACAAGGCGGTTTTAAAAAGCTCGCTTTTAGGGTCGTTGTGGGGGGCTTAGCCATGCTAGCGTTTTTTTATAATATTGAAAAAATTTCGCTCGCTACAGCGACGGCCTTTTCGCAATGCGCACCGATTTATACGGTGCTTCTTTCCCCTTTGCTTTTGAAAGAAAAACTCAAAAGAAGCGCGTTAATTTCTGCATGCATCGGGCTAGTGGGGGTGGTGTTGATCTCCGATCCTAGCGTGGAAAATGTGGGGCCGGTTGAAATCCTTATGGGCATATTGAGCGGGATTTTTGTGTCTTTAGCGTATATCACTTTAAGGGATTTGAGGGAATATTATGACAAGCAAGCCGTGATTTTAGCGTTCGCCTTTGGCATGAGCCTTCTTGGATTAATAGGCATGTTCATTGATATTCCTTTTTTATCCACAGGCATTCATATCCCTAGAAAAGAAGACATTTTGTGGATTTCTTTAATAGGGATTAGCGGGACTTTAGGGCAGTATTTCTTAACCTATGCTTACATGAACGCTCCTGCTGGGATCATTGCCCCCATTGAATACACCCGCATTGTTTGGGGGCTGTTGTTTGGGCTGTATTTGGGCGATACATTTTTGGATCTTAAAAGCTCTTTAGGGGTGGCTTTGATTTTATGTTCAGGCCTACTCATTGCCTTGCCCGCTCTTTTAAAAGAATTAAAAAAATTTAAGCCATGCAACTAAGCCCCTTACAAAGCACTCTGTTATATTTCCGCTATTTTATTTATCCAGAGAAAAAAACAAGAAGCTTTGATTTAAGCGATTTAGTCTTTATCATCATGGTTTTTTTAGTCCTGGCTTTGGGGCTGTTGATGAGTGAAGAAATTTCTATCAGCTACAATGAAGCGAAGGATTTTTTTTATAGCAGCGCATGGTTTGTTCAAATCGCTCAAAAAAGCGCCGCCATTTTAGGCCAAAACGATTTGGCTTTAAGATTGCCTTTTTTGATCGCTCATCTCATTAACATGTTTTTATTTTATTTGATAGGGCGAAAGATTTTAAAAAAGCCTAAAGACGCCCTTTATGTGGTATTGACTTACGCTTTATTGCCTGGGGTGAATCTCTTTGCGATTTTATTGGCTAAAAGCGTGCTGGTGTTAAGCCTTGGGCTTTTGGTTAGCTATTTGTATATCAAAACCCAAAAAATCCCTTATTTAACCCTCAGCGCTTGTGCATTTTTAGACGGCGCGTTCATCCCGCTTTTACTAGGGGTTTTTGCCTACGCCTTAAGAAGACGCTATTTTAAGAGCGCGATCTTTATTTTGGTGGGTTTGGGCGTGAATATTGCTCTTTTTAGCGGGAGTTTCAATAAGGGCTTGCCTAGTGGGTATTTTATAGACACATGCTTAGAACTCATGCTTTTATATTCGCCCTTATTCTTCCTCTACTACCCTTATACGCTCTACAAAGCCCTTTTTGATAAAAAGCCATCGTTACTAGCCTTTATGAGCGCGAGCGGTTGGCTTTTCCCTTTGCTTTTGAGCATGCGTCAAGAGATAGATTTAAAAACTTTCGCCCCCTTAGCGTTAATCGGTTTGCCTTTGTTTGTTAAAAGCGTTTTAAATAGCCTTAGGGTGCGTTTAAAGGAATTTAGGGGGCAGTATTATTTGCGCGTTTTTAGTTTGTATCTTTTAATGCTCACTGAAACGCTTTTTTTATGGGGGAGTAAAATTTCTGGCGCTAATGAAAAATTATTAAACCGGCATTTCTTAGCCAAAGAAGTCGCTATAGCCTTGCAATTAAGGGGCATTCATCAAATCCGCACTAACAATAAACAACTCGCTTTAAGGCTTCAATTTTATGGTATTAAAGAGGGGGGGAGGTTAAGACTGATTAACACTAAAATTTCTAAAAAACGCCCGGATATTAAAATCATCTACGCTGATAAAATTCTACAATCCTATAGTTTGGTGCGCCATTAACCCATTCTTTAAAAAGCATTTTATCTAAAGAGTGATAAAATACACTCTAAAAATAAATAAAATATGCGAGAAAAATCATGAGACTCAAACTAACCCATATAAACCATATAAGCCATAAGATTGCCAACGACTTTATCCATTCAAAACTATTAGAATTAAAAGCCCCTAGGGAATTGTTGTGCGAATTGATAGAAGAAATTCTGGAAAAAAGCGTTAAAAAAGAAAACGCCATAGATGAGCAAGCCAGAGAGCTTTTAGAAGAAAACACCGATGAGATAGAATTCATGCGGATGGATGAAAGGCAGCTTTTTTGGATGATTAAAAGACAGATCGCTCAAAAAGAGGGCTTCCATTTGTTTTGGGAAGAAAGGTGCAACGATTTGTCGCACCAGATTTTGAATAAAATCTTAGATGAGGATTTGATCATGTTTAGCGTGTCAGAGAATTTGATAAGAAACTTGATTTACAAATCCATTGACACCTATTCTAAAGCGTATGAAAGCATTGAAAATGAAGTGCATGAAAAAATCAAGCATTACAAACGCAAACTGCCCGTAGGGAGCGATGAATACGAGTTGGTGTTTGAAAGGCTCTATGAAGAAGAATTAAGGCGCAAAGGCTTTTTATAATGGTCTCTCTCTATTTAGAAAACGGGCTTTTTTTAAAAGCGCAAAGTTTTGGGGCTAGTGGCACGCAAGCGGGCGAGCTTGTTTTTAACACTTCTATGAGCGGCTATCAAGAAGTCATTAGCGACCCTAGCTATAAGGGGCAATTTGTGGTTTTTAGCATGCCTGAAATTGGGGTTGTGGGCGCTAATTTTAAAGATGATGAATCCCTTTTTTCATGCGCAGGGGTTTTAGCGCGCCATTACAACGAATTTTTTTCTAATTCAAGGGCGGATTTTAGCTTGAGCGCTTATTTGAAAGAGCGTGGCGTTTTAGGGATTTGTGGCGTTGATACCAGGAGTTTGATCAAAACCTTACGCCATCATGGGTGCTTGATGATGGTCGCTTCCACGATAGAGCATGACAAAAACAAGCTTGAAGAAATTTTAAAAAACGCCCCTAGAATTTCTCACTCCCCCCTAGTGTCTAGCGTTTCTACGCCAAAAATCACCACGCACCAACGCGCGATTTTTGATTTCAAAACCCTAGATTACAAGCCTTTTGATGAAAAAACCTCTCATAAAATTATCGCCGTGTTAGACTTTGGGGCTAAGGGCAATATCTTAAACGAGCTTCAAAATGTGGGGTTAAAAGCCCTTATTTACCCGCACCACACTAAAGCTAACGAGCTGATTAAAGCCTATGAAAAAAAAGAAATTAGCGGGATTTTCCTCTCTAACGGGCCGGGCGATCCTTTAAGCTTGCAGCAAGAAATTAAAGAAATCAAACAACTCATTAACGCTAAAATCCCCATGTTTGGCATTTGCTTAGGGCATCAATTGCTCTCTATCGCACAAGGCTACCCTACTTACAAGCTCAAATTTGGCCATCATGGGAGCAACCACCCCGTTAAAAACCTAAAAACAAACGCTGTTGAAATCACCGCGCAAAACCACAACTATTGCGTCCCTGAAGACATTGAAGAAATCGCTATTATCACGCACCGCAATCTTTTTGACAACACCATTGAGGGCGTGTGCTATAAAAACGCTCCCATTATTTCTGTCCAGCACCACCCAGAAAGCAGCCCCGGCCCCAAAGAGAGCCACTATATTTTTAAAGAATTTGTGGAATTGTTAAAGGGCTTTTAGGGGTTTTTAAAGCAGCACCCATAGAGGTTGAAAAGTGCTTTAAAAATAGATTTGAATCTTTTTATCAAAAAATCTCGCATTTACTCTAAATTAGTTCTCTTGCAATAGTATTCTCTCGCAATAATTGTTATTGTTATTGCGACAAAACTTTTAGAAGGAGTTATTATGGGAAGTATCGGTAGTATGGGCAAACCTATTGAAGGGTTTTTAGTGGCAGCCATTCAGTTTCCTGTGCCAATTGTCAATAGCCGTAAGGATATTGATCACAATATTGAAAGCATTATTAGAACCTTGCATGCGACTAAAGCGGGGTATCCGGGAGTGGAACTTATCATTTTCCCTGAATATAGCACGCAAGGTTTGAATACCGCTAAGTGGCTTAGCGAAGAGTTTTTATTAGATGTCCCGGGTAAAGAGACAGAGTTATACGCTCAAGCGTGTAAAGAGGCGAAAGTTTATGGTGTTTTTTCAATCATGGAACGCAATCCTGATTCTAACAAAAACCCCTACAACACCGCCATTATCATTGATCCGCAAGGTAAAATCATTCTAAAATACCGCAAGCTATTCCCATGGAATCCCATTGAACCATGGTATCCTGGGGATTTAGGAATGCCTGTGTGCGAGGGTCCGGGCGGATCAAAATTAGCCGTGTGCATTTGCCATGACGGCATGATTCCAGAACTTGCTAGAGAAGCAGCCTATAAAGGGTGCAATGTGTATATCCGCATTTCAGGCTATAGCACTCAAGTCAATGATCAATGGATTTTGACCAACCGCTCCAACGCATGGCACAATTTGATGTATACCGTGAGCGTGAATTTAGCCGGCTATGATAATGTCTTTTACTACTTTGGTGAGGGACAAATCTGTAACTTTGATGGCACGACTCTTGTTCAAGGGCACCGCAACCCTTGGGAGATTGTAACTGGGGAAATCTATCCTAAAATGGCTGACAACGCTCGCTTAAGCTGGGGCTTAGAAAACAACATTTACAACCTAGGCCATAGAGGGTATGTGGCTAAACCGGGCGGAGAACATGATGCAGGCTTAACCTACATCAAAGACTTAGCCGCTGGTAAATACAAATTGCCTTGGGAAGATCACATGAAAATCAAAGATGGCTCTATTTATGGCTACCCTACCACCGGTGGGCGTTTTGGGAAATAATCCCTAACTTTATATTTTTGCTAGAACCTGTTTTTAAAGGTTCTGGTTTTTCCCCTATTTTGATTTTTTCAATCAATTTTTACGAATAGTCTTCTATTGTAGAACATGTAAAAAAACTCCTAATAAGCGTAAGCCCCCATAAAGCGATATAACCTATGCAAAACCATGTTATTTTTGATAAAGACCAACCACCACATTGTAGATGATAGAACGCTAAAATCTGTAATAATGCCATAGCCACAATAGATCATTCCCGCTAAACATGCCAATTTATGAGCATGGTAGTAAGCACTAATCCCAAAACCACCACCAAGATTGATAAAAGAATACGAGACCAAGACCCCATGACAACTCCTTAAACATCAAATGTTGTATTATATCGTTTTTTTTTGTTTGTCAAGGGGATTTATCAGTCAGTGGATAGTGTTTTAATGTTTATAAAACAATAGCGTTTATAACGACACAATTTCAGCCCCTAATTTTAGCGCCCCTAACAAGCCTTCCACATTCAGCCCCAACCCCACGCTTAAATTCTTGCTTGAGCTTTTAATATAGGGCTTATGAAAGTCTTCTAACCGCACACAGCCCGCGCTTTCTTGCCACAATCCGCTCTCTAAATATTTTTCTATCTCGCTAGGATCAAACGCCTTTAAACGCGCTCTAAAAACCGATAAATCCAGCCATTCCAAAACAGGAGAAATCAATGCAGAGCAGGTTAAAACCTCTATTTCATGACCATTTTGGAGTTTTAAAAATTCAAGGGCTTCTTGCTTGTTTTTAGCTTTTCGTTGCATGCGATTACCCACGCTCACCACGCTATCAGCCACCACGATAACGCAATTATTCGCAAGTAACTCTTTAGCTTTTTCTAATTTCCCCTTGCACGCCAAATAGACAAACTCCCTAGGATCTGTGGTTTTTAGGCTTTCTTCATCAAAATAGAGCGCTTTTTGTTCAAACTTAATCCCATGCTCTTTTAAAAGATTCGCCCTAGCGCTGGATTGAGAGCCTAAAATAAGCTCCACGCTATCCCTCTAAAGCTTTAAGAGCGGTATTTTTCGCTAAATTGAGCGCGGCTTGCAAATTTTCAATATCCTTGCCTCCAGCACTCGCAAAATCACCTCTCCCGCCCCCTTTGCCCCCTAAAATTTGTGCCACTTCATTAGCCCACACATTCGCTTTTATGGGCGCGTTTTTCACCCCGCATGCGAGAGTGATTCGCTCATTTTCTTTTTTAAACACCATAGCGAGCAATCTTTCATGCTTACTTTTCAACCGGTCAATCATTTCTTTAATGTCGCCTTGCTCCACGACGCCAACCACCAAATCCACGCCATGGATTTTTTCAACCGGTAAATCCATAGAAACGGGGGCTTTTTGACTGTTTTTCACGCTCTCTTTAAGCTTGTTGATGCCGGCGATCACATCGTTATTTTTCAATAAAGTCTTAGCGTTTTTAAGCTCTTTATTTTCTTCTTTAGCCAGTTGGTAAAAGGCTTTCCCGCACACCGCTTCAATGCGTCTGACCCCACTACTCACCCCGCTTTCTTTTACAATCCTAAACCCCCCAATAAGCCCGGTATTTTCCACATGAATGCCCCCACACAATTCAATGGACGCTTCCTTAAAGCTCACCACCCGCACATTTTCAGCGTATTTTTCATTAAATAACGCTAACGCTCCCTTATCTTTAGCCTGATTTAAAGGCATATGCTCCACCTGGCTTTTTAAATGCTTGAAAATTTGAGCATTAACCAAATCTTCTACTTTTTCTAACTCTTCATCATTGAGCGCTTTAGCATGCGAGAAATCAAAGCGCAATCGTTTGGATTCCACTAAACTCCCTGCTTGACTCACATGCGAGCCTAAAACTTCTCTTAAAGCGCTCTGCAATAAATGCGTCGCGCTATGGTGTTTGGCGATTTCTAAACGCTCATCGCTCACTTGCGCGATCGTTTGATCGCCTTTTTTTAGCGCTTTTTTGATTTCAAGGAGCGAAAAATTAAGCCCAAAAAAGTTTTTTGTATCTAGCACTATAGCCGCTTCTTCATTGTCTTTAAAAAGCACTCCACTATCGCCTATAGCCCCCCCACCTTCTGCATAAAAAGGGGTTTCTTCTAGCAACACCCAGACTTCTTGGTTAGGATTTGCATCGGTTATTTCTTTAAAATCGCTATCAAAAAACCCTAAGGCTTTAGCAGAACATTCTGTCGTTTCATACCCCACAAATTCATTAGGCGCATAAGCGTTTAAAATAGCGCTAAAATCAGCGTTATTTTGTTTGCCTTTCCATGAAGCTTTAGAGCGTTTCACTTGCTCTTGCATGCAATTTTCAAAGCCTTGCATATCCACGCACGCCCCATGACTTCTTAGCATGTCGTTCGTTAAATCCAAAGGAAAACCAAAAGTGTCATAAAGCTTGAAAGCGATCTTGCCATCAAAGATTTTATTTTCATTCAAATGCTTTAAAGACAAGTTAAACAATTCCATGCCCGATTCCAAAGTCTCTAAAAAGCGCTCTTCTTCTTCAAAGCATTCTTTCATCACCATTTCTTTAGACTCTTTCAAATACGCATGCGTGTTAGAAAATTGCTCGCACACCACGCCCACGACTTTGTATAAAAACGCTTCTTTCAAGCCCATTAAATACCCATGCCTTAAGGCCCGCCTTAAAATGCGCCTTAGAACATAGCCACGGCCTTCCTTATTGAAATGCACCCCTTGAGCGAGCAAGAACGCTACCGCTCTTGCGTGATCGGCCACTACCCTAAAACTTGGCTGGAACTCACTCGCATAATCCAAACCTGTAAGCTCGCTGATTTCTCCCATTAGGGGCGCAAATAATGAAGAATCAAAATTATTGAGCTTATGCTCTAATAGCGCTTGCACCCTTTCTAACCCCATGCCCGTATCAATGCTAGGCTTTGGCAAGGGGGACAAAACGCCATCATTAGAGCGTTCGTATTGCATGAACACCAAATTCCAAATTTCTAAAAACCTATCGCCCTCGCCCCCAAAATAATCCTCGCTCCCCTTAAAGTGTTCTTCGCCCTGATCAATGTAAATTTCACTGCAAGGCCCGCAAGGCCCGCTATCGCCCATTTGCCAGAAATTATCTTTATCGCCCATTTTTTTAATCCTGTCAACAGGCACAAACTTTTCCCATAGTTTAACGGCTTCATCGTCTTTTTCATGCACGCTGATATATAAATCTTTAGGCTTAAACCCTAAATTCTTGGTTACAAATTCCCACGCAAACAAAATCGCTTCTTCTTTGAAATAATCCCCAAAAGAGAAATTCCCTAGCATTTCAAAAAGCGTGTGGTGTCTTGCGGTATAACCGACATTTTCCAAATCGTTATGCTTGCCACCCGCTCGCATGCACAATTGCGAACTTGCCGCTCTAGGAATGCTAGGGCGTGGTACAATCCCGGTAAAAATATCTTTAAATTGCACCATGCCGGCATTGGTAAAAAGCAAGGTAGCGTCATTAGGCACTAAAGGCATGCTAGGATAAATCTCATGCCCCTTATTGTGAAAAAATTGTAAAAATTCGTTGCGAATATCCATGGGTATTCCTTTTTGTTGTTTTATCGCGCATTTTAAGGCTATTTTATAGCTCTTTTAAGTTGTTTTTTTAAAAAGATAGTTTATTATACTTTAAACATCCAAAATTAAAGGAGAAAACCATGTTCCATGAATTTAGAGACGAAATCAGCGTGTTAAAAGCGAATAATCCGCATTTTGATAAGATTTTTGAGAAACACAACCAGCTTGATGATGACATCAAAACCGCTGAGCAACAAAACGCTAGCGACGCTGAAGTCAGCCACATGAAAAAACAAAAATTAAAATTAAAAGATGAAATCCACAGCATGATCATAGAGTATAGAGAAAAGCAAAAATCTGAACGCGCTTAAGGTTTAGCCATCTTGGTGAAAACACGCTAAAACGCTTTTAAAAGGGTGTTTTAGCTCTCATTTTATTGTAAAACTTATTTTCTTAAAGTTTTATTTTATTTTCTTAAAAAGATAGGAAGTCTTTGAAATCATTCTCCCCTTTTTAAAGTTCAACTTAAAAACCCCCAAAAAGAAGCGCTTTTTAAAAACTATCGCTTAAATTAGTATCAAGTTTTCCACTAACCAAATCGTCAAAAACGCTAAAAAAGATTTTTCATTAAAATCCCCCAAAAAAATAAAGAGTTCAAAAACAAAGAATTTAAGAAAGAGGGTTCAAAACAAAGGGTTTTAAAAAAGAGGGTTCAAAAAAATCAAACCCCCCAAAAAAAAGGATTTTGCATCAAACCCCCCCAAAAAAAGGGAGTTTCAAAAAGGGAGTTTCAAAAAGGGAGTTTAAAAAAAGAAATCCCTTAAAAAAGGAGTTCTATAAAGAGCTAAACATCAGTAAGCGAACACATAATTCAAATACACGCTATAGAGTCTGCGGTATTTAAGCTCAGCCCCCATGAAAGAATAGTAATTGGTGTTGATGGTGGGGATTTTAAGCCCTAGTTCAATCCCATGTTGAGCCGCATGATCGCTGTCTTTTTTCTTAGGTCTAGCGAGGTTCATTCTCACACCCATGTTGAATAAGAATTGGAAATTCGCCACATTCATTTTAGCGTTATAGACATTATTCACGGTCGCTAAATTCACATATTCAGAATTAAGCCATGAAGTCCCGGCTAGTGCAATACCGCCAAAAAGCCCCACAGAAAGCTTGTTGTTCTTGCCTAAAAAGTTAGTGGCTTTATCGTTGATGAAGTTATAAAGCGCG
>NZ_CBOM010000009.1:0-60312 GCF_000476275.1 Helicobacter pylori SA213A
GGTGTTTTGTTGCATAAAATCTATGTAGTTTTTTAGGGCATTATAAACATTTTCATTAAAATCTACATTACCTACAGGTAAATTAAAAAGCCCTTTAGAATTAAATCTAATCATGTGATTAAACCCATAAATTAAAAGTAAATACAAATAGAGCATGTTGTTTTGATTGGAGTTAAAATCAGCCCTTAGTTTTTCATAAGCTAATTTATTGTATTTAGCGTAGTAAGTTTTTATATATTGTTTTTTTAATTCATCAGGGGCTGTAATCCCCTTAAAAGAGAAAGACAAGCCATAATGAATGATGATTTTAGACAATTCATCAAAAAGCTCACAAGTATTGAACTTGCTTAAAGTTTTATGTAAATTGATAATATTGGTATCTATGTCGTTAGCTAAGTATCTTTTAGCCTTAGTGTTTAAAAACACGCTACCCCCACCCACAAAAGGCTCAATAAATTGATTAATGTTATTTGGGAATAGTTTATTGAGTTGTGGCATGAGTTTATATTTATCCCCTACATAGAAAAAGGGAGAACGAATGCCTTTTTTCAAGGTTTCACTTCCACTATAAATAAAAATTCTTTATGCTCTTTAAAATCAGTTTTTCCTGAATTAAAAAAACTATGAGCCTTTTCTTTAACGCTTAATTTTCCTTTTCGGCTTAAAATTTCCACTAAATCTTTAAAGCCTATTTTATTTTGCGAAGAGCTAGACTTAGAATTATAGGTATTATTATAAGTTAAAGCAATCCTTTTACAATCTAGTTTTTCAATCAAATCGCTCAATTCTTTCTTGGCATTAGAGCGACAATATTCGCTCATGTTCTCGCATAATGGCTTTAAAGCTGTTCCATAGAGTTTGGGTTTTTTCCACTGCACTAGGTTTTCATAGAGATGATAAAACCGGCTGTATTGCCTTGAATTGTATGGAGGGTCAATAAAGACTAAGTCTATTTTTAAGGTTTTAGCCAATTCGTTAGCGTTTTTTCTCTCTATCATGATATTTTTATCATGCTTTATAGGGCTAATAAGCTCAAAAATAAATCTATCTTGCAAAATCTCTTTTTTCCTATAAGCTTCATAATGCCCTACCGTGTTAGCTATCTTATCCATTGAATAAATCAAGCTTGTTAATAAAATATCTTTATTTAATTTATCTAAATTCAAGCTTTCTATATGCTCTCTAATGCTACCGATTTTGACGCAATCTTTATAGCTGAAAAATTTGTCGCTAAAATGTTGGCTAAAATAATTTTCTTCTAGCTTTAAAGCTTGAGTATAATATTCTTTCAACTCTTCAAGCATCTTAAAATCAGCGTCTTGCCCCCTAAAAAAAGCATGATAAATGATTTCATTAGAAAATAAAATATCATTTATAATAATGTTTTTAATGTTAGGAATAGTGGCAAATTGACCAGCCACTACCCCACTTCCGGCAAAAATATCGCACACGCTTTTGATATTATTTAATTTTAAACTCCCAAATACCCACTCTATAAGCTTGGTTTTTGAGCCGATATACCGGCGGTTTTTTAGATTAAATCTTTCCACTAGCCACCTTTAAACTAAGAGAATAAAACCACTTAGTAACATATAAGATTTAAAAATCACAATCTCTTATTAAGCTTTTTAAAATACCAAAGACTGAGGGCTAAGAATACGAAAAAGGGCGATAGCACGCCTATTTCAGGAATGAGTATCCCTGAAATGCTGAACTTCCCTAAAGCAAAGAATAGCCCCCAAACAACGAGCGTGATAATGATAAACTTTAGCCCTAAAAGAGCCAGGTTTTCATAGCGGGCGAGACTGGGCGAAAAATAAGCGATTAAAACGCTTAAAAACGGCACAAAAAAGGGCAAAATCGCAAACACATACAAAAACGAGCGCACTTTTTTCGTGTCCGCATTTTGGCGCACTAAAGCATGCAAGGATAAAAGAGCGTCTGTGATAGAAACCGCAGGCTTGTTTTGATAAATGGTGTCCAAAACTTTAGGGCGGAAATTTTTGAGCGTTTTAAAGGTTTCTAAACGCGTGGTGCTTAAAGCGTTTGTGCCCAGTTCAAAACTTAAGGGCATCTCATAGATAGTAGTGTCATGCAAAATCCAATACTTGTCTTCAAAAAAAGCTTCTTTAGCTTCAGCATAAGATTCCAAAGTCTTATCTTTTAGGCGAAAAACCTTGATGTTTTGGGCTTTTTGCAATAAGGGATTAATCTTATCAAAATACACGTAATCATCGTTGTATTTCACTAACAAATGCTCTGAGACGCTCAAAGAATTGTCTTTATAGATCAAATTTTGCGTTTTTTCTTCCATATACACAAAAGGAGTCGCGTTCAACCCCACATAAACAGCCGTGAAAAATAAGCTAATCAAAAAAATAGGGCTTAAAATCTGGCATTTGGAAAAGCCAATGGAGAGCAGGGCGGTGTATTGGTTGGATTTAATGAATGCGATATAAAATAAAACCATCGCTAAAAGCAAGGAAATGGGCAAGGTGTAATTGAGGGCGAATAAGATGTCATAGGTGAAAAATAAGATAATCATGTTCGCAGAATCGGGCATTTTATCGGCGTATTTTAGGCTGTCAATGCCTACAAAAAACAATTCCAAAGCCAAAAGCACGATTAAAAAGTATTTGAAATAATACCACCCCACAAATCTAAACAAACGCACTTTAAACCCTTATTCAAACCACGATACAAACTTAAAACTTTTGATAGAGCGCATTTAACTTTCTATTTTTAAAGGTTTTTTAAGCGTGAAACGATTTTGCATGGCGTTAAAATCATGGCTTTCTATAAAAAATTTTAAGGCGTTTTTGGCATGTTCAAACACAGCGTTTTTTAAAGGCTCTTCGTTTTTGTGGAATTTTGAAAGCACATGCTCAATCACGCCAATCCCTTTAGAAATCCCCACCCTCAAGCGGTAATAAGAATTTGAACATAATAAATCAATGGACTTTAAGCCATTATGCCCCCCATTCCCCCCACCCTTTTTAAACCTCACAACGCCTAAAGGTAAATCCAAGTCGTCATGGACAATTAAAAGCTCTTTAATTTTGTAAAAATTTTTAGCGCTTAAAACGCTCTCGCCGCTCAAATTCATGTAAGTTTGGGGCTTGAGTAAGATAAAATCCTTATAAATGCATAAACAAGCGTTGTGTTTGGGAGAAAAAGCGAAAGAAAGATCCAATTCGCTAACGAGCGAATCTAAAATATCAAAACCAGCGTTGTGTCTGGTGTGAGCGTAACGCAAAGTAGGGTTGCCTAAACCCACTAAAAGCGTCATCACCTAAAAATCACTTCGCTTTAATCACACCGATCACAGCGATAGAATCATGATCTAAAATCTTAACATTCTCGTGTTTTTCTAAATCGCGCACCAAAATAGACTCATTCACGTCTAAAGGGGCCACATCCACTAAATAGTGATCGGGCAAATGCTCTGGAGCGCATTCCACGCTGATACGCTTTTTAGAGAGCATTAAAATCCCTTTATTTTTCAAGCCCACCGGAGTGCCTTGGTGTTTAACAGGGACTTTAAACTTAGACTTCACGCCCTTAGTAACAGCGAGTAAATCCACATGGATAAGCTCGTTAGTAACAGGGTTTTTTTGGTATTCTTGAACCACGACTTCAAAAGTCTTATCCCCTAATTTCACTGGGAAAATCAAATGCTTTTTTTCCTTAAGGTATTTAATGAAAGGGTTTAATTTGAACGCGCCATTCACATTTTCAACACCCTTTCCATAAATATTTGCGATTAGATAGCCATCTTTTTTTAAAGCTTTAGCGTTAGCTTTAGTAATACTCTCTCTAATAACGCCTTCTAACATGTCAATCCTTTAAAATAAAATAAGGGCTTATTTTATCCAAAAAACCCTTAAAAATCAAAAACTGCTTAAAAGCTTTTCAAAGGATTGTTTGAACGCTATCAAGCCTTCTTTAAGGAGTTTTTGAGCGGTGTTTTCTAAATCAATGTTTTGTGCTTTTAATCCTTTTTTAAACGCTTCAATTTCTGTAATTTTTAAAGGGGTTTGATACTCGGTGTTTGGGTCAAGCAAATAAGCGTTTAAAGCCTCTAGGGGGGCTGTATTGATAGAGTTTTTAAAACACAGCGCTTTAATGTAATAATCTTTAGCTAAAGAATTGGATTTAACGCCCGTGGATGCAAAAAGGGTGCTTATTAGCGTATTAGTATGCTGATGGATTTGATAATAGCACTCGGTAGCGTTGATAATCCCGCTTTGAGCTTGCAAATTTTTTGGCACTAAAGGGTCTATTTCTTTGTCAAATCGTGAGACAAACACGCTAATGACCGCTCTTTTTTGCGCTTCTTTGGCTAAGATTTGAGCGGTTTCACCGGCAATTTTAGGCGAAAAGACTAAAGTTACATTAATGGGGATAGAGGCTTTAGTTAAAGCGCTAATCACTTCAAGAGCGCTTTCGCTCGCTGGGACTTTAATCATCACATTAGGGCGGTTTAATGTTTTGAATAGCCGCTTGGCTTCATCAATGCTTTTAACGGCATCATCTTCTAAAAAGGGGTCAATTTCTAGGCTAATGTAGCCATTATTAGGGTCTTTTTCATACAAAGGCATTAACGCACTAGAAGCTTGTAAAATATCCTTTAGCGCCAAAGTTTCATAAATTTCTTTAGCTTTTTTGCCTTTGAGTTTAGCGATTTCATCTTGATAAAACGCGCTTTTTGTGATCGCTTCACAAAACAAACTAGGGTTACTCGTCGCCCCGCAAATAGCCCCCTTATTGATGAGCTTTAAAAAGTCGTTTTCTAAAAAATCCCTTTCTATAAAATCGCACCACAAACTGAATTCTTGCATGTTTTATCCTTGTTTTAAATGTTGGTAATAGCTTTTAACGACTTCTTGGTCGCTAAAAAAAATCGTTTTGTCTTTAAAGATTTGAGTGTTTTCATCGCCCTTGCCTAAAATCAATAACACCTCATCGTCTTTTAAATTTTCTAAAGCGTTTAAAATGGCTTTTTTTCGGTCTTTTTCTACAATGACTTTAGAAGAATCATTGATGCCTTTTAAAATATCCTTGATAATGTCTTCTTCGTTTTCGCTTCTGGGGTTGTCTGAAGTTAAGATGATTTTATGCGCGTAATAGCTCGCTACTGCTCCCATTTCAGGGCGCTTGGTTTTATCCCTATCGCCCCCTGCCCCAAAAAGAGCGGTGATTTTTTGATTTTTAAAGCTTTCAAAGACTTGTTGCATGCCGTCTGTGGTGTGGGCAAAATCCACGATCACTAAAGGTTTAGAATGCACAATTTCCAAACGCCCCTTCACCCCATAAAAGTTTTCTAATAACGGCGCGACTACTTCTAGCGGTAATTGAGTGAGTAATTTAACCCCTAAAACGCCCGCTAAAATATTATAAAGGTTGTAACGCCCTAAAAGGGGGGAATGCATAAGGGCGACTTCTTTAAGATTGGGATCTCTTAAATCTTGTTGGTAGCATAAAGACGCGCTAATAAAGGGGTTGAGCGAAAAGGCTTGAACGTTTAAATGCGCTTTTTTATCTAGCGCGTAAGTGTGCGCGTTAATGGGGTTAAAAAGGGCGTTTGTTTCATCTCTGTTGATCACTTTCAAGCCCTCATCTTTAAAAAAGCTGTTTTTAGCGTCTCTGTAATTTTCTATATTTTGATGGAAATCTAAATGATCGCTTGTGATATTGGTTAAGATTTTAAGAGCAAAATCAAGCCCAGCGATGCGCTTTTGGACAATCGCATGGGAGCTCACTTCCATGATAAAGTATTCACACCCCAAACGAATCGCTTCTTCTAAATCGCTATAAAGCTCTAAAAGAGTGGGCGTGGTCAAGCCCTTTTCTTTGATGCGTTCATCGTTAATAAAAAACCCTCTTGTGCCTAAAAGAGCGGTCTTTTTATTCAAATCTAAGAGCAAGGAATACATCAAACTCGCTGTGGTCGTTTTACCATTAGTGCCAGTAATCCCTACAATTTTAATCTTAAAATCAAAGTAGTTTTTAAGCTCGTTAGAATCTAAAATAGCTAGGTTTTTTTCTGCAATTAAAGGAGAGTATTTTTCATTTAAAGGCGTTTTGACAAAAAGAATTTCTTCAGGGTTTTCTAAAACTTCATTCGTGTTATCGCTTAAAAAAGAATAGGTGTGGTTGCGATAAGTTAGGGTTTTTTTAAGTTTCATTTTTTAAGCCTTATTGGATTTTAAGGCGTCTTCTAAAAGAGAACGCAAAAATTTATCGTAAATAAAAGAATCTTCATGCATGTTTTCAATGTAATTGATTGCTAATTCATAATAGCCATAGTGGTTCAATTCTTTCAAAAATTCATAAAAATCCTCTTTATTGTCAAAAATCACCCTAGAGCTGAACATCAAATCTTCAAACGCCTCCTTAAAACCGCGCTCCAAGCTCAAGCGTTTGAAATCCGCATACAAAATGCCATTCAACTCCTCGCCTTTTTGAGAAATTTGTGCGTCAATCTTTTCAGTCATTTGGTTCAATCCCTCATCAAAAGAAGCGATCAAATTGATGATTTGCTCTTCAGCCTGGTTTTTTAAACTCCGTTTTTGCATAGCGATCAGGCTTTGATACAATTCATAAAAACTATGGGCTTCTTTAGGGAAATCCTTAGCGATGTCGCTTAATAACGCCCCCACTTTGGCTTTTTGGTTGTCTTTATCCAAAAACAAAACTTCAGAAAAAAGGCGTAACGCTTCAGCGTAATGGGCTTGCTTGAACGCTAAAAAGCCATCTTTAATCAACGCGCGCTTTTTAAATTCATAATCAAACTTTTGCATGCCTATAATCCTTAAAGCTTATCAAACTCCTTAGCGTTTTCTAAGCACACCACTTCTAAATTGGGGTGAATGTCCATTTTAAGCTGCCTTTCAATGACATTTTTTAAAGTGATCTTACTGCTAGAGCAAGTCTTACACGCTCCCTCTAAAGCCACATAAATTTTCATGCTTTTCACCCCTAGCACTTCAATATTACCGCCATCTTTGAGCAAGTAAGGGCGGATCTTTTCTATTACAATACGCACCGGTTTTTGCAAATCTTCATCGCTAAATTCTATCATTTTTTAAAACCTTATTTTTAAAATTTTACTTTAAGATACCATATAATGAGCCATTTTTATCAAACAACGCTTTTTAAGAGTGGCTCAAGGGCTAATTGGATAGAATAGAGCCACTATTAGAATAAGGTTTTGATGACGGTATGGAAATTAAAAACATCAAAGAGTTTGAAAAAGCTTCCAAAAAACTCCAAAAAGACACTTTAAAGATCGCTCTCGCTCTTTTGTTTCTCATTGGCGCTGCTTTGCTCGCTCTCATTTTTGGGCAGGCTAATTCTAAGGGATTGTTGCTCATCTTTGCGGCCGTGATTGGGGGCTATATGGCGATGAATATTGGCGCGAACGATGTGTCTAACAATGTCGGTCCTGCCGTAGGCTCTAAAGCCATTAGCATGGGTGGGGCGATTTTGATCGCTGCGATTTGCGAAATGCTTGGAGCGATCATTGCTGGGGGGGAAGTGGTTTCTACGATTAAGGGCCGTATCGTTTCGCCTGAATTTATTAATGATGCGCATGTTTTCATTAATGTCATGTTGGCTAGCCTTTTGAGTGGGGCGTTGTGGTTGCATGTGGCGACTTTAATAGGCGCTCCCGTTTCCACTTCACACTCCGTAGTGGGGGGGATTATGGGGGCTGGAATGGCAGCAGCTGGAATGGCAGCGGTCAATTGGCATTTTTTATCAGGCATTGTGGCTAGTTGGGTAATCTCGCCTTTAATGGGGGCTTTGATAGCCATGTTTTTTTTAATGCTCATTAAAAAGACTATCGCTTATAAAGAAGATAAAAAGAGCGCGGCTTTAAAGGTCGTGCCTTATTTGGTAGCGTTGATGAGCTTAGCCTTTAGCTGGTATTTGATGGTTAAGGTTTTAAAACGCCTCTATGCGGTGGGTTTTGAAATCCAGCTGGCTTGCGGTTGTATCCTTGCGCTTTTAATTTTTATCCTTTTTAAAAGATTTGTGTTAAAAAAAGCCCCGCAATTAGAAAATAGCCATGAAAGCATTAATGAGCTTTTCAATGTCCCTTTGATTTTTGCCGCCGCGCTTTTAAGCTTTGCGCATGGGGCTAATGATGTGGCTAACGCTATAGGCCCTTTAGCGGCTATCAGTCAAACTTTAGAAGATGCAAATAGCCCTATGGGGAATACTTTAAGCTCTGTGCCGTTGTGGATTATGGTAGTGGGGGCAGCTGGGATCGCTTTAGGCTTGAGCTTGTATGGGCCAAAGCTCATTAAAACGGTGGGGTCAGAAATCACAGAATTAGACAAAATGCAAGCTTTTTGCATCGCACTTTCTGCAGTCATCACCGTGCTTTTAGCCTCTCAATTAGGCTTGCCCGTAAGCTCTACGCATATTGTGGTGGGCGCGGTGTTTGGGGTGGGCTTTTTAAGAGAGCGCTTAAGAGAGCAATCAAGAAGGCGTTTTGCCAGAATCAGAGACAACATTGTAGCCGCACACTTTGGGGAAGATTTAGAAGAAATTGAAGGTTTTTTAGAACGCTTTGATAAAGCCAATTTGAAAGAAAAATCGCTCATGCTAGAGAGCTTGAAAAAAAGCAAAAACACCGCCATCGCTTTGGAATTGAAAAAGAAAGAAAAAAAGTCGCTTAAAAAAGTGTATAAAGAAGAGGTGATCAAACGCTCCATTTTAAAAAAGATTGTTACCGCTTGGTTGGTAACTGTGCCGGTTTCTGCACTTTTAGGCGCGCTTCTGTTTGTGGCTCTTGGTTTTATAGAAAAGTATTTCTAGGGTTTTTAAAGGCTTGATTTTTAAAGTTAGGCTTAATCTTTTATGTTAAAATTCTGAGATTTTATATATTTTATATTTATCGTTAGGTTTTAGGTTTAAAGTTATGGGGAGGAATCAAGGAGCTTATTTGGATCCGTCTGAGTCGATTTTGATGTTGATGGTTGCTTTTTTATTGGTGCTGTTGAACGCTTTTTTTGTGCTTTCAGAGTTTGCCCTTGTGAAAGTGCGTAAAACCCGCTTAGAAGAGCTGGTTAAAATCGGTAATTCCAACGCTAAACTCGCTTTAAAGATGAGTCAAAGACTAGACACTTATTTGAGCGCTACGCAGTTAGGCATCACCCTTTCTTCATTAGCTTTAGGCTGGGTGGGTGAGCCCGCTATTGCAAAATTGTTAGCCGCGCTGTTTGAGTCTATGAATTTGAGAGAAAATCCTATTTTTATCCATTCAATGAGCGTGGTTATAGCGTTTTTAAGCATCACTTTTTTGCATGTCGTGCTGGGCGAGATTGTGCCTAAATCTTTAGCGATCGCTAAATCTGAAAAAGCCACCCTTTTTGCCGCGCGCCCTTTGCATGTGTTTTGGGTGGTGTTTTATCCGGTGGTGCGTTTGTTTGATGTGATCGCTCATTTTTTTTTGAAAAAGATGGGCATCAATCCTAAAGAGCATGACGGCACGCATTCTGAAGAAGAGTTAAAAATCATTGTGGGCGAGAGTTTGAGAGAGGGCATTATTGATTCGGTAGAGGGCGAAATCATTAAAAACGCGGTGGATTTTTCTGACACGAGCGCTAAAGAAATCATGACCCCACGAAAAGACATGGTGTGTTTGGACGAAGAAAACAGCTATGAAGAAAATATAGACATTGTTTTAAAAAGCCGCTTCACGCGCTACCCTTATTGTAAGGGTTCTAAGGATAACATTATCGGCATGGTGCATATTAGGGATTTGCTTTCTCGCTCTATTTTCACCCCCAAAATGCATGATTTCAAGCAAATCGTTAGGAAAATGATCATCGTCCCTGAAAGCGCTTCCATTTCTCAAATCCTTATCAAAATGAAAAAAGAGCAAATCCATACCGCTTTGGTGATTGATGAATACGGCGGCACAGCTGGGCTGCTCACTATGGAAGACATTATTGAAGAGATCATGGGCGAGATTAGCGACGAATACGATTTAAAACAAGAGGGCGTGAACAAGCTTGAAGAGGGCGTGTTTGAATTAGAAGGCATGCTGGATTTAGAGAGCGTAGAAGAAGTGCTTCACATCCAATTTGACAAAGAATGCGAGCAGGTAACGCTTGGGGGCTATGTTTTTAGCTTGTTAGAGCGCATGCCTATGGAGGGGGATACAATCGTTTCGCATGGGTATTCTTTTGAAGTCTTAAGCGTGGATGGGGCTAGGATAAAACGCTTAAAAGCGGTTAAACAAGATCAGG
The DNA here is from genome assembly GCF_000476275.1 of Helicobacter pylori SA213A. GTDB lineage: Bacteria > Campylobacterota > Campylobacteria > Campylobacterales > Helicobacteraceae > Helicobacter > Helicobacter pylori_CL. The sequence continues at coordinate 10,263 of NZ_CBOM010000009.1, forward strand.
GAGAAAATGAAGCATGAAAAAAACAACCCTCTTTGTATTGGGCTTATTATTTAATAGCTCTTTAAGCGCTGTTGATGGGATCTCTCAAACCGAGCCTTCTTCTTTGAATTTGGCTGAAGACAGCCTACCTTTGAACCACCCTAACGCCCAAAAACTCTCCTTAAAAAACGCATGGGCTAGGGTATTGTCTAACCATGAAGGCTTGCATGCGCAAGAATACGCCATTAAGCGAGCGAGTAAAATGAAATTAGCGGCTAAGCTTTCTTTTTTGCCTCAAATTGATTTGAGCGCTTTTTACGTGTATCTTTCTAACCCCATTAAAATGGATTTTGCCAGCCAAAAACAACCGGGCGTGCAAAAAGCCACCAACCAGATCCATCAAGGCTTGCAAAACATCCAGCAAAATATCCCCCCTCAAGTATTAACCCCTCAAATCCAAGCGGGCATGCAAGGGGTGATGCAAGGCTTTGGGGCTTTGAGCAGCACTTTAGAAGCCCCCTTATTGTTTTCTAAGCAAAATGTGGTGATTGGGGCTTTGAGCATTATTTATCCCCTGTATATGGGTGGGGCAAGATTCACGATGGTGCGCATTGCGGATTTGATGCAAAAAGACGCCAATGAAGTGTATCGCTTGAAAAAGCTTTCCACTTTTCAAGAGCTTGTGAGCGTGTATTATGGCATGGTGTTAAACGCAGAAGTGGCTGAAACTTTAGAAGAGGTGGAAAAAGGCCATTATAAGCATTTCCAAAACGCTTTGAAAATGCAAAAAGTAGGGCAAATCGCTAGGGTAGAAACCTTAGGCGCTCAAGTGGCTTATGATAAGGCCCATATCGCTAGCGTTAAGGCTAAAGACGTGTTAGAAGTTTCGCAACTCTCGTTCAATTCCATTTTATCTAGCAAGGACGATCTAGCGCCTTCAAGCAAATTGGAGATCCACACCGAGAAAAATCTGCCCGATTTGAGCTTTTTTGTTGCTTCCACGCTCAATTCTTACCCGGCTTTAAAAACTTTAGAAAACCAGGTTCAAATTTCTAGAGAAAACACGAAATTACAGATCGCTAAATTCTTGCCCCAAGTGCATTTTTTTGGCTCTTATCTCATGAAACAAAACAATTCGGTGTTTGAAGACATGATCCCTAATTGGTTTGTGGGCGTGGCTGGGCGCATGCCCATACTCTCCCCCACAGGGCGTATCCAAAAATACCAAGCGAGCAAATTAGCCGAGTTGCAAGCCAGTAGCGAGCAAATTCAGGCTAAAAAAAACATGGAATTGCTAGTGAATAAGACTTATAAAGAGACGCTTTCTTATTTGAAAGAATACAAAAGCTTGCTTTCTAGCGTGGAATTAGCCAAGGAAAATTTAAAACTCCAAGAGCAGGCTTTCTTACAAGGCTTAAGCACGAACGCGCAAGTCATTGACGCAAGGAACACGCTTTCTTCTATTATTGTGGAGCAAAAAAGCGTGGCTTATAAATACATTGTTTCATTAGCGAATTTAATGGCGTTGAGCGATCATATTGATTTATTTTATGAATTTGTTTATTGAAGGAAAAAATCATGTCAAATAGCATGTTGGATAAAAATAAAGCGATTCTTACAGGGGGTGGGGCTTTATTGTTAGGGCTAATCGTGCTTTTTTATTTAGCTTATCGCCCTAAGGCTGAAGTGTTGCAAGGGTTTTTGGAGGCCAGAGAATACAGCGTGAGCTCCAAAGTCCCTGGGCGCATTGAAAAGGTGTTTGTTAAAAAAGGCGATCGCATTAAAAAAGGCGATTTGGTTTTTAGCATTTCTAGCCCTGAATTAGAAGCCAAGCTCGCTCAAGCCGAAGCCGGGCATAAAGCCGCTAAAGCGCTTAGCGATGAGGTCAAAAGAGGCTCTAGAGATGAGACAATTAATTCGGCTAGAGATATTTGGCAAGCGGCAAAATCTCAAGCGACTTTAGCTAAAGAAACTTACAAGCGCGTCCAAGATTTATACGATAATGGCGTGGCGAGTTTGCAAAAGCGCGATGAAGCTTATGCGGCCTATGAAAGCACCAAATACAACGAAAGCGCGGCTTATCAAAAGTATAAAATGGCTTTAGGGGGTGCAAGCTCTGAAAGTAAGATTGCCGCTAAAGCCAAAGAGAGCGCGGCGTTAGGGCAGGTGAATGAAGTGGAATCCTACTTAAAAGATGTCAAAGCGACAGCCCCTATTGATGGGGAGGTGAGCAATGTGCTTTTAAGCGGTGGCGAGCTTAGCCCTAAAGGTTTTCCTGTGGTGTTAATGATTGATTTAAAAGATAGTTGGCTAAAAATCAGCGTGCCTGAAAAGTATTTGAGCGATTTTAAAGTGGGTAAGGAATTTGAAGGCTATATCCCGGCGTTGAAAAAAAGCGCGAGATTTAGGGTGAAATACTTGAGCGTGATGGGGGATTTTGCGACCTGGAAAGCGACGAATAATTCCAACACTTACGACATGAAAAGCTATGAAGTGGAGGCCATACCCTTAGAAAAGCTGGAAAATTTTAGGGTAGGAATGAGCGTGTTAGTTACCATTAAGCCTTAAAGGATCGCCTTGTTAAGATTGATGAGCGCATGGGTTTTGCAAGACAAGTTCTTGTTTATCGTGTGTTTTATATTGCCTTTTTGTTTAGGGGTTTTAGGCACGCAAATCTTTAAACAAGAAATCCCAAGACAGCTCCCTATCGTGGTGGTGGATTTGGATAAGACCACGACAAGCCATCAGGTAGCGTTTGAATTAGGCGCTACAAGCGCGCTTCAAATCAAACACCAGGTTACTAGCCTTTTAGAAGCCAAACGCTTTTTAAATTCCGCTGAAGTGTATGGGGCGTTGGTTTTGCCTAAAGATTTAGAGAAAAAAATCAAAATGGGGCGAAAGATTGATCTGCCGTTTTATTATAATGCAGAATACGTTTTGGTGGGGAAAACGCTCAAAAACGCCTTTTTGCAAACCGCTTTGACCTTAGACGCTAAAACTTTAGCCACTAAAGCCTTAGTGCGAGATTCTAATTTGATTTCTGCTAAAGCCCAAGCGATGCCCATCATTCTCCAATTGCATGCCCTATACAATGAAGAAAACAATTACACGCAATACCTTTTAAGCGTGATGCTGCCTTGCATGTGGCTTATTTTTATTGCAATTGGCATGCTCAATTTCATTCAAAAAATCTCTAACATGCGCGAGCTTTTAATCAGTATTGTAGCGAATGTGTGCGTGTTTAGTTTTTGGGGGATGGGCATGGCGTTTTATTTTAATTTCATTGGCATGCAGGGGAATTATGCGCATTTGTTGTTGGTCTTTTTGGCGGTAGTTTTAATGGCGCTTATTATGAGCGGGTTTGTGGTGCTAGTTTATGGCATTTCAAAAAGCGTTATTGAAACTGCGGGTGCGATTGGGGTCTATACCGCTCCAAGCTTTGCGTTTGCTGGGGTAACTTACCCGCAAAACAACATGGAAATTTTTGGGGATTTTTGGAGCCATTGCTTGCCTATTAGCCATTTTATGAAGTTCTTTTTACAAGAGGCTTACTATAAGACGGATTTTACCGAGTCTTTAAATTCTCTAATGCCGCTTGTGTTCTTTTTGATTTTTTTAGCTTTAGGGCTTTTGATTTTTTATTTTTCTTTTAAAAAAGATAGGGCTAGCGCATGAATTTTTTTAAAATCCTTTTAATGGAATTAAGGGCTATTGTTTCTCATAAAGGCGTTTTGTTAATCCTTATAGGCGCTCCTTTAATCTATGGCTTATTATACCCTTTGCCTTATTTGAAAGACATCGTAACGCAGCAAAAAATCGCCCTTGTAGATGAAGACAATTCCTTTCTTTCCAGGCAATTAGCCTTCATGGCGCAAAGCTCCAACGAATTAGAGATCGCTTTTTTTAGCCCCTCTATGTTAGAAGCTAAAAAGCTTTTGAAAGAAGAAGAAATTTATGGGATCTTGCACATCCCTTCGCATTTTGAAGCCAATATCCACAAACAAGTGCCTGTAACGATAGATTTTTATGCGAACTCCAATTACTTTTTGATTTATGGCGCGTTAGCGAATGCGGTGGTGGAGAGCATCAACGCTTTAAATGATGAAATAAGGTTCAAACGCAACGCCCAAATAGAAGAAGCTGAATTAGGGACAGACGGGATTAAAATCAGGCCTATCGCCTTGTATAACCCTAGTGAGGGGTATTTGAATTACGCGCTCTCTAGCGTGTTTATTTTCATTTTGCACCAGGTGATGCTCATTGCAAGCAGCATGTTTACTAGCTCCAGGCGTTTGGAATTGGCCCTTTTAGATAAAAAGCAAATCGCTTTAAGGCTGTGTGCAAGACTCTTGGTGTTTATGGCGGCGTTTAGCGTTTTTATTTTATGGTATTTTGGGGCGCTGTTTTCTTTTTATGGGATCGAACGGCATGGAAGCGCTTTAATGGTGTTTTTGAATAGCTCCATCTTCATGCTTGCAACCTTGAGTTTGGGGTCGTTTTTAGGCGCATGGATCAAAAATGAAGCCCACACCACTCAAATCGTTTTGATTTCTTCTTTGCCCTTGATTTTTATGATGGGTTTTGTGTGGCCTTTTGAATCCTTGCCCTCTTATTTGCAGGTTTTTGTTCAAATAGTGCCAGCTTATCATGGGATTAGTTTGCTCGGGCGATTGAATCAAATGCATGCGGAATTTATAGATGTTTCTATCCATTTTTATGCGCTTATTGCGATTTTTATTGCGAGTTTTATAGGGTGCGTGTTCAAACTCAGCTCTTTAAAGAAAGCTTGTGAAAACGCTTAAAAACCTCATCACTTCCAAGCACCAGATTAAAGCGTCTCGCTTTTTAGGGTATCTTATGCCTTTTGATGATTTTGAAAAAACTCTTTTACAATTGAAAAAAGAGCATTTTAAAGCCGCGCATTTTGTAACGGCGTTCCGCTATTCCTTAGAGGGCAAAATCACGGAGGGTTTTAGCGATGATGGCGAGCCTAAAGGGAGTTCAGGGATGCCTGTGCTTAGCGTTTTAAAGCGAAAGGATTTAATCAATATAGGATTAGTGAGCGTGCGTTATTTTGGAGGCACGCTTTTAGGGGTGGGGGGCTTGATGAAAGCTTATGCTACTAGCGCGTTATTGTGCGTAGAAAACGCTCAAAAAGAAAACGCTTTGAAGGATTTTGTGGAGTTAGAAACTTTAAGCGCTCATTATTCTTACAAAGAATTAGACGCTCTTCAGCGTGAAATTAAGAAATTTAGCTTACAATTAAGCAAAAAGAATTTTTCAAACCAAAGCGTGGAAGTGGAAATCAGCGGTGCAAGAGAAAATTTGCAAGCGTTTTTACAACAAAATAAGATAAATTAGGGAGAGTGAATGGAATTTTTGAGCGGGTATTTTTTATGGGTTAAGGCTTTCCATGTGATAGCGGTCATTTCGTGGATGGCGGCGTTATTTTATTTGCCGCGCCTTTTTGTCTATCATGCAGAAAACGCACATAAAAAGGAGTTTGTAGGAGTGGTTAAAATCCAAGAAAAAAAGCTTTATTCCTTTATCGCTTCACCGGCTATGGGTTTCACGCTTATCACAGGGATTTTAATGTTGTTGATAGAGCCTACACTCTTTAAAAGTGGGGGTTGGTTGCATGCTAAGTTGGCTTTAGTGATCTTACTTTTAGCCTATCATTTTTATTGCAAAAAATGCATGCGCGAGCTGGAAAAAGACCCTACAAGAAGAAACGCAAGGTTTTATCGCGTGTTTAATGAAATACCCACGATTTTAATGATTCTCATTGTGATTTTAGTGGTTATCAAGCCTTTTTAAAGACAAGCCATGAAAAAAGAAAAGTCATGAAGAAAGAAAAGCACCTCAAGCAAGAAAAAATCATCAACATGTTTGATGATATAGCCAGCTCTTACGATCAAGCCAACCGCTTGATGAGTTTTGGATTAGACATTAAATGGCGCCAAAGGGCTTGCGAGCATGCGTTTTTGTTTTTGGAAAACAAGAAAGCGTTAAGGCTTGTGGATGTGGCATGCGGGACGGGGGATATGCTTGTGGCTTGGCAAAAAAGCGCTCTCAATTGCGGCATAGAGTTTAAGGAATGTTTGGGGATTGACCCCTCTAATAATATGCTTGCGTTGGCTGAAAAAAAGCTTGAGAACAAAGCTTCTTTCATCCAAGCTCAAGCTAAAGATTTAAAAGGTGTTGAAAATAACAGCGTGGATATCCTCTCCATTGCGTATGGCTTGCGTAATATCGTGGAAAGACAAGAAGCTTTAAAAGAGTTTTTTAGGGTGTTAAAGCCTAGGGGCGTTTTAGTGATTTTAGAATTTTTAAAAAAAGACAACCCCACATGGCTGGATAAAATCTCAGGGTTTTACACGAATAAGGTTTTGCCTTTAGTGGGAGGGGCTATCAGTAAGAATTATGGCGCTTATTCTTATTTACCGCAATCCATTGAGGGGTTTTTGAGTTTGGAGGGTTTGAAATTTGAATTAAAAAACGCAGGGTTTGAGATTTTAAGGGCTGAAGATTCTATCGCTCAAATTTCAACGACCATGCTTGTTAAAAAACGCTAAAGGAATGTTATGCAAGATGAATTATTTGAAACCGAAAAAGCCCCCCCAAAAAACACTAAAAACACCCCTAAAAAAAGTTTTGAAGAGCATGTTCATTCCCTAGAGCGAGCCATAGATCGCTTGAATGATCCCAATTTATCCTTAAAAGACGGGATGGATTTGTATAAAACGGCCATGCAAGAGTTGTTTTTGGCTCAAAAGCTTTTAGAAAACGCTTATTTAGAGCATGAAAAACTCCAAACGCCAGACAAAAAGGCTTGAAGCATGCGAGTGTTTGCTTTGCAATTAGAGTCTTTTGAAGAAAACCTCATGCAATCCTTATTCAACTCCATACCCAAGCAAAGCGTGGTGGTGTTGCCTGAATACGTGATCAACCCCTTTTTCCACCATAACATGGGATTGGATGTGAATGAAATCAGCGCGCAGTCTGCGCGAGCGATAGAGTTTTTATCGCAAAAATGCGAAGAATTGGATTTGATCATTTCAGCTCCGGTGCTTTTAGAAGAACATTCTAAAATCTATAAAAAAATCGCCCTCATTTCTAAAGAAAGCGTGAAGTATTACACGCAACAACGCTTAATCCCCTATCCTCACTGGGATGAAGAGAGCTTTTTTGACAATGAAAAAAGCGCTTTTAAAGAATTGCTCGTTTTTGAAAGAGACGGCTTAAGAATCGCTCCTTTGTTTGGCTTTGAAGCGCATTTTGATGAAATATGGGTTCAGGCTAAAAATCAGGGCGTGGATGTGGTGCTTTTAAGCAGCGTGGCCACTTTTGAATCCAATGAAAGGTGGCGGCTTTTGTGCCAGATGCGCGCTTTTTGCGCTTCTTGCGTGGTGGTAAGGGCCAATAGGATCGGAGCGTATCGCCAAATCATTGTAGAAGAAAATCAAAAAAACGAATTTTTGTGGAAATTTTATGGGGATAGTTTTGTAGCCTTGCCTAATGGCACTATTGAAGATTCTTTAGAGGGTAAAATGGGGGCTTTGAGCGCTCAAATAGATAAAAACGATATAGACGAATGGGCTAAATTGTGGCATTTTAGAACGATTAAAGAGGGTTGAATGATTGATAGAAAACTTTTATTGCAAGATTTTGATAAGGTGGCTCTTTCTTTAAAAAAGCGTAATAATGCGATGGATGATGAATTAGAGCGTTTGCGCGAAGTCATCACGCATTATAAAAAGCAGCTCATTGAATTAGAAGGCTTGCAAGCCTTTCAAAACAAGGTTTCTAAAGAATTTGGTATCAAAATGGCTCAAAAAGCGGATGCAAGCGATCTCAAAAAAGAGCTAGAAAACAATAAAATCAAACTGAATGAGCTTTCCAAAAGCGTGGGCGAATTGGAGCAACAAATTGATTTGAAGCTTTCCATAATCCCCAATCTAGTGGATGAAAAAACCCCTTTAGGCACGAATGAAGAAGACAACATAGAAATTAAAAAAATCTTAACCCCAAGGGTTTTCACTTTCAAACCCAAAGAGCATTTTGAACTCGCTCAACAAAATGGTTGGATTGATTTTGAAAGCGGCGTGAAACTCGCCAAAAGCCGTTTTTCGGTCATTAGGGGTTTTGGGGCTAAAATTTATCGTGCGCTCATTCATTTAATGTTAGATTTTAATGAAAAAAATGGCTTTGAAATCATCTACACGCCGGCGTTAGTGAATGAAAAAATGCTTTTTGGGACCGGGCAATTACCCAAATTCAAAGAAGATGTTTTTAAAATAGAAAATGAAAATTTGTATTTGATCCCCACCGCTGAAGTAACGCTCACTAATCTATACAACGACACCATTATTAGCGTTGAAAACCTCCCCATTAAAATGACCGCGCACACGCCTTGTTTCAGGAGCGAAGCAGGGAGCGCGGGCAAGGACACAAGGGGGATGATAAGACAACACCAGTTTGATAAAGTAGAACTAGTGGCTATCACGCACCCTAAAGAAAGCGATGTTATGCAAGAGCATATGTTAGAGAGCGCGAGCGAAATTTTAAAGGCTTTGGAATTACCGCACCGGTTCGTGCAATTGTGCAGTGGGGATTTAGGCTTTAGCGCGAGCAACACGATAGACATTGAAGTGTGGCTGCCTGGGCAAAATTGTTACAGAGAAATCAGCTCCGTGTCTAACACGAGGGATTTTCAAGCTAGGCGCGCTAAAATCCGCTTCAAAGAAAATCAAAAAAACCAATTAGTGCACACCTTAAACGGCTCTTCTTTAGCGGTAGGCAGGACTATGGTCGCTTTAATGGAAAACCACCAGCAAGCGGATGGGAGCATTCATATTCCTAAGGCGTTAGAAAAATACCTTTAAGGCTAGTTCGTGCTGAATGAAGAGCAAAATTCATTAGAAGAAAAAGGGGGCGAAAACAAAAACGAAAAAGAAACCCCTTTAAAGGGCATTCATTCTAAAATCCCCTCTTTGAAGCAGGCTTTAGAGCAGACGATTAATAAAATCAAAAGCTCTAAAGAGTTTTTCAAACAGCTTTTACGCAATAAAAAAAAGCTTTATATCGCACTTGGAATATTGCTTTCACTCATCGCGCTCATTGTAATTTTGAGTTTGTTACTAGGGCATAAAAAAGAAAATAAACAAACTTCTTTACAAACTAATACCATCGCCACCAATAACGAAACGCCTAACGACACCAACAACGCTAACAACACAGAAGCCGAGGGGCAAATAGAGAATTTAGACTTACCCGATTTAATCGGCAAAGACTCTTTGAAAAGAAGCGATGAAAGCCAAGTGGATGCGATGATGCAAAAAGCGAGCCTTTTATATGAGCAAGGGCAAAAAGATGAAGCCTTACACTTGTTTGACAAAGCCGCTTCTTTTTCGCAAGGGATTGCGAGCCATAATTTAGGGGTGATTAAGTTTAAGGAAAAGGATTTTAACGGGGCGTTGGATTTGTTTGATTCTAGCATCGCTTCTAAAGAAAACGCGAGCGTGAGTGCGATTGACGCGTTAGTGAGCGCTTATCATTTGCAAGATGAAGATTTGTATTATCATTATCTAAAAATTGTAAGAGACACTTTGTATAAAGACTATAAAAAGTCTTTTTACTCCTACGCTTACGCGCTCAAATCCTATTACGCTGGGGAGTATTTTGAAGCCCTTTCGCCCTTAATGCACCCTAATTCCAACGCCTTTTTAAAGCCTAACGCGCGCTTGGCGTCTAAATTGTTTTTGATGTTTAAAGATGAAACGAACGCTTACAAGCAATTACAAAAAAGCGCGAACGCTCAAGATGAGCTTGCTTTAGGGCTTTTGCAGGCTCGTTTGGGCCATTACAAGCAGGCTTTGGAGCATTTGCAGCATTATTTGCACAATTACCCTAAAGATTTAAACGCTTTGATGGCTTTGGAATTGGTGAGTTTGAAAAAAGGCGACACCCTTAAAGCGAGCGAAGCCTTAAAACTGGCCAGCCACACCAAAGAAGACAGCGAATTAGCCAACTCTTTTTACCCCATCAAGCCCACTATCAACCCTATTTTTTTAGACAAAGAAAGAGCCAAAGAGCGTTTTTGGAACACGCAATATTTTGAAGGCAAAAGGGATTTTATCTACCGCTTGCTGTTTTATTACGCTCCTTTTAAGGTTTTAGACTCTAAAGAAACCTTAGGCGTGATTGAAGAGGGGCTGTTTCTTTTGGATTCTGAAGCAAAAAAGGATTTAGAGGGGGCAAGCCTTGCTTTTAAAAGGGGGCGTTTGATGGCGATAGCGGATAAAAACGCGCTCAAAGGGTTGAAAGCGTTAGAAAACAAGCAGTTAAAAAAAGCCCTTTCTTTTTTTGATTTGTCTTTAAAAAATAGCCCCAATAACGCGCTCCTCCATTATAATACGGGCTTGATTTATGCGCAATTAGAAAATTACCACAAAGCTTATTTCCATTTTTTAAGGGCTTTTCATTTGAATTCTGCGGATTATTTGAGCGCGATTTTTGCGATTCTAGCCTCGCATTTCACCCACGAAGACACCACGGAGTTTTTAAGAGAAATCACCGAGAGTTTTTATAGTCAGGATTTTTCTAGCCCCACGCAAAAAGCTTTACTCTCTTCGCTCATCGCTTATTTGAATTACCGCACCAATTGGGATATGGACTGGCTTAAAAACGCCCCTAAAAAGCTCCCTTTTTATTACGCGCTAGAAGCGGTGTTCGCTAAAGAGAGCAAGGATAAAAAATTGATGGTGCAATCTTTTGGGAATTTAAAAAAAATGCTCCCTAAAGATCTCATCTCTAATATCTTTTATGAAATCGTCTCGTATTATGATGCGAGTATTCGGCACACTTTAAGCATTTACACCCTTTTAGATTCGCATAAAATCAGTTGGGATCAAACCATGCAAGGGCCCATTTTAGGGCGTCATTTCTACACTTACATGGGATTTATGGTCAATGATTTGGATCATCAAGAAAGATTATTGGAGCAAAAAATCGCCAGTTTAGAAGAGGGCGAAGCCCCTAACGATTGGTTAGAAAATTTAGCGCTAGTGAGTTTGTTTCAAGGCCAGTATGAAAAAGCGAGCGCGTTGTATCAAAACTTAATTAGCGATCTTAAGGACAATGAGGTGCGTTTAAAAATCCTAGCGGGTTTGACTTATATCGCGCAAAAGAATTACAATAACGCCGCTTTATGGCTAGAGCTTGGGAAATTAGACGATCCCAATAATGAAAATATCCGTTACGCTTTGGGGTTGTTGTATCAAAGAAAAGGGGACTTGAAATCAGCGTTAAACCATTTTTTAGCCATTAAAACCTCTGATTTTTCTTCGCCTTATTTTGATTTTGAAATTGATACCAACCTTTTAAAAGAGCGTTTAAACCAAGAAGAAAAGGGCGAGTTTTTAGAATAATGGGTTTTGAAAAAAGCATTTTAGACCATTTGAACGGAGCGCAAAAAATCGCTGCAAGCCACATTCAAGGGCCTTTATTGATTTTAGCAGGAGCTGGGAGCGGTAAGACTAAGACTTTAACGAGCCGTTTAGCGTATTTGATTGGCGCTTGTGGCGTGCCTAGCGAGAACACTTTAACGCTCACTTTCACCAATAAAGCGAGTAAAGAAATGCAAGAAAGGGCTTTGAAATTGTTGAAAAACCAAACCCTTATCCCCCCCTTGCTTTGCACTTTCCATCGTTTTGGTTTGCTGTTTTTAAGGCAACACATGAGCCTTTTAAAAAGGGCATGCGATTTTTCGGTGCTAGATAGCGATGAAGTCAAAACGCTGTGCAAACAGCTCAAAATTTCAAACTTTAGAGCCAATATTTCTCAAATCAAAAACGGCATGATGGATTTGAGCATGCAAGATAGCGAATGCTATAAAGCGTATGAGCTTTATCAAAACGCGCTCAAAAAAGACAATTTAGTGGATTTTGACGATTTGCTTTTTTTAAGCCTTAAGATTTTACAAGATAATGAAAAACTCGCCAAAGAGATTAGCGAACGCTACCATTACATTATGGTAGATGAGTATCAAGACACGAACGCCTTGCAACTGGAATTTTTAAAACAATTGAGTTGCGCGCATCATAATTTGTGCGTGGTGGGCGATGACGATCAGAGCATTTATGGTTTTAGGGGGGCTGATATTTCTAATATTTTAAATTTTTCCAAGCATTTTAAAGGGGCTAAAATAGTAAAATTAGAGACCAATTATCGCTCCAGCGCTGAAATCTTAGCGTGTGCTAACGCCCTTATTAGCCATAACCAACACCGCCATATTAAAACGCTTCAAAGTTTCAAAGGCTCGCATAAAAGCGTGGTTTGTAAAGAATATTTGACGCAAAAAGAAGAGAGCCTGGATGTGGCTTATCAAATCAAAGCCCTTTTAAAGAAGGGCGAGAATTTAGAAAATATCGCTATTTTGTACCGCTTAAACGGGCTTAGCCGCAGCATTGAAGAGAGTTTGAACGCTTTGAATATCCCTTATAGGCTTATTGGGGCGCTGAGTTTCTATGAAAGAGCCGAGATTAAAGACGCTTTGGCGTTCATGCATGTAGTGGCGAAAAAAGACGATCGCTTTTTTATCAAGCGCGTTTTAAACAAGCCCCCAAGAGGCCTTGGCAAGATCACTCAAGAATGGATTTTTTCTCTTTTGGATGAAGAGGGTTTGAATTTAGAAGAAGCGCTAAAACTTGGGGCGTTTAAAGACAAATTAAACCCTAAAAACGAATACGCTTTAAAGAAATTCACCGCTATGATAGGGCGTTTGAGGGAGGCTTTTGAAATTTCAGTAGAGGAGTTTTGCGCTCAGTTTTTAGAAGAAACCAACCTTTTAAAAAGCTATGAAAAAGAAGACAATTACGAAGAAAGAGAGGGCTTTGTTAAAGAGCTTTTAAGTTTAGTGAAAGAGCATTTTAAAACTAACCCCACGCATTCTTTACTGGATTTTTTGAATGAAAGCGTTCTGGATACCCATAATACAGAAAACGCGCAAAAAGTGAGTTGCATGAGCGTGCATATGAGTAAGGGGTTAGAGTTTAAGCATGTGTTTGTGATCGGGTTAGAAGAAGGGTTTTTCCCGCATAGGGGGTTCAATCAAGAAAGCGATTTAGAAGAAGAAAGGCGCTTGGCTTACGTAGCGATCACTAGGGCTAAAGAAGAATTGCAGCTCTCTTATGTCAAAGAGCGTTCGTATTTTGGGAGGAAAATTTCTTGCTCGCCCTCTGTGTTTTTAGAAGAAGCCAAGCTGCTCCAACAAGACAAACCCCCTAAACAGGATTGCAAAAAAGACGCGCCCATTAAAGTGGGGGATTTGATCAAACATAAGATTTTTGGAACCGGTAGGGTTTTAGGCGTAGAAAAAGGCTTGAGCGGTTTGTGCTTGAAAATCAATTGCGGAGGGAATGTCTATGATAAAATCTCAGAAAAATTTGTAGAAAAAGTGGATAACGAGTTTTGAAAATTTTAACCCTTTTTTTGATAAGTTTAAACGCGCTCTTCGCCCTAGATTTGAACGCGCTTAAAACAGCGATTAAAAAAGCTTACCTTAAAGAATACCAAGACTTAAAATTAGAAATTGAAACCATTAACTTAGAAATCCCAGAGCGCTTTTCTCACGCTTCCATTTTAAGCTATGAATTGAGTGCTTCTAACAAGCTTAAAAAAGATGGGGTCGTGTTTTTAAGGTTAGAAAATGAGCCTAATTTACGCCTACCGGTGCGTTATAGCGTGATAGGCAGCATGCAGGCTTTTAAAAGCGTTAGTGCGATTAAAAAAGACGAGAACATCACCGCTAACAACACCAAAAAAGAGCGCGTTTTGTTTGGCGCGCTTTCTAACCCCTTATTAGAGGGCGCGATTGATAGAGTGAGCGCGAAACATTTTATCCCCCCTGACACGCTTTTAAGCACAGATAAAACCCAAGCTTTAATCATCGTGCGTAAAAACGACATCATCACCGGGGTGTATGAAGAGGGGCAAATCAGCATAGAAATAAGCTTAAAAGCCCTAGAAAATGGCGCGCTCAATCAAATCATTCAAGCCAAGAATTTAGAAAGCAATAAAATACTCAAAGCAAAAGTGTTGAGCAGCTCTAAAGCGCAAATCTTATAAAGGATATTCATGAAATTGGTTTTAGGCATCAGCGGGGCAAGCGGGATACCCCTAGCCTTGCGGTTTTTAGAAAAATTACCCAAAGAAATTGAAGTTTTTGTCGTGGCGTCTAAAAACGCGCATGTCGTGGCGTTAGAAGAATCTAATATCAACCTTAAAAACGCCATGAAAGATTTACGGCCTAGTGCGACTTTTTTTAACGAGCAAGACATTCATGCGAGCATCGCTTCAGGGAGTTATGGTATCCATAAAATGGCGATCATTCCGGCGAGTATGGACATGGTGGCTAAAATCGCGCATGGCTTTGGGGGGGATTTGATTTCTAGGAGTGCGTCTGTGATGCTTAAAGAAAAGCGCCCCTTACTCATTGCCCCTAGAGAAATGCCTTTAAGCGCTATTATGTTAGAAAATTTGCTCAAACTCGCCCATTCTAACGCGATTATTGCACCGCCGATGATGACTTATTACACCCAGAGCAAGACTTTAGAAGCGATGCAAGATTTTTTAGTGGGGAAGTGGTTTGACAGCTTAGGGATAGAAAATGACTTATACCCACGATGGGGAATGAACTGATGCAAAAAATCGGCATTTACCCAGGCACTTTTGATCCGGTCACTAACGGGCATATAGACATTATCCACCGCTCTAGCGAATTGTTTGAAAAGCTCATTGTCGCTGTGGCGCACTCAAGCGCTAAAAACCCCATGTTTAGTTTGAAAGAGCGTTTAAAAATGATGCAACTGGCCACTAAAAGTTTTAAAAATGTAGAATGCGTGGCGTTTGAAGGGCTGTTAGCCAATCTGGCTAAAGAATACCATTGTAAGGTGTTAGTTAGGGGTTTAAGGGTGGTGAGCGATTTTGAATACGAATTGCAAATGGGCTATGCGAACAAATCCTTAAACCACGAATTAGAGACCTTGTATTTCATGCCCACTTTACAAAATGCGTTTATTAGCTCTTCTATTGTGCGATCCATTATCGCGCATAAGGGCGATGCGAGCCATTTAGTGCCTAAAGAAATTTATCCTTTGATTTCAAAGGCTTAAAATGTATGTTGTGTTAGAAGGCGTTGATGGCGCGGGCAAAAGCACTCAAGTAGAATTATTAAAAGCCAGGTTTAAAAACGCCCTTTTTACCAAAGAGCCAGGGGGGACAAAAATGGGCGAGAGTTTAAGGCGTATCGCTTTAAATGAAAACATCAGCGAATTGGCTAGAGCGTTTTTATTTTTAAGCGATAGGGCTGAGCATGTAGAAAGCGTGATCAAACCGGCATTGAAAGAAAAAAAGCTCATCATTAGCGACAGGAGTTTGATTTCTGGCATGGCTTATAGCCAATTTTCAAGCTTAGAATTAAACCTGCTTGCCACTCAAAACATCTTGCCTACAAAAATCATTCTTTTAGTGATAGACAAAGAGGGCTTAAAACAGCGCTTAAGCCTTAAAAGTTTAGACAAAATAGAAAACCAAGGCATAGAAAAATTACTCACAATCCAGCAAAAGCTCAAAACCCACGCTTATGCGTTACAAGAAAAATTCGGGTGCGAAGTTTTGGAATTAAACGCTAAAGAAAGCGTTAAAAACTTGCACGAACAAATCACCGCCTTTATTGAATGCGTTGTTTAACTTGTTTGAAGCTTTCTTTTAAGCCTCTTTGCCCAAATTGCTTAAACGATCTGCCCTTAAGCTTAAGAATAAGGGTTTTAGAGGGCGTGAGCGTGTATAGTTTTTACGCTTATAGCGAAATAGAAGAACTCATTAAAAGCAAATACGCGTTGATTGGCTCTCGCATTTTGCCCTTGCTTTCTCAAAAAGCCGGTGCAAAGTTTGTGAAAATCTTACAAGAACAAGGCTTGAATATCCCCCTTTATGGTATCGCCATTGATGATAAAATCAAATCCTTTTACTCGCATTCAGCCGCGCTTTTAAAAGGTTTTTGTCAAGGCAATTTAAAAGCCACTTACGGGCGTTTAAGGGCTAATAATGCTGTTTCGTATGCGGGGAAAAGCCTGGAATTTCGCGCCAACAACCCACGGAATTTCATTTTCAAAGGCGATGAAAGTTTAGATTATTTTTTATTAGATGATATTATCACCACCGGCACCACCCTAAAAGAAGCCCTAAAATACCTTAAAACCCTAAACATTAAGGCGCATTTTGCGATCGCGCTTTGCAGCGCGGATGAATGAGTTATAATTTTGTTTTTTAAAAGGATAAAACCATGCAAGCTTTTCGGTTAGAAGATGATGTTGATGACTATGTTAAAAAAGAATTGACAAAATTAGGGCTTATGAAAAATACGGATTTTAATGTTAAAAGCCAAATGAGTCCTAGCCTTAAAAACGCCCTTTTGAATGCGAGTAAAACTAAAGACAAAACTTCTTATGGCGAGCCAGATTTTAGTTTAGAAAGATACACGCACCCTAAAAATAAAGAGAGCGTTATCCCTATAATCATAGAAAACAAACTCTACGCTAAAAATTTAAAAAAGCTCAAAAACAGCGCGTTGCAAAACGATGACAATTCCATTTCAAAGTTCGCCGTGAATGGGGCTTTACACTACGCTCAAAATATCCTAAGAGACAAAGAAAAATATAAAGAATGTATCGCCATAGGCATAGCCGGCGATGATGAAGAAAACCTTTTGATAGAAGTGTATTATGTTTTTGCAAGCGGGATCAATTCGCACAAACTCACTAGCGCTAAAAACCTGCATTTTTTAGAAAATCAAGAATCGTTTAACGCTTTTTATAAAGAATGCACGCTCACTGAAGAAGAAAAGCATTTTATCTTAATCAAAACCAAAGCCGATCTAAACGAAACCGCTAAAAAACTCAACCGCCTTATGCATAACCACAACATCACCGCGCCTCAGCGCGTGCTATACGTGAGCGGCATGCTTTTATCCATGCAAGAAATTAAGGGCAAAAAAGGTGGTTTAAAACCAAGCGATTTAAAAGGCGAAATAACTGATACTAGCCGTGATGGCGTTTTAGTGTTTAACCAAATTAGCGAATTTTTGAAAACCAAAAACTTGAGCGAAGAAAAACGAGATCTCATGCTCGCTAGTTTTAAAGAAATCAGTAAAGATCCGCAGCGCGATAAAAAACGAGCCTGGATAAAGCCATAAGCATGCTTTTAGAAAAAGATTCAAGCATCACTAAGCAAATTTTTACCTTTCTTTATGAATTTGTCCATAAGCCCATTAATGAAAGCGACAATACCGGTCATTTAGACATCATGGGCGAACTTTATAGCGAATTTTTAAAATACGCTTTAGGGGATGGTAAGGAATTGGGCATTGTTTTAACCCCGCCTTATGTAACTAAAATGATGAGCGAACTTTTAGGGGTTAATGCGAAGTCTTTTGTGATGGATTTAGCCACAGGGAGCGCGGGATTTTTAATTTCTTCTATGGTGCTAATGATTGAAGACATTGAAAAAACCTATGGTAAAAACACTACTAAAGCGAATGAAAAAATCAAAGACGCAAAAACCACGCAACTTTTAGGCGTGGAGCTTAACGCTGAAATGTTTTCGCTAGCCACCACTAACATGATTTTAAGAGGCGATGGCTCAAGCTTGATCATCAAAGGCAACACTTTTGAAACCAATAAAAAGATTTATGAGGATTTTAAACCCAATATCCTTTTATTAAACCCTCCTTTTAGCTACGAAGAAAACGGCATGCCTTTTATCAAGTTCGGGTTAGAACACATGCAAAAGGGCGCTTTAGGAGCGATCATTATCCAAGATAGCGCAGGGAGCGGGCAAGCGTTAAAATCCAATGTTGAAATTTTAAAAAAACATTCGCTTTTAGCGAGCATTAAAATGCCCACCGATTTATTCATGCCTCAAGCCGGGGTGCAAACCAGCGTTTATATTTTTAAAGCTCATGAACCGCATGATTATGAAAAGCCCGTTAAATTCATAGACTTTAGAAACGATGGCTTCAAACGCACCAAAAGAGGCTTGAACGAAACCTCTAACCCCACCAAACGCTACGAAGAAATCATTAAAATTTACAAAGCCGGCTTAAACGCTAAAGTTTCTAAAGAGCTGTGGGGCGATTTAGAAACAATCTATATTGAAGACTTTATCGCTAAGCCACATGAAAACAAGCATGCTAAAGACTTTAATTTTGAAGCGCACCAAAAGAATGAGACTAAACCCAAATTAGAGGATTTTAAAAGAACGATAGCCGATTACCTTTCTTATGAAGTAAGCTTGATTTTAAAAAACCAAACGCCCCCAAAGTGATTGGCCCCCTTAGCAGCCAACTCAACGCTATTAAGTGGGGCGAGTTCAGATTAGGGGATTTGTTTGAAGCGAGTAACGGCGATTTTGACATTCAAAAACGCCATATCAATCATAAGGGCGAATTTGTCATCACCGCAGGGCTTAGCAATAATGGCGTTTTAGGGCAAAGCGATATACAAGCAAAAGTTTTTGAAAGCCATAGCATTACTATTGACATGTTTGGTTGCGCGTTTTATCGCAGTTTTCCTTATAAAATGGTAACACACGCTAGGGTATTTTCTCTCAAACCTAAATTTGAAATCAACCATAAAATCGGCTTGTTTTTATCCACGCTATTTTTTGATTACCCTAAAAAATTCGGCTATGAAAACATGTGTTCATGGGTAAAAATTAAAAACGATAAGGTCATTCTACCCCTAAAAACCACCGCTAACACTCAAACCCTTGATGGTATTGATTTTGATTTCATGGAAACATTCATAGCCGAACTTGAGCAGTGTCGGCTCGCCGAACTTCAGGCTTATTTAAAAGCTACAGGGCTAGAAAACACCACCCTTTCTAGCGATGAAGAAAACGCCCTTAATGTTTTCAATAATTCTATGGGGGGTAATACCCCATGCGGCTTAACATGGCAACACTTCAAATTAGGGGATTTGTTTGAGATTGAAAAAACCTTAAGTTTTAATAAAGATGCTTTAACGCAAGGACGAGATTACGATTACATTACAAGGACTTCGCAAAATCAAGGCGTTTTGCAAACCACAGGATTTGTCAATGCAGAAAATTTAAACCCACCATTTACTTGGAGTTTAGGGCTTTTGCAAATGGACTTTTTTTATCGTAAAAAATCATGGTATGCGGGACAATTCATGCGAAAAATCACGCCAAAAACTAAAATCAAAAATAAAATTAATTCGCACACAGCCCACTATTTCACAACGCTTTTAAACGCCTTAAAACGCCCTTTATTAAGCGTATTAGTTAGGGATATTGATAAAACTTTTAGGGAGCAAAAAATCCAACTCCCCACCACCCAAGATGGCGGTATGGATTTTAATTTCATGCATACCCTCATCAACGCCCTAACCAAACAAGTCATTCAAGGCGTGGTTGAATACTGCGGCGCTAAAATCCAAGCCACAAAAGAAATCATCAGTCAAGAAACGCCGATCCAAAAAGACTCGTTGTTTTAAAAGGGGTTTTAGGGGCGTTGCTTGTGTTACAATTGAGTTTAAATTTTGCTTGATTGAAGAAGAGGTTAAATGGAACAGCCAATCACTAAAGAAGGGACTTTAGCTTTAATTGACACTTTTGCGTATTTGTTTAGAAGCTATTACATGAGTGCTAAAAATAAGCCTTTAACCAACGATAAGGGCTTTCCTACAGGGCTTTTAACGGGGCTTGTGGGCATGGTTAAAAAATTTTATAAAGATAAAAAAAACATGCCTTTTATCGTGTTCGCTCTAGAAAGCCAGACTAAAACCAAACGATCTGAAAAGCTAGGCGAATACAAACAAAATCGTAAAGACGCCCCTGAAGAAATGCTTTTGCAAATCCCTATCGCCTTAGAATGGTTGCAAAAAATGGGTTTTGTTTGCGTGGGAGTGAGCGGGTTTGAAGCTGATGATGTGATTGCAAGCCTGGCCACGCTAAGCCCTTATAAAACGCGCATTTATTCTAAAGACAAGGATTTTAACCAACTTTTGAGCGATAAAATCGCGCTTTTTGATGGCAAAACGGAGTTTTTAGCGAAGGATTGCGTGGAAAAATACGGGATTTTGCCGAGTCAATTCACGGATTATCAAGGCATTGTAGGGGATAGCAGCGATAATTATAAGGGGATTAAAGGCATTGGGAGCAAGAACGCTAAAGAATTGTTGCAACAATTAGGGAGTTTGGAAAAAATCTATAACCATTTAGATCTGGCGAAAAATTTACTCAGCCCTAAAATGTATCAAGCCCTGATACACGATAAAGAGAGCGCGTTTTTAAGCAAAGAATTAGCCACTTTAGAGAGGGAATGCATTCAAGAATTTGACTTTTTAAGTTGCGCTTTTCCTAGCGAAAACCCTTTATTGAAAATCAAAGATGAATTGAAAGAATATGGTTTCATTTCCACTTTAAGGGATTTGGAAAACGCCCCTATGCCTTTAATTTTAGACAACGCCCCTATATTAGACAGCGCACCCCTATCAGACAACGCCCCCGTATTAGACAGCGCCCCTACAAAATCAAGCATGATTGTTTTAGAAAACACCGCATCTTTGAGCATGTTTTTAGAAAAATTAGAAAATCCTAATGCAAGGGTTTTTGTGCGTTTGGTGTTCAATAAAGAAAAAGAAATGCTAGCCCTAGCGTTTTTATTGCAAGATCAAGGCTATTTTTTACCTTTAGAAGAGGCGTTATTTTCGCCCTTTTCTTCAGAGTTTTTACAAAACGCTTTTTCTCAAATGTTACAGCATGCGTGCATCATTGGGCATGATTTAAAACCCTTGTTAAGCTTTTTAAAAGCCAAATATCAGGTTTCTTTAGAAAACATTCGCATCCAAGACACTCAAATTTTAGCGTTTTTAAAAAACCCGGAAAAAGTGGGGTTTGATGAGGTCTTAAAGGAATATTTACAAGAAGATTTAATTTCGCATGAAAAAATCAAAGACTTTAAAACAAAAAACAAGGCGGAACAATTAGAGCGTTTAAATTTGGAATTAAACGCTTTAAAGCGTTTGTGCGAGTATTTTGAAAAAGGGGGGCTAGAAGAAAATTTGCTTTCTTTGGCTAGAGGAATTGAAATGCCGTTCATGAAAGTTTTAATCAATATGGAATTTCAAGGCTTTAAAATTGATGCGCCTTATTTCAAGAGATTAGAGCAGGAGTTTAAAGATGAATTGAAAGTTTTAGAGCGCCAAATCTTGGATTTAATCGGCGAGGATTTTAACCTCAATTCGCCCAAACAGCTTGGCGAAGTCTTGTATGAAAAATTAAATCTTCCTAAAAATAAAAGCCATTCCACCGATGAAAAAAGCTTATTAAAGATTATGGACAAGCACCCAAGCATTTCTTTAATTTTAGAATACAGAGAATTAAACAAGCTTTCTAACACTTATACCACCCCCTTGTTGCGCCTAAAAGACAAAGACGATAAAATCCATACCACTTTCATTCAAACCGGCACAGCTACCGGGCGTTTAAGCTCGCATTCGCCTAATTTGCAAAATATCCCGGTGCGATCTTCTAAGGGCTTGCTCATTCGTAAGGGCTTTATTTCTAGCTCCAAAGAATATTGTTTGTTAGGGGTGGATTATTCGCAGATTGAATTGCGCTTGTTGGCCCATTTTAGCCAGGATAAGGATTTGATGGAAGCGTTTTTAAAAGGGCGAGACATCCATTTAGAAACTTCTAGGGCGTTGTTTGGCGAAGATTTAGCCAAAGAAAAACGATCGATCGCTAAAAGCATTAATTTTGGGCTGGTGTATGGCATGGGGAGTAAGAAATTGAGCGAAACTTTAAACATTTCTTTAAGTGAGGCTAAAAGCTATATAGAAGCGTATTTCAAACGATTCCCTAGCATCAAAGATTATTTAAATAACATGCGAGAAGAGATTTTAAAAACTTCTAAAGCTTTCACTTTGCTTGGGCGTTATCGGGTGTTTGACTTTAATGGCGTTAATGATTATGTTAAGGGTAATTATTTGCGAGAGGGCGTGAATGCGATTTTTCAAGGGAGTGCCAGCGATTTATTGAAATTAGGCATGCTCAAAGTGAGCGAGCGTTTTAAAAATGATTCTTCAGTGAGGTTGCTTTTGCAAGTGCATGACGAATTGATTTTTGAGATTGAAGAAAAAAACGCCCTAAAGTTGCAACAAGAAATCCAGGGCATTCTCAATCATGAGGTTTATGCTTTAAGAGTGCCGCTAGAAACAAGCGCGTTTATTGCAAAGCGTTGGAATGAATTAAAAGGTTAGTTTTTAATTGAGTTTAAGAAAAAATATATTATTATTTCTTTATAAGTAATACTTAACCATGTTAAGCTAATATTAATGTCAAGCGATTATAAATAGAATAAAGGGAAAAGACTGAATGTTGAAAAGAATGATATTATTAGGGGCTTTGGGCGTTGTAGCGAATGCTGAAGAGAGCGCTGCTTTTGTGGGAGTCAATTACCAGGTGAGCATGATACAAAACCAAACGAAAATGGTGAATGAAAATGGCCTTCAAAAGCCTTTGATAAAGTTCCCGCCTTATGCAGGAGCGGGCGTTGAAGTGGGTTACAAACAATTTTTGGGTAAGAAAAAATGGTTTGGCATGCGTTATTATGGGTTTTTTGACTACGCGCACAACCGCTTTGGCGTGATGAAAAAGGGTATTCCGGTGGGCGAGAGCGGTTTTATTTACAATAGTTTTAGTTTTGGGGGGAATACTTTAACCGAAAGGGAGTCTTATCAAGGGCAATACTATATCAATTTATTCACTTATGGCGTAGCGTTGGACACGCTGTGGAATTTTGTGAATAAAGAAAACATGGTTTTTGGTTTTGTGGTGGGGATCCAATTAGCCGGGGATAGTTGGGCCACGAGCATCAGTAAAGAGATCGCTAGTTATGCAAAACACC
Organism: Helicobacter pylori SA213A; assembly: GCF_000476275.1. Classification (GTDB taxonomy): domain Bacteria; phylum Campylobacterota; class Campylobacteria; order Campylobacterales; family Helicobacteraceae; genus Helicobacter; species Helicobacter pylori_CL. Next base: position 33,235 of record NZ_CBOM010000009.1, read on the forward strand.
ACAGCAATTCCAGCTATAGCCCGGCTAATTTCCAGTTTTTATGGAAGTTTGGGGTTCGCACCCATATCGCTAAACACAATAGCCTGGAATTAGGGATTAAAGTGCCTACGATCACGCACCAGCTTTTCTCCATCACCAACGAAAAGGGATACACCTTACAGGCTGATGTGCGTAGAGTTTATGCGTTTCAAATCAGTTACTTGAGGGATTTTTAACCCCTTTTTAGATACAATCACACCTGAAACTATCCATTTAAAGGTGTGAAATGCCAAATTTAGAAAATTTAGACTGGAAAAATTTAGGCTTTAGCTACATTAAAACGGATTTTCGCTTCATCGCTAGTTATAAAAACGGCTCGTGGTCGCAAGGCGAATTGGTGAGCGAAAATGTGTTACAACTCAGCGAAGGCTCGCCGGTCCTACACTATGGGCAGGCTTGTTTTGAAGGCTTGAAGGCTTACCGCTCTCAAAAGGGGAAAGCTTTACTTTTTCGCCCTTTAGAAAACGCCAAACGCTTGCAAACTTCATGCGAAAGACTGCTCATGCCTAAAGTGAGCGAAGAGCTGTTTTTAAGGGCATGCGCTGAAGTAGTCAAAGCGAATCAAAAATGGCTCGCTCCTTATAAAAGCGGGGCGAGTTTGTATTTGCGCCCTTTTGTCATAGGCGTGGGGGATAATTTGGGGGTAAAGCCGGCCAGTGAATACCTTTTTATCGTGTTTTGTGCACCGGTGGGGGCGTATTTTAAGGGGGGTATAGAAAAAGGAGGGGCTAGGTTTATCACTACGATTTTTGATAGGGCCGCGCCTAAAGGCACTGGTGGGGTGAAAGTGGGGGGGAATTACGCTGCAAGCCTGTTAGCCCATAAAATAGCCACAGAGCAAGGCTATGATGATTGCATTTATTTAGATCCTACCACGCACACTAAGATTGAAGAAGTGGGGGCGGCGAATTTTTTTGGCATCACGCATGATAGTGCCTTTATCACCCCGCATTCGCCAAGCATTCTGCCAAGCGTTACCAGAAAAAGCTTGATGGTTTTGGCTAAAGAATATTTGAACCTAAACACAGAAGAGAGGGAAATCTTAATGGATGAGTTGGATGCGTTTAAAGAAGCTGGAGCGTGCGGGACAGCCGCAATCATTACGCCCATTAAAGAAATCACGCACAACAACAAGTCTTATTTTTTTGAAACACCGGGCAACATTACTAAACGACTCTATGACTTGCTTTTATCCATCCAGCAAGGCGAACAAGAAGCCCCCAAAGATTGGATTTTTGAAGTTGGCTAAAAGGTTAAAATTTATAGCTGTATGCCGTATAAAATAAGGGCGAAGTCTCAAAGCGTTTGGAGCTAGAAAGCAATCTGGCGGTGGGTAAGATTTTAAACCCTAATTCAATGCGGTGTCTTAAAAAAAGCGTGAGCATAACCCCCCCATTAATCGCTAAGCCCCCTGAAACCACCGAATGTTTAAAAAACTTGAAATTTTGCTTGTCTGTATAAACGACTAAAGCCCCCCTAGCTCCCCCAAACGCCCCTAAATAATGCCTATAACTCCCTAAAGGGAATTCCATAATCACATCCAAACCCACCGCAAGCATGGTAAAAAAAGAGTTGGTAGGATCTTTATGGCTTTGGTAATTCACTTTTCCTGACCCAAGATCCCATGCAAAAACCCCCCTAATCCCGATATATTTTTTAAAAAAACTTTGCACGCCGGTTTTTAAATTGAGCGTGGCGATCCAATCTTTCATTTCTTGGCCTTGATAGTCCTTAATGGCCTCTACAGCGCCAAACCCTCCTAAAAAATACCACCCGCTTTTTTTGCGCGTGAGCTTTTGGCGGTTAATGATGCTTCTATAGAGCTTTTCATGGGCTTCTTGGTAATTTTTTTTAGGGGTTTTATCGTGCAAAATAGGCATGGCTTCAAGGGGCGGAATAACAAATCCCCCCATTAAGAAAACGCCAAAAAAAATGATTTTTTTAAACATTTTAAAAATAATTAATCCTTTATTAAACAGAATATTGTTTAACTTTTTGTTTTATCATTGTGTTAAAATAGTCGTTTTAACAAACGAAATTTTGTTAATAGATTTTACCTAATCTGAGAGAGAATATATTTTAATGAAGACAGAGAAACAAAAATTTTTAGAGATGCGTAAAGATGGGGCGAACTCTGTGCTGATTTTAAGAGGGGATTGGGATTTTAGAACGAGCGTGTTTCGTTTAGATGAGTTGAAAAAAAATTTATTGGATCATCAAGGGTCTTTAAAAATGGATTTTTCAGGGTGCCAAAAAGTGGATTTTGTTTTTGGCATGTTTTTATTTGATTTAGTTAAGGAGCGTTCTTTAAACATTGAATTGTGTAACGTGAGCGAGAATAACGCATGCGCTTTGAAAGTGGTTAAAGACTGGCTTGAAAAAGAAGAGGATTTAGAGTCTAAAAAAGCGGGCAAACACTACGAACTTTTGATCACTAAATTGGGTAAGAGTATCGTAGAGACTTATAATACCTTTTTAAACGCGTTCAATTTTTGCGGCATGATTTTATTTTACTTCATTAAAAGCGTTTTCAACCCCAAACGCTTTTGCATCACTCCTTTGCTCTATCACATCAATGAATCCGGGTTTAAGGTTTTGCCAGTGAGTATTTTAACGGTGTTTATCGTGGGGTTTGCCGTTGCTTTACAAGGGGCTTTACAATTACAAGACATGGGCGCACCTTTAATGTCGGTTGAAATGACGGCTAAACTCGCTTTAAGAGAGATCGGCCCTTTTATTTTAACCCTTGTGGTGGCCGGGAGGAGCGCGAGCAGTTTTACCGCGCAAATTGGGGTGATGAAGATCACTGAGGAATTAGACGCGATGAAAACCATGGGCTTTAACCCTTTTGAATTTTTAGTGTTGCCTAGGGTGTTAGCCTTAGTGATCGTTTTGCCTTTATTGGTGTTTATCGCTGATGCGTTCGCCATTCTTGGGGGCATGTTTGCGATTAAATACCAATTGGATTTGGGCTTTCCAAGCTATATAGACAGATTTCATGACACAGTGGGCTGGAATCATTTTTTGGTAGGGATTGTCAAAGCCCCTTTTTGGGGGTTTGCGATTGCGATGGTAGGGTGCATGCGCGGATTTGAAGTCAAGGGGGATACTGAGAGCATTGGGCGCTTGACCACTATTAGCGTCGTGAACGCGTTGTTTTGGATCATTTTCTTAGACGCTATTTTTTCTATTATCTTTTCTAAGTTGAACATATAATGAACGCTATTAACAATCAAGTCTTAATTGAAGTGAAGGATCTCCATAGCACTTTTGGAAGCACCATTATCCATAGGGGCGTGAGTTTTAGCGTGCATAAGGGCGAAGTGATGGCGATTTTAGGGGGTTCAGGGAGCGGTAAAAGCACGCTTTTAAGGTGCATGATCTTGCTCAATCGCCCTACAAAAGGGGAAGTGTTGCTTTTTGGGGAAGATATATGGAAACTCAAAGAAGAAGAGCAGCAAAAGATTTTTAACCGCTGTGGGATTTGCTTTCAGTTTGGAGCGCTCTATAGCTCTTTAACGGTTTTAGAAAATGTGGGCATCATGCTAGAGCAATACGGCACGTATTCTAAAAAAATTGTTGAAGAAATTTCTAAAATGTGGATTGAAAAAGTGGGTTTGCCCCCTAGGGCTTATCATCTTTACCCCTATGAATTGAGTGGGGGGATGAAAAAGCGCGTGGGTATCGCAAGGGCCATGGCGACTAATCCGGAGATTTTGTTTTTAGATGAGCCTACAAGCGGGTTAGATCCTTATAGCGCGGGCAAATTTGATGAATTGATTATGACGCTCAAAGAGAGCTTACAGCTTACGGTGGTGATGATTACGCATGATTTGGATTCTGTGCATGACTGCGTGGATCGGTTTATCATGCTCAAAGACGGGTTATTAGAATTTAACGGGGATTTAAAAGATTTTATCAAAAAAGCCCAAACTCAAGGGCTAGATGAAGGCAATTTATTCAATTCAACACGAGGAGAGAAATTTTGGAAAGGCATGTGAATTACACTTTAATCGGCGGGCTCTTCTTTTTATGCTTAGTTTGCATGGTGGGTTTTATTTTATGGCTAGGCCATTTGGGTTTAGATGACGGAAAGTATTATGAATATGTGGTCTATACGGACAAAGACTTAGGGGGCATTGCAACCAACTCGCCCATTAATTACAAAGGGATTCAAGTGGGTAATGTCATCAAGGTAGGCTTTGCAAAGGATAAAGTGGGGGTGGTCCGTTTGGATTTGATGATTAAATCCAGCGTTAAGATCCGCAAAGACTCCAAAGTAGCGGTTTCTTCTAGAGGGTTTATGGGGTTAAAATTTTTAGCCTTAGAGCAAAGCCACAATGAAGAATTTTATGGCAGTGGCGATAAAGGGGAGCGGATTTTAATCTTTAAAGAAGGGCTTATGGATCGCTTGAGTGGCGATGCTAATCAAGTGGTGCAAGAAGTGATGAAAGCGATCAGGAATGTGAATAGGATTTTAGACGATGAAAATGTGGAAAAATTCAAGCACATTCTCGCTTCAGTAGATGATCTCATCGCTAACTTGGATTCAAGAAAGACTCAATTTGATTCGCTAATCAGCAACGCTAACAACCTTGTTTCTAATGTCAATAATGTGGCTTTAGATGTGGATAAACGCCTAAAACAGGGGCAATACGACTTTAAAGCGATGTTTACTCCCTTAATCATGCAAGCGCAGTTGAGCTTAAGAAACATTGATAATTTTGTGGAAAAAGGCTCTGCTTTGATAGATAAATTTGACGCTAACCCTTATAAAACGATTTTTGGAGAAAGGAAATAATCATGAGAGCTACGGCGATAAAAATCTTTTCACTCTCATCAGCATTAGCGTTCTTGCTTCAGGGTTGCTTGAGCATCAATTTAAAACAAATGCTGCCAGAGATCAGAACTTATGATTTGAATGCGAGTTCTTTTGAAATCACGCAATGCGCTAAACCTTTGACTGAAGTAAGGCTCATTAGCATTTTGAGCGCGGATTTATTCAACACTAAAGAGATTGTGTTTAAAGCCAAAGACGGGCAGATCACGCATGGGAAGCACCAAAAATGGATAGACTTGCCTCGCAACATGTTAAAAACCATGTTCATGCAAGAAGCGCAAAAAGCATGCTTAGGCGTGGCTTTGCCTCCTTATGGTGCGGGTGCGCCCACTTATGCGGTGCGTTTTACGATTTTGTCGTTTTCTCTTTTAGAAAAAGAAAATTCTACCTATAGGGCGGAATTCGCGCTAGGCTATGACATTAGCGTGAAAGGCGATTCGCATTCTGGAGTGATCATTAAGCATGAAAATATTTCTAGCTTGGAAAATAAAACGACCAAAACGAGTAAAAATGGCAATCAAGATTTCCAAGAAAGCGCGATACAATCCCTCCAACATGTCAGCACGCAAGCGATGCAAGAAGCGATTTCTTTGATTAAAAAAGCCATTGAAGCGCAAAGCGTAAGCCCGTTAAAAAAATAAGGAGGAATTGTTTGAATTTGCGATTGGCTGGAGCAAGCGTTTTAACGGCTTGTGTCTTTTCAGGGTGTTTTTTTTTAAAAATGTTTGATAAAAAGCTTTCTAGTAACGATTGGCATATCCAAAAAGTAGAAATGAACCATCAAGTGTATGACATTGAAACCATGCTCGCTGATAGCGCTTTTAGAGAGCATGAAGAAGAGCAAGATTCCTCTCTAAATACCGCTTTACCTGAAGATAAAACAGCACTTGAAGCCAAAGAGCAGGAACAAAAAGAAAAAAGAAAACACTGGTATGAGCTTTTTAAAAAGAAACCCAAGCCTAAAAGCTCTATGGGAGAGTTTGTGTTTGATCAAAAAGAAAATCGTATTTATGGGAAAGGCTATTGCAACCGGTATTTTGCCAGCTATGTATGGCAGGGCGATAGGCACATTGGGATTGAAGATAGCGGGATTTCAAGAAAAGTGTGTAAAGATGAGCATTTGATGGCGTTTGAATTGGAATTTATGGAGAATTTTAAGGGTAATTTTACGGTAACTAAGGGCAAGGACACGCTCATTTTAGACAACCAAAAAATGAAAATTTATTTGAAAACGCCTTGAGTTTATGTTTTGTGTTTTAAATGCGATCTAAAATCAAAAAACATTCTAAATGATAAAGAGATTAAAAAATTTTTAAAAAATAGGAGTAAAACTCATTCTTTTAAGGGGATAGGGGTATTTTGAAACAATTCTCCCCCTACAACTCTCCAACTAAACCCCTCTAAACCCCATAAAGATCGCTTTTTAAGGGATTATCGCTCGTTTTTTGAAAGCTTTTTATTATTTTGATCGCAAAAGATGCTTTGAGCGTTTTTTAGATTTGGCGCCAAAGCCCCCTAAAAGGACTTTTTTAAATCAAAAAGAGGGTTTAGGGGTTTTGTCTGTCATTACAGGGAGTTCTGGATAGATGATTTTAGGTTTTTTACCTCTTAAGGCTTCAAAGAAGGTTTCAATTTTTTTCGCTTCTTCATCGCTGATTTCAATGCCTAACTGGATAGAGCCCATTTCTTTAATCGCATCTTTAACATCCCAGAATTGCCCGTTATGAAAATAGGGCATCGTTTCGGTGATATTCCTTAAAGTAGGCACTTTCACAAGCCCGTTTTTATCGCCTTTGAAATCGCCCACATTAGCGAATTTATAAGGTTTGACCACCCCAAAAGGCTGCATCGTTCCCCCAAGATTGATGCCGTTATGGCAAGCCACACAGCCTTTAGAAATGAATAAATTCAGCCCTTCTTTTTCGGCTTTACTGAGCGCTTTAGGATTGCCTCTTAAAAAATCGTCATAACGGCTTGGGGTAATAAGCGTGGCTTCAAACATAGCGATACTATCAGCGATCAATTTAAAATCAATTTTGACTTTAGAGCCATAAGCTTTTCTAAAGAGTTTGACATAGCCTGGCATGGAATTGATTTTTTCTACCACCACTTTAGGATCAGCCCCCATTTCAAAAGAAGATTGGATGGGCCCTTGCGCTTGTTCGTTTAAATGCGTAACCCTGCCATCCCAAAACTGCACATCGTTAAAGACGGAGTTATACACCGTTGGGGAACTTAAAAGGTGGGGGTTTTTCTTCCATTGAGAACCTACCGCGCTTGGGACTAAATCCACCCCGCCTAAGCCCAGATTATGGCATGTGTTGCAAGACACGAGATAGGAAGTGGAAATCCTAGGGTCAAAATAGAGCATTTTGCCTAATTCCACTTGAGCGGAGGTCATGATTTCGCTGTTTTTAGCGCCAATACCCACATCTCTGGTTTTTTTGATTTGGTATTCTTTGAGCGCTTTGCCCATAGGCATGGGTTCTAACTGGCTTTCCCTCGCTTTTTTGATCAATTCTAAATCGTTTAGGGCATGAGCGCAAGAAAAGGCCAAGCAAACGCCCAACAAAATGGATTTTTTCATGATGAACTCCTAAAATAGCGTTAAAAACAAGACAAAACTTTCTTATTATAACCACCATTTTAAAATAATTCACCACTAAATGAATTGATAAAGAGTTTTTTAAAGAGCGGTAGGTATAATGGCATTAAATCCAAATAGGGGTTATACAATGAAAGAGAATAAAGCCTTCACGCATTTGCACTTGCACACGGAATATTCGCTTTTGGACGGAGCGAACAAGATTAAAATTCTAGCCAAACGCATTAAAGAATTGGGCATGAAAAGCGTGAGCGTAACCGACCATGGGAACATGTTTGGAGCGATTGATTTTTATACGAGCATGAAGAAAGAAGGCATTAAGCCTATCATCGGCATGGAAGCGTATATCCATAATGACGATAATCTCTCTAGCAAAGAAACCAAGCAGCGTTTCCATTTGTGCCTGTTCGCTAAAAACCAAGAGGGCTATGAAAATTTGATGTTCTTAAGCTCTATGGCGTATTTAGAGGGGTTTTATTATTTCCCGCGCATCAATAAAAAGCTTCTAAGGGAGCATTCTAAAGGCATTATCGCTTCTAGCGCGTGCTTGCAAGGGGAAGTCAATTACCATTTAAATACTAATAATGAGAGAAACCGCAAGTATGGGGCTAAAGGCTATGATGAAGCTAAAAGAATCGCTTGCGAATACCAAGAGATTTTTGAAGACGATTTTTATTTAGAAATCATGCGCCATGGCATTTTGGATCAGCGATTCATTGATGAGCAAGTCATTAAAATGTCTTTGGAAACGGGGTTAAAAATCATTGCCACCAACGACACCCACTACACCATGCCTAATGACGCTAAAGCTCAAGAAGTGGCGATGTGCGTAGCGATGGGTAAAACCCTAAACGATAAGGGGCGTTTGAAACACTCCGTGCATGAGTTTTACATTAAATCCCCTGAAGAAATGGCAAAGCTCTTTGCGGACATTCCAGAAGCTTTAGAAAACACCCAAGAAATTGCGGATAAATGCGTTTTAGAGATTGATTTAAAAGACGATAAAAAGAATCCCCCAACCCCCCCAAGTTTCAAATTCACTAAAGCTTACGCTCAAAAAGAGGGGCTGGATTTTGAAGATGACGCTTCTTATTTCGCCTATAAGGCCAGAGAGGGCTTGAAAGAGCGCTTAATTTTAGTGCCAAAAGAAAAGCATGATCAATACCAAGAACGCTTAGAAAAAGAAATTGAAGTCATTACGAACATGAAATTCCCAGGGTATATGCTGATCGTGTGGGATTTTATCCGTTACGCTAAAGAAATGGGCATTCCTGTGGGGCCTGGTAGGGGGAGTGCGGCCGGGAGTTTGGTGGCTTTTGCTTTAAAAATCACCGATATTGACCCCTTGAAATACGATTTGCTCTTTGAAAGGTTTTTAAACCCTGAAAGAGTCAGCATGCCTGATATTGATACGGATTTTTGCCAGCGCCGGCGTAAGGAAATCATAGAATACATGATTGAAAAATACGGCAAATACAATGTGGCTCAAGTCATCACCTTTAACAAGATGTTGGCTAAAGGCGTGATCAGAGATGTCGCAAGGGTTTTGGACATGCCCTATAAAGAAGCCGATGATTTTGCCAAACTCATACCTAACCGCTTAGGAATCACGCTTAAGGGCTATGAAAAAAATGGCGAGTTCATCGAGGGGGCGTGGGAATTAGAGCCTAAAATCAAGGAATTAGTAGAAAGCAATGAAGTAGCCAAACAAGTATGGGAATATTCGCTCAATTTAGAGAATTTGAATCGCAACGCAGGCGTGCATGCCGCAGCCTTAGTGGTGGATAGCCAAAAAGAGTTGTGGCATAAAACCCCTTTATTTGCCTCTGAAAAAACCGGCGGTATCGTTACGCAGTATTCCATGAAGTATTTAGAGCCGGTGGATTTGATCAAGTTTGACTTCTTGGGGCTTAAAACCTTGACCGTGATTGATGATGCGCTTAAAATCATTAAAACGCAACATAACATTGATGTGGATTTTTTATCGTTGGATATGGACGATCCGAAAGTGTATAAAACGATCCAAAGCGGGGACACGGTGGGGATCTTCCAAATTGAATCCGGGATGTTTCAAGGGCTTAACAAACGCTTAAGGCCTTCAAGCTTTGAAGACATTATCGCCATTATCGCGCTAGGGAGACCGGGGCCTATGGAATCAGGCATGGTAGATGATTTTGTGAATAGAAAGCATGGCGTTGAGCCTATCGCTTATGCGTTTAAAGAATTAGAGCCGATTTTAAAGCCCACTTACGGCACGATCGTCTATCAAGAGCAGGTGATGCAAATCGTGCAAACTATCGGCGGTTTCAGTTTGGGTGAAGCGGATCTCATCCGCCGCGCTATGGGGAAAAAAGACGCTCAAATCATGGCGGACAATAAGGCTAAGTTTGTAGAAGGCGCTAAAAATTTAGGGCATGATGGCCAAAAGGCGGCTAATTTGTGGGATTTGATCGTTAAATTTGCCGGCTATGGTTTCAACAAATCGCATTCAGCCGCTTATGCGATGATCACTTTCCAAACGGCGTATTTAAAGACTTATTACAAGCATGAGTTCATGGCAGCGATGCTCACTAGCGAATCCAATAAAATCGAATCTGTGGCACGCTATATTGATGAGGTCAGGGCTTTAGAAATTGAAGTGATGCCCCCACACATCAATTCTTCTATGCAAGATTTCAGCGTGGCGGAGTTTAAAAATCAAAAGGGTGAATTAGAAAAGAAAATCGTGTTTGGTTTGGGAGCGGTTAAAGGGGTTGGGGGTGAGCCGATTAAAAACATCATTGAAGAAAGGGCTAAAGGGGATTATAAGAGTTTGGAAGATTTTATTTCACGGGTGGATTTTTCTAAACTCACTAAAAAATCTTTAGAGCCATTAGTGAAATCAGGGAGCCTGGACAATTTAGGCTACACTAGAAAAACCATGCTCGCTAACTTGGATTTGATCTGTGATGCAGGGCGCGCTAAAGACAAGGCTAATGAAATGATGCAAGGGGGCAATTCTCTTTTTGGGGCCATGGAAAGCGAAACAAGAGAGCAGGTCATTTTGGATATGGTTGATTTGGGCGAACATGACGCTAAGACGCTTTTAGAATGCGAGTATGAAACTCTAGGTATTCATGTTTCAGGCAACCCTTTAGATGAGTTTAAAGAAGAGGTTAAGGGCTTTAAAAATTTAGTCAAAAGCATTGACATTGAAGAATTAGAAATCGGCTCGCAAGCCTACTTATTGGGTAAAATCATGGAAGTTAAAAAGAAAATTGGCAAACGAAGCGGTAAACCTTATGGCACAGCGGACATTTTAGATAGATACGGCAAGTTTGAACTCATGCTTTTTGAAAAGCAATTAAACGCTTTAGAAGAGTTGGATATTAATAAGCCTTTAGTGTTTAAATGCAAGATTGAAGAGCAAGAAGAGGTCGCACGATTAAGGCTTTTTGAAATCTTGGATTTAGAGAGCGCCAAAGAGGTTAAAATCCCTAAAGCCCGCTATAAAGACCCTAACAAGCAAAAAGAAGATGTGCGCGAAATCCCCCCCATGGAAATACTCGCTTCTAGCTCTTGCTCTTTGGCGATCGTGTTAGAAAATGACGTGAAAAAAGAGTTTTTAAGACAAATCAAAGAGAGCGCTCTAAAACACCAAGGTAAACGCCCCTTGTATTTGATCATCAAAGATAAGGATAAGCAATTCAAAATCCAAAGCGATCTAATGGTGAATGAAAAGATTAAGGACGATTTTAAAGAATTAGAGTGGAGGGATTTAGCTTGAGGATCAACCAGTTTTTAGCCCATTACACCAAGCACTCCAGAAGAGAGGCTGAAAAATTGGTTTTAGAAGGGCGGGTGAAAATCAACCATGAGCATGCCAAACTCGCTAGCGTGGTTAAAGAAAACGACAAGGTGTTTTTAGACAAACGACTCATCAAGCCCTTAAAAAACAAAAAATTCAGCGTGCTGGTTTATCACAAGCCAAAGGGCGAATTAGTGAGTAAGGCCGATCCCTTAAAACGGCGCGTGATTTATGAAAGCTTGGAGAAAAAATACGCCCATTTTACACCGGTGGGGCGTTTGGATTTTGCGAGCGAGGGGGTGTTATTATTGAGCGATAGTAAAGCAGTGGTGAGCGCTTTAATGCATGCGAATTTAGAAAAAGAATATCTCATTAAAATTCAAGGCTTTGTTACAAGAGAGATGGAAAATGCGATGCAAGAGGGCTTGAAATTAGAAAACGCTACTAAGGGAGCGCACCAAAAAACCCCCATTAAAAGCATGGAATTTGCCCCCTTTGTTGGTTATGAAATCATCAAAAACCATGCCAAATATTCTAAAATGAGAGTCATTATCAATGAGGGGAAAAACAGAGAATTAAGGCGTTTTTTTGCGTTTTTTAACGCTGGAGTGTTGGATTTAAGGCGCGTTCGTTATGGTTTTGTGAATTTGAATGCCTTGCCGGTAGGGAAAATGCGTTTTCTAAACCGCCAAGAATACAATGAGTTGCATGCGTTTATGGCTAATAGGGCTAATACTAAAGGGGATTAGCGCTTGAGTTATGCTATACTTCGGCGGTTGGGGGAAATAAAAATTAAGGATTATCATGTTAGAAGTGATTAACGGGAAGAATTACGCAGAAAAAACCGCTCATCAAGCGGTGGTGGTTAATGTGGGGGCGAGCTGGTGCCCGGATTGCAGGAAGATTGAGCCGATCATGGAAAATTTAGCCAAAACTTACAAAGGCAAGGTGGAATTTTTTAAAGTTTCTTTTGATGAGAGCCAGGATTTAAAAGAGAGCTTAGGCATTCGCAAGATCCCTACTTTGATTTTTTATAAAAACGCCAAAGAAGTGGGTGAACGGCTTGTAGAACCTAGCTCTCAAAAGCCGATTGAAGACGCTCTAAAAGCGTTATTGTAAGGGGTATCATAAAGGGCGTTATTAAAGGGCGTTATTGTAAAAATAAGAGTTTAAAAATCTTTTAACTCTTTTTTTATTTAGTCTTTTTTTCTATAGTCCCTTTTTTTAGCCCCTTTTTCTATAAAGGGGCTAACTTCAAAGAGCTTTTATATTATTTTTTATTTTAAAAAATCGTTTTTATCGTTTTTAATAAACATGTTTGCTAAAAAAGTTTCTTTAATTAAGCTAAAAATGAGCGGATTTGTAGTATTAATGCTTACAGTGTGAAATTTGTAGGGCTAAAACTTGTAAAATGTGAAAAAAAAGACACATAAAATGCTAAAATCCGCAAAAACACTGTGTGTTTAGATTAGAAGTTTAAAATTAGAAACAGATGTATCTGTTTTAAATTTTGAATAGGGAGTTTCTATCATTATGGTATTGAAAACAAAATTAAAAATTATAAGCTCGGTGATTTTGAGCGCTTTATTGTGGGTGGGTTGCTCGAGCGAAATGGCAACTTATCAAAATGTGAATGATGCCACCAAAAATACAACTGCAAGCATCAACAGCACGGATTTATTGCTAACCGCTAATGCGATGTTAGATTCCATGTTTAGCGACCCTAATTTTGAGCAACTCAAGGGCAAGCATTTGATTGAAGTTTCAGATGTGATTAACGACACCACTCAACCCAATTTGGACATGAATCTTCTCACGACTGAAATCGCGCGGCAATTGCGGTTGCGATCTAATGGGAGGTTCAATATCACAAGAGCGAGCGGAGGGAGTGGCATTGCAGCGGATAGCAGAATGGTGAAACAGCGCGAAAAAGAACGAGAGAGCGAAGAGTATAATCAAGACACCACTGTAGAAAAAGGCACTTTAAAAGCCGCTGATTTATCTTTAAGTGGTAAAGTATCCAGTATCGCAGCCTCTATTAGTAGTTCTAGGCAGCGCTTGGACTATGACTTCACCCTAAGCCTTACCAACAGGAAAACGGGTGAAGAGGTATGGAGCGATGTTAAGCCTATTGTGAAAAATGCTAGCAATAAGCGTATGTTTTAAATTTATATTTGAAAGGATGAACGATGAAAAATCAAGTTAAAAAAATTTTAGGGATGAGTGTGGTAGCAACGATGGTGATCGTAGGTTGTAGCCATGCCCCAAAATCAGGTATCAGCAAAAGCAATAAGGCATACAAAGAAGCGACTAAAGGCGCTCCTGATTGGGTGGTAGGGGATTTAGAAAAAGTGGCGAAGTATGAAAAATATTCAGGGGTCTTTTTAGGAAGGGCTGAAGATTTGATCACTAATAATGATGTGGATTATTCTACTAACCAGGCTACAGCGAAAGCTAGGGCTAATTTAGCGGCGAATTTAAAATCCACTTTACAAAAAGATTTGGAGAATGAAAAAACCAGAACGGTAGACGCTTCTGGTAAAAGGTCCATCAGCGGCACTGATACTGAAAAAATTTCTCAATTAGTGGATAAGGAGTTGATCGCTTCTAAAATGCTTGCCCGCTATGTTGGTAAAGATAGGGTTTTTGTTTTAGTGGGCTTGGATAAGCAAATTGTGGATAAAGTGCGCGAAGAGTTAGGCATGGTTAAAAAGTAGGGTTTTAATGAAACGCCTTGCTATTGTGCTTGTTTTGGTGTTGGGGGTTGTGTGGGGGAGGTCCTTGCCTAAGTGGGCAAAAGATTGCTCAAAAGAAGTGCAGATTGAAAAGACCCAAACCAAAGACGAAAAAATTTTGGTGTGTGGGATGAGCGATATATTGCTTTCAGATATGGATTATAGCTTGTCCTCAGCCAGACAAAACGCCTTAGAGAAAGTGATGGAAGCTTTCAAGGGGGATAAAATAGAGATTAAGGCTAGTGAGCTAAAGGCCACTTTTATTGATACGGATAAAGTTTATGTGCTTCTAAGAATCACTAAGAAGCATGTCGCTTTAATGAATGAGTAAGGATTAATAATGAAAAAGATTATTCTTGCATGCCTTATGGCTTTTGTGGGTGCCAATTTGAGCGCAGAGCCTAAGTGGTATGGCAAGGCCTATAACAAAACAAACACCCAAAAAGGCTATCTTTATGGGAGTGGTTCAGCCACTTCTAAAGAGGCTTCTAAACAAAAAGCGTTAGCGGATTTAGTGGCGTCTATTAGCGTGGTGGTTAATTCCCAAATCCATATCCAAAAAAGTCGTGTGGATAATAAGTTAAAATCTAGTGATTCGCAAACGATTAACTTAAAAACCGATGACTTGGAATTGAATAATGTAGAAATTGTCAATCAAGAAGCGCAAAAAGGGATCTACTACACCAGAGTAAGGATTAATCAAAACTTGTTTTTGCAGGGTTTAAGGGATAAGTATAACGCTCTTTATGGGCAGTTTTCCACCTTAATGCCTAAGGTTTGCAAAGGGGTTTTTTTACAGCAATCTAAGAGCATGGGGGATTTGTTGGCTAAAGCGATGCCTATGGAAAGGATTTTAAAAGCGTATTCTGTCCCGGTGGGTTCGTTAGAAAATTATGAAAAAATCTATTATCAAAACGCTTTCAAACCTAAAGTGCAAATCACTTTTGATAACAACAGCGATGCGGAAATCAGAAGTGCTCTCATAAGCGCTTACGCTAGAGTGCTAACCCCTAGCGATGAAGAAAAACTCTATCAAATCAAAAATGAAGTTTTCACAGACAGCGCTAATGGCACCACACGCATTAGAGTGGTTGTTAGCGCGAGCGATTGTCAAGGCACGCCCGTATTGAATAGAAGCCTTGAAGTGGATGAAAAGAATAAGAATTTTGCTATCACGCGCTTGCAATCTTTGCTTTATAAAGAATTGAAAGATTATGCCAATAAAGAAGGGCAAGGCAATACGGGGCTATAAGCAAGGTATTAATCTTGCTTTATGCTTATTCATTCAGTTTTATAGCGTCATTATTTTGTTTAGCGTGGCGTTTTGCCCCCCTTAAAATAACTCTCTAAAAATTCATGGCTTTTGTTCTTGCCAAATAAACTAAAACATCATTCAATACTCTTTATCCCACAAACTCCTCTAAAACCACACCCGCTAAAAACTAAAATTAACAAAAACTAAAATCTTTTTAAAACCACCCAAGCAGAAATCCCAAACATCTTTGTAGTATAATACCCCCATACATTTGTATCTAGCGTAGGAAGTGCACAAAGTTACGCCTTTATAGATATGATGTGTGAGACCTGTAGGGAATGCGTTGGAGATCAAACTCTGTAAAATCCCTATGATTAGGGGCACAGAGTGAGAACCAAACTTTCCCCCAACATCAGCCTAGGAAGCCCAATCGCTTTAGCGTTTGGGTGCTTCACGAGCCTACACAAGCGAGATTGTTTGAAAAAACCCAATGACTTTGGGCTTTCAAACCCCCAAGTTAGGGTCTATCTTTTTGCCCCACAAACTAACAAACTTTTTTAAAAACTAACGCAATTTTAAACCAAACAAACGCCTAAAAAGGGGCGTTTGAATGTGAAAGGAGAACAAAAACATGAAACAAACAAATGAGATAGAAAAAAGCTTCAGTAAGCTTAAAGAAAACACGCAAGCGATGTGAGAACAAAAAGAGCGAACTCTCACACCCATGTGCAAAACAGAACTAAAAACGCCTACAAGAGAGCCTAAAAAGAGCGTTTTTAGAGCCAGAGTTAAAGCCAATTTTTAACCCCTTAAAAAATCCACCCGTAATTAAAAAACACTTTAAAATGGCTGCCCCCTTCATTCAGGGTGATAGAATTGGTGGTTGTGCCATCGCTAGAAACGACCCTAGATTTCAACTGGACTAAAGGAACGCTAATGCCTATAGAATATTTAGAATGCTTGTAGCGGTAATTCAACCCACCGGTCACATTTAAATTACCGCTCCCTTTGTATTGGTTCAACAAATAATAGCTGTTGTATAAGCCCCTTAACCCCCCAAACACCCCAAGAGAGGAAGTGAACACTTTCTTGGTTAGATTGTTTTTAGGGTTCTTTTCGTTGGTGTAATTGGTGATGAAATCAAACAACACATCCATTCCCACACCATAGCTTAATTGTTGGATTTTTTCGTTATTGGCTTGAGCGTAGTTGTATTTGATGATGCCATAAGAAGACAGCCCTAAGTAATCATTAAAGTATTTTTGATAGCCCATTTTAAGATTAACGCCTAATAGGGGGGCTCCAAAGGGCCGTGAGGTTTTTGAAGTGCGATAGGTAGTGGCGCTAGATTTAGTGGATGAAAGGCTTTGGCTGATCGCGCTAAGCATAGTGGTCGCAAAATCTTGCGTGTTCAAACTAGCGTTTAAATAGTTGGTTTGGCTGCTCAAATTAGTGTAATCCACCGGTAGGGCGTTTTGATCAATGAGTTGCTGCCAAACCGCACTGGTAACGCCTATAAGCCCAGCGGGGACTTGAGAGCAATCAGTGTAAATGGAATTGGGGTAACTGCCCGCTGTATAGGGCTTATCTTTAAAACGAGAACACACATCATAGAAAGAGCCATCGGTGTCTCGCACTTCGTGCCCGTTGTCAAACACTTGCACTTCTTGTCCATTCACTTGCTCTATTTTCCCGCCCTGACAGCGCTCTTCTGGCCCATTGTCTTCTTCACACATGCGCACCCTTTGATAAGTCATGTTCCCGTTATGCGTATAGCCTAAAGTATGCCCGTATTCATGGATAATGTCTCTTAATTGCATGATGGCGACTTTATTCAATTCTTTGCCAAAGAGTATTTCAGGATCTAAAAAAGGAGACAATATCCCTAAAGCGCCAAAATTGGTGCCATCATCGCCTGGGCCATTCGGGCCGCCATATTGAGACCCTAGCCCCAAATCCCCTCCTCTTGGGGGTAAGAGATTCACATAAAGATTATTCGTAACTCTATAGCTATAGATAACGTCTTGCGGCGTTAATATCACTGAGCCTGTTTGCCCGTTTTCTATATTGTATTCATCTCCTTTATTTTTAGCGATCAATTTAGGATCAACAAGCCCGTTGTTGTAAGGATTCACGCATGTAGAATAATTAGAATAACATGGCTTTGACAGGTTGTTGTCGCTAAACTGAAAGGGAGCGTTTTTAATAGCATCTTCCCACGATTTAGAGTCAAACACCGCCATCATGTTCAGCATTAAATTGGTCAGATTTTTAGCGTCTTGAGAGGTGAAAGGCGGCACTTTAGCCGTACAATTTTCTTGATTTTCGTATGGAGGGCATGGGGGTTTAGAACCACTGCCATTACCGCTAGAAAATTGGTTGTAATTGATATAAGTCATTTGAAGATTGGTTGTAACCTTACTGAGCTTATCAAACAGATTCTGCGTGCTGGCATCAGAAAATTTTGTGGTGGCAGTTTGGAGCTGTTGGAAGTCATCAGCGTTAAGTTGCGGATCGTTAAACAAGCTTGCGGGCAGAATGATTTGAGATTGTTTAGGGATAGTCTCTATCACGCCCAAACTGACTACATTGCCTTGATTGTCTGTATAATTCAGCTCAATGTTGTTTAAATTATAGGGCAAGAAGTTTTGTATCACGACCACGCTGTTATTGCCATAGCCTGCTATTTCAGCACTTTCTTGGTTATAAGCGGTTACATACACAGGGTTTAAAGAATAAAAGGTTAAGTTGGTGATATTGTTCTCTGCAAACAACTCAGTCGCATTCTTTAAAATGGTGCTTTGGGAGATGTAGTATTTCCCATAAGTGCTTTGAGGGGTAATGGGTTTTGGTTTGGGTTTTGGTTTGGGTTTGGGTTTTTCTTGAGTGGTGGCTATGGTTTGTTCTTGGGTTTGTGTGCCTTGTAATAGCCCGGTTTCAAACCCAGCTTCTATAAAAAAGCCGTCTTTTTGGTGTTTTTGAAAGGCTTCTACAGCGGTGAATGATCCGATTAGGGACAAACAAATCGTTTTACTAGCGAGTTTTAACATGAAATCTCCTTATTGTCTTTTTTAACATTTTTACTCAAAAATAGCTTATAGGTATGCATACATTTTAAACTAGCTCATTTTACCTTTTTTTTTTTTTTGAAAAATGGCAGTATTGTTTTTTGTAAATATGGGTATTAAACGGTGCTAATGGGTAAAAAAGTCTTAAAAAGTAGCGCTAAAAAGGGTTTTAATCCATGCTTTAAGCGGTTTCATTTACCTAAGCAAAATTCAGCAAACATGCTATCAAGCATTTGGCTGGTTTCATAAGGGCGGGTGAGCAAGTTCAAGTTTTCTATCGCGCTTAAAATATGATAAGAAAAAAGCTCTAAAGTGTCTAAATGGTTTTTAGCGTTTTGCAATTCAGTAATGGCGTTTTCTAGGGCGGTTGTTTGGGCTAGGGAAGTGAGCAAGAGCTTGTTTTGAGTGTCTAGTTTGGGGAAAAAGGCGCTGATTTTTTGGCTCAAATCTTTCAAACAAGCCTTGGAATTTAGGGTGTTGGTTTCTAGGATAGAATAAGGGATTTTAAGATAGGATTTTAAAATTTCAAGCTCCAGTTTAGGGGCTAAATCGTTTTTATTCAAAACGACAATGCAAGGCTTTTTAGCGCGATTAAGGGTATCCATAAGGTTAAAATCTTCTTTTTCTAGGGGTTTAGAAAGATCGAACACGCCTAAAATAATGTCGCAATTTTCTAAACTTTTAAGGCTTTTTTCAATCCCTAAACGCTCTATTTTATCCGCGCTCTCTCTAATGCCAGCCGTATCAATCAAGCGCACCTTATGCCCTTGTAGTTCAATGACTTCTTCTATGGTGTCTCTTGTTGTGCCTTTAATATCGCTCACTAAAGCCCTTTCTTCTAAAAGCATGGCGTTTAATAGGGAGCTTTTGCCAGCATTGGGTTTGCCAACAATGCTTAAGGCATGCCC
Source organism: Helicobacter pylori SA213A (assembly GCF_000476275.1). GTDB lineage: Bacteria > Campylobacterota > Campylobacteria > Campylobacterales > Helicobacteraceae > Helicobacter > Helicobacter pylori_CL. Next base: position 52,472 of record NZ_CBOM010000009.1, read on the forward strand.
TTTATTCCTTTGTTTTTGCGCATTAGAAAAATCCAATAAATCTTTAAAAGAGGCGATTTGTTTTTCTAAATTTTGAGACACTCCATCTAAAAAATCGCTAGGAATGTCTTCTTCGCTATAATCAATCAAAACTTCTGAGCTGGCCAAAAGCTTTAAAAGATTACCTCTAGCTTCTTCAATAAAAATTTTTAACTCGCCCTTAAGTTGCCTGGCTAGAGCGTTTAAAGTGCTTTCATCTTCACAAAGAATGAGCTGAACGCTCGCTTCAATCTCGCTCAAATCCATTTTATGGTTTAAAAAGGCTTTTTTACTGAATTCCCCCGCTTTAGCAAGCCTAGCCCCTAGATTCAAACAAGCTTGTAAGATATGTTGCGCTAAAAGGGGGCTTCCGTGGCATTGGATTTCGCACACATCTTCGCCGGTGAAACTATAAGGGGCTTTGAAATAAATGACTAACGCTTTGTCTAATAAAACACCATTAGAAAAAATATCGCGCACATAAGCGTATCTGGGGGTGAAGTCTTGTTTTTGGGTGAGTTGTTTGAGAATGTTTAGAGCGTTATGGCCACTGATTTTAACAATGCTAATCGCTCCCTTGCCTAAAGGGGTAGCGATAGCGGCGATGGTGTCATTCATTGTTAAAGTCGTTGATGACGATGTATTTTTCATCGTTTAAATTGGTTTTAATGGAAACATATTTGTTAGGGAACGCTTTTCGTAATTTCTTTAAAGCGATATAGGTTAAAACGCCATCAGGGGCTTTCATCTGCCCTTTACCCACTTCATGCACGGTCATGATCACGCTTTGGAGTTGCGCTTCCATAACCTTTTCTTGGTTTTGTAAAAAAGTGGAAATTTCTAAGCGGATGCTATAGCCATAAGCAGGGTGGATCCAATTAAAGAGCAAGTAAGAAAGGGCTTTGTAGCGATAACCTTTTTCGCCAATTAAAAGAGCGGAATCTTCGCCATCAATATCAATCAATAACACCCCCGGTTCATAAAGGCTGACTTCCACTTTATTGATTTTATAGGGCAAATGAGAGAAGAGTTCTTTCAACTCTTGCTTGATCGCATGGAGTTTGTCTTCGCCATGAGATTCTTCTTTAGGGTTTTTTTTAGGGGGTTTAGGGGTGATTTTTTCTTCTTGCGGTATTTCTGTTTCTAAGCTTTGTTTTTTTTCTTCTATATTGTTTTGATGGTTTTGATGATTTTCTTTAGCACTGGTTTCTTTAAGGCTATTTTCTTTAGTTTCTTTAACGCCCACTAAAATGATGGCTTCTTTTTTACCGATGTTTAAAAAACCTTTAGAGGGCGTTTGAATGACTTCGTATTGCAAATTAATAATGGGGCAATTCAAGGCGATAGAAGCTTGAATGAGAGCTTCTTCTAAGGTTTTGGCTTTGATTTCAATAAAATTTTGCATCAATTTTCCTTTTTGCTTTGCGCATGCATGCGTTTTTTATTCTCTAAGACTTTATTAATGATGAGTTGTTGCAACACCGAAAGGATGTTGTTCGTGGTCCAATACAAGACTAACCCTGCAGGGAAAGTGATTAAAAAGATTGTGAATAATAGGGGTAGGAGTTTAAAAATCTTCGCTTGCATGGGATCGGTCATGGTGTTTGGCGTAACGCTTTGGTGCCAATACATAGACGCTCCCATAAGAAGCGGTAAAATAAAATACGGATCCATGATGGATAAATCATGAATCCATAAGATCCACTCTGAGCTTTTCAATTCCACAGCGTTATAAAGCACCCTATAAATCGCAAAAAACACCGGGATTTGTAAGATTAAGGGCAGACAGCCACCTAGCGGGTTAGCCCCATGTTTTTTGTAAAGCTGCATCATGTGGGCTTGCAACTTTTGGGGTTCGCCCTTGTATTTTTCTTGGAGTTCTTTCATTTTGGGGGCTAATTCCTTGAGCTTTTGCATGCTCACCATGCCCTTATAACTTAAGGGGTAAAGGATAATGCGCACGATAATCGTTAAAAAAATGATAGCCCAACCCCAATTGCCCACGAATTGATACAAATAATCCAGTAAAACAAACACGCCTTTCGCAAAGAAAGTGATTAAGCCATACTCTATCACATCAGTGAGCATGGGTGAAATCGCTTTCAAAGAGCGGTAATCTTTGGGGCCAATATAGCCATGCAAATCCGATTCATTTTTAAGGGAAATGAACCCTAAGGGGTTTTTAGTCCCGATTTCTGAATCGATTAAGGCTTCAAAACCTTGAGGATCTTTAGTGAAAAGCAAGGTGGTGAAATACCTATCCACGCTAGATAAAAAGAGGGTGTTAGAAAAGCGTTTGATTTCTTTAGCGTCTTTATCTTCAATTTTTTCAATTTTTTTGTCGTTGTTTTCTAAAAGCACGCCTGAAAAGGTGTAGCTGTCCAAATCAGCCACCGGCCTGTAACCATTGGTGATCACATAGCTAGGGATAAGGTTATTGGGCGATTTGAAGGCGATTTTTAAATCATAATGCAAATCATCATAGAAAGTCAGGGTTTTAATGATAGTAAGAGCGCCTAAATCTTGGGTTAAAACGAGCTGTTCGTTAGGCCCAAGGGTGGTTTTTGAAGCGCTATAAGGGGTGTTGAACGCTTTATTATTGAGCGTGGGGTCTAAAAAACGCACTTCTAAAGGCTTGAGTTTATCGGCTGCTAAAAGGGGGAGCTCTTTTAGGGGGGGTTGCATGTTTTCTTTGGAGCTAAAAAGATGGCCCACATGCTCTAAAAAGCCCTTTTGTTTAGGGGTTAGATACTTTTTATCCTTGAGATAAACCTGTTTGATGCGCCCTAAAGAATCAATTTCAATTCTGGCATGCTCAAAAGAAATCGTGCTTAACAAATTCTCTTGGGGGGTTGTTTGAGTGGTGCCAAAATTTTGGGCGTTGGGCGCGTTAGGACTTGTTGCTGTATGGTTGTTGGTTGTTTCTTGTTTTGTGGTTTGGGTTGTTGTTTTGTTTGGTTTTTGGAAAAAATAGCTATAAAGAGCGATAAACAAGAAAGACAGAGCGATCGCTAAGATCAAGCGGAGATTATTATTGTTGTTTCTATCCATTGTGATTAAACCTTAATGATGTAGTAAGTTGTGCGGCTTTTTGCAGTAGGAACGAGCCAAAAAGTGATGGTTTTAAAATTGCGATTAGAATCTTTATGAGATTGGATCAAGCTTGGGCGTTTCAAGCGAGTGGTAGGGTAAGCAATGCCCCCAGAGCAAAAAGGGTTGCATGAGAGTATCCTTAGAATGATCTTACCCATAGCGCTCAAAGGGCTTTCAAAACAGAGCAACCACAGAGCGTAGTTAGAGCAAGTGGGGTAAAACCGACAGCTTGAAGGGGTGAAAGCCGAAAAAAAGCGTTGGTAACCCTTAATTGATGCCGTAAAAATCGCGCTCAAAAAAGGCGTTTTATTGTTTCGCATAGGTATGGGTTATTCCTTTTTTCAAGCCTTTCAAGGCTTTGTTCATATAGTTTTTAATGGAAGTTAGCATTTCTAAAAAATGTTTTTCTAAAGCCCAAAAATCCAAATGATAGCAATCGCTTCTAGGCACAAACACCAAAGCAAGCCCTTGACAAAGAGCGGCATGCTTTGATGTAAGCGAACGCAAACGGCGTTTGATAAGGTTTCGTTTCACGGCGTTGCCGACTTTTTTGGACACGCTCAAGCCTAATAAATAAAGCGTTTTTTTGTCTTTAAGCCTACAAGAGAGCGGATCTTTAAAACTCTCTTTTCCTTTTGGTGGCTCTTTTGATAAATCCAAAACAAAGAGCGAAAAAAAAGGGTTGTGTTTTTTGAAACCCTTTTGATAAACCCTATCAAACTCACTCTTGTTTTTTAAAGAGTCATAGGGTTTAGACGGAAAGCTTTTTTCTGCCCTTAGCTCGTCTGGCATTAATCACCTTGCACCCGTTTTTGGTTTTCATCCTCACAAGAAAGCCATGGGTTCGCTTTCTTGGTGTGTTGTGTGGTTGGTAAGTGCGTTTCATTTAAAACTCCCTTGATAAAAATTAAACATAAACACAGATTTTAGCTAAAGAATGCTAAAAATTGACTAAAACTAATTTTTTTGATTCTTTTTATCTTCAACAAGAATGTAAAGCTGCTTCAAATTGTTCGTTTGCAATAAATCCACGACTTTGATAAAGTTATCCAAATTGCTTTTCTTATCGCCTTGCAAGACAATAGGGGTGTCTTTAGCCAAAGTGGAAACCTTGTGCTTTAAATTTTCAAAGCTGATTTCTTTATCGTCAAAATAAAAAGAACCCTTATTAGAAATGGCGATCGTAACTTGTTTTTTGTCCAACACGTCTTTAGAATCAGTGCTGTCTTTATCCACTTGAGGAATGCTAATAGGGAGCTTTGAAGTTTGCACAAAAGACGCCGTTGTAAGCACGATCACTAACAACACAAGCATGATGTCAATGAAAGGCACCACATTCATGGATTCTACTTTTTTCACCGCTCAATCCTTAGGCTTTGTTATAAATCTCATGGGATTGCGTGTCAACCGGGTGGTGGAAAATATCCCATTTGGTCACTAAAATCTCGCTTTTTCTCACGAGCAAATTATAGATCACAATCGCAGGGATCGCTACCAATAACCCCATGCCAGTCGCCTTTAAAGCAAGGGCTAAATTAGTCATGATCGCTTTAGTGTCAATGCCAGAAGCGGATCCTAAATCCATAAAAGTGAGCATGATCCCCATAACCGTTCCTAAAAGACCAATATAAGGGGCGTTAGAGCCAATCGTGGCCACTAAAGTCAGTCGTTTGTGTAAGGCTAATTCCAGTTTACGCCTGTCTGTGTAGTCATCTACACGAAGAGTGGCAAAAAACCACAACCTTTCTATTGCGATTGCTATAACGATGACTGATAAAAAGATCAAAAAACCTATAATCCCATAATCTACCATTTCTTTCATTATTATCCTTTAAAGTGGTGTTTTAAATCGGCAAGAATTTCTTTATTGAGCGCTTTTTCTTTAAGACTTTGTCTTTTGTCGTGCAATCTTTTTCCTTTCACTAAAGCAATTTGGATTTTAGCTCTATTTTTTTGGTTAAAATACAATTTCAATCCTACAATACTCAAGCGTTCTTTAGACGCTTCAATCTGCCATTTCAATAATTGCTTTTTGTGTAAAAGCAACTTACGCTCTCGCCTTTCATTGGGCTTGTAATACGCATGGATTGTATCTAAATATGATATATGAACACCAAATAAAAAAGCTTCTCCTTTGATTATTTTAACAAAATTATCTTTTAAATTCACCCTAGTTTGCCTCAAAGCTTTCACTTCAGAGCCTAAAAGCGCTAATCCTGCTTCTAAAGTTTCCAAAATTTCATAGTCAAAATAGGCTTTTTTATTGCTGGCAATGAGTTTCATTCGCCCCCTTTTAGCGCAGGCTTTAGCCTAAAAAACGCGCTCCCGCTCCCGCTAAAAAACCACTCCTTGCCTAATTCGCTTTCTATACCTCTTAAAGCTTGGTTAGTGAGTAAAGCCGGTTTTAAAAGATCGTTTAATTCGTTTCTATCGTAAGTTTTTAGGCATTCTAAACTCGGCTTTTTAAGCCACTCTTTAGCTTGAGGAAAGCAAGTTTCAGGTTTATAAGCTTGATAGATGGCTTTAGTGCTGCAAAAAACATGATTTGGCACATAGATTTCTAGGCGATTTTCTAAAGGCTCTTCTTCAAAATTTTCAATGACTTCGCCATAAGAAGTGGCGTTAGCGCTTTTGTATTGCGAGATGAAAAAATTGGTGTCCGCGCCCACTAAAGATCCCATGCTATAAAGCTCTTCTAAACTCAAACGCCAGTCAAAAATTTGATTCAAATGATACAATAGCCCCCCAGCATCAGCACTCCCACCGCCTAATCCGGCTTGAGTGGGGATGTTTTTTTCCACTTCAATCGCTAGGGTGTCTAGGGATTTGATGACAGAATGAGAGAAATTTTTTGATTTTAAAAAATTTTTTAAAATTTGGAGAGCTTTAAAGAGCGAGTTTTTTTCTAAAGGGCAGTCAAAATCCCCTTTTAATGAGAAAGATAAGGCATTTTTGACGCTGATAATGTCTTTGAGCTTGTCTTTGACTAAGCACATGCGAGAAATGAGCTTATGGTAAGCCCCTTCTTTGTAAAGGATTTTTAAAAAAATATTGACTTTAGGATAAACCTCAAAAGCATGCATCAAGGCTTAATAACCTTTTTGATGTTTTCTAACAAGCTTTCATCTACGCACACAGAAGCTTTTTGGTTTTCGCTCACAATGGCCTCTTTGAGTTCAGCGCGCAAAATAAGGGTGCTTTCAGGCGCTTCAAACCCTAAACGTACACTCCCTCTATCTATGGAAATGACTTTAATGTGGATGTTATCATCAATGACAATCCCTTCATTAACTTTGCGGCTGAGTATGAGCATCTTTAATCTCTTGTTCCTTATAGAGAAGAGCTAAACACAACGCTCTCTATAATATCGCCTTGCTTGATCTTGTCCAATACATTAAGGCCTTCTGCGTTGGTGATTTTACCAAATACGGTATGCTCGCCATCTAAATGGGGCAAATCCACAAAACACAAGAAAAATTGACTCCCCCCTGTGTCTCTCCCGGCATGCGCCATAGAGATAGAGCCTCTTTTGTGCTTGTTGGGGTTATGGGCCACTTCGCATTTAATGCGGTGTCCTGGCCCGCCTGTGCCTGTGCCATAAGGGCAACCTCCTTGAGCCACAAAGCCTGCGATCACACGATGGAAATTAAGCCCATCATAAAAACCCTCTTTAGCCAGAGTTACAAAGTTACTCACCGCTTGGGGCGCGTCTTTGTAAAAAAGCTCTAGAGCGATATTGCCTTTATTGGTTTTGATCGTAGCGTAAGCGTTTTTTGCAAGCTCTTCTTTTTTAAATTCATAAGTTTTAATTGGATCCATATATAAACCTTTGCGATAAACTTTTGTTATTCAAATTTTTTATTATAGCAATAAATTAAAACAAATGGTATTTTAGCCGATAGTGTTTTAGGATAATTTTGAAATTTAAGCGGTAAGTTGATGCAAGTTTAGTCATGGCGTGTTGGCGTAAAAGATTGGCGGTTGGTTGTTGTATCTTTTTATTGTCATGCGTGATGAACGCCCATAGTATTAAGCTTGTCAGAAACGATCCGCCCCTAGATCCAGAACTCCCCACATGGGTTTATTCTATTGCGTTATTGAAAGTGTATTTTAGCGATGGGACTTATAAAGAAGGCTATGCGACTTTATTGGAAAACGGGCGTTATATCGCTTCTTCTGAAACGCTTTATTCCAATGGTTTATACCCTAAAATGATTTTAGCCAAGATGCAAGACAGCAGCGCTAAAGAGTTGATTTGTATAGCCAGCTTGCGCCTTGAAGCGATGGATAGGGATCAAGGGCTTTCGCTTCTAAAAACCGCCGATTTTAGAGACGATTATTGCCATAAAAGAGAAGAGAGCTACTATCATGCAAGGATTTACACCAAATACGCTCAAACTTTCCATTCAAATCCCTATACCAATCAAAAAACACCCAATTCTGATCTCTACTACCCAGCGTTGAATGAGGGGAATTCTTTTTCTATACAGATAACGGGCATTTCTGTGGCTGAACTTTTGAAATCTAAAAAGTTTCTTTCGCTTGATAGTTCTTTTAAAAAGGGGAGCGTGTTGTGGGGAGGGAGGCCCTATTTTAGCGAAGTGGGGGAGTTTATGGGAATGGCTAGCAGCACTTTAGAAAACCAAGAAAGTCTGGTGATTATCCCTAAAGAAAAGATCGTGCAATTTTTAAGCGCTCTAAAAAATCAAAATATTTTCCCAAACATTCCC
>NZ_CBOM010000010.1:0-53216 GCF_000476275.1 Helicobacter pylori SA213A
AATCTTTTTTCTTGCTCTCTAATTTGTCCATTTAATTGGAATGGCTTCAATCTTAACACCTCTCTTGCGTGTTATTTCGCATTCAAAAGGCGTTTTTCTTTAAATTCCTGGTATTCTTTGATCGCGTAATTCACAAAGGGCTTGATCGCAATCCCACCCCTAGAGGCAAAATCTCCATACACTTCCAAATACTTTGGCTCTAGCAATCGGGCTAAATCTAGTAAAATCGTGTTGATGCAGCTCTCATGGAAACTCCCATGGTTTCTGTAACTGAATAAATAGAGTTTTAAAGACTTGCTTTCTACCATTTTATCTTTAGGGATATAGCGGATAAAAATCACGCCAAAATCCGGCTGGGAGGTGATTGGGCAAAGGCTTGTAAATTCCTTGCATTCTAGAGTGATTAGGGGGTCTAAATTGGGGTTTGGGTTAGGGAAAGCTTCTAGTAAATCGCTACTGTATTCAAAAATATAGGGCGTTTTAGTGCCTAAGGATCTGAGGTTTAGTTCAGGGGTCATTAATCCTTCCTTGATTTAAGTTATAATAAGGCTATTTTAACCCATTTTTTAGGAAACTCATGAACCAACGCATAGAAACGATTACGGCTTTATTAGATGAAAAAAAGGCTTTTGATATTACGCATATTGATTTGTCTAAAACCCCCTATTTGGTAGAAGATGTCATTATCGCCACCACGCTAGCGAATAAGCATGCCCTTTCTTTATTAGACGCACTTAAAAACACCCTTAAGCCTTTAGGCGAAGTCTTTTACCAGATAGATGAGTCTAATGAAGAGTGGATCATTTTGGATTTGGGGGATTTGATGATCCATCTTTTCACCGAAGAATGCCGTAAAAAATTTGATTTGGAAGGGTTTTTGAACGCTTATAAAAGAGGGCTTCCTTATCAAAACGCCTAAAAAACTCATCGCGCTTTTAGGGCCTAGCGGGAGCGGGAAAAGCGCTCTTTCCATTGAATTAGCCCAAGAATTGGACGCTGAAATCTTTTCTTTGGATTCTTTGAGTATTTATAAAGACATTAATATCGCTTCGGCTAAACCGAGCCTGAAAGAGCGAAAAAATATCAAACATTACGCCCTAGACTGCCTTAACATTGATGAAAAAAATAACGCTCCTCTTTTTAAAACCCTTTTAGAGGACGCCATGAGAGTATCCCAAAAAAAAATTTTACTCATTGTAGGAGGGAGCAGTTTTTACTTAAAATCCATTTTAGAAGGTTTGAGTAGCATGCCAAAACTGAGCAATGAAGAGGTTGTAAAAATAGAGCGAGAAATTGCCGCCCTCGCTAATCCTTATATATTTTTAAAATCCATTGACCCTAACATGGCTTTTAAAATCCATCCAAACGACACTTACCGCATCCATAAGGCTTTAGAAATCTTTTATGCCACCCACACGCCCCCAAGCGAATATTTTAAGGCTAACCCTAAAAAACCCTTTGAGCATGCTATCTCCTTATTCGCTCTGTCTATTGAAAAAAACGCGCTTCATAACAACATCAAACAGCGCACCAAAAACATGCTCCATTCAGGGCTTGTTGAAGAAATCAAAGCTCTCTATACTCAATACCCTAAAGATTCGCAGCCCTTTAAAGCCATAGGCGTTAAAGAGAGCGTTCTTTATTTAGAAAAACAACTCACTTTAAAGGAGCTAGAAGAAGCGATTACCTCTAACACCATCAAATTAGCCAAGCGCCAAAACACTTTCAATAAAACCCAATTCAATAACCTTTATGCGGGGAGTGTTGAAGAAGTTAGGCATGCGATTTTAAAGCGCTCAAAAAGCGGTATAAGAGAGCGGTAAATGGATACGCAAAATTTACCCGATCAAGTTATCCCTATTTTTATGAGTTTTGATAAGAATTACGCACTAGGAGCTAGCGTGAGCCTTTATTCTTTACTCTCCCATGCGAGCAGACACACGAGCGCGATAGACTTTAGCCCCTTAAATCAAAGCAACCAACTTTTAGGCGCTAACATCGTGTATAAAATCCATTGTTTGGTTAAAGGGGTAACTTTAGAGCAGCAAAACAAGCTTTTAAAAACCATTGAGCCTTTTAAAAGATTCGCTTCATTAGAGTTTATCAATATCAATTCGCTGGATCATTCCATAGAAAGCTATCTCAATGAGTCTTGCTCCAAGCGTTATGGCGGGCTTCTTGTTTTGTGCCGGCTTTTGCTCGCTTCGCTCTTCCCTAATTATTCTAAAATCATTTCCATAGATGTGGATACGGTGTTTTTAGGCGATGTTGCAAGCGCTTATTTTGCGCTAGATAACGACCCCACTAAATTGCTTGGCATGGTGAGAGACACATTTTCTCACCTTCCTTTTGAAGCCTTTTGTGATTTTATTGAGCGCACTTGCAAGAATTTTAAAATGGATTTTTCACGCTTTAGCCAAAACGAATTAAAACGCATCCATCAAGGCTTTAACATGGGCTTTTTGGTGGCGAATTTAGATTTATGGCGCGAAAATGGGTTTGAAAAAACCGCTTTAGAGTTTTTGAAAACTAGGGGGAAAGACCTTTTCTACCCTGAGCAGTGTTTAATCAATATGGTGTTTTTAGAGCGTATTTTAGAATTGCCTATTTATTATAATTGCTATTCTGATTCTTTCAAAGAGCACTACCCTAAAAATATCATCATGCTCCATTTTATCAAACACAAGCCGTGGCGTTCTGTCAGTTCTTTAAACGGGCGTTTGATTTGCTATGAAGCCGAAGCGAGTTTTTGGCTTGCAAACCTTTTTTGCACCCCTTTTAAAAACGATTTTTTTAAAGAACGCCTTGAAATGGCTAAAGACCAACAAATGCAATCTTTTAAAACCCACATAAGATCAAAAACGATTAGGGATTATTTTTGTTTTAGGATAAAAAATATTTTGAAGTCCTTTTGTAAGACTAAACATTAAGAATACACCTTTAGTAATCTTTTTTATGTCTAATTAAAACTCTAAAAAGGGGCATTTACCATTCACGGACAAATCCTTACCATCATTTCCCTTCCTAAAACCAATAATCTCAAACTGCTTAGGATTAAATTTGTGTAAAAAAGTTATAGGGACTCCCATAGAACCCCTATAGTCCAAAGGTATATCTATGGTTCTATTCACATTAATTCCATCAAAATTATCACATAACTCATACTTATTTTTATCGTATTTCTTTGTGAGTGGTAATATCTCATGCCTTTTTTTATAATCCAAATTTGTAAGCCATAAACAATTATTAGGAGAGATTAAGCGATTACCTAAGCTATCAATTTTAGTTTCTGTGCCATAAAGTTCATAATGTCGTGGAACAATAAAACTTGAAATCCCTCGACCAAGATGCATGCCTAACCATACTTTATTATTTTTAATTAGAGTAAAAATGTTTTTGTATGTAATTGCATTGATATTTCCAATAATCAAAAATTTCTTGTTGTGTTCGATCAATTGCACTACAAACTCTCTAAAAAGTGAAAAAGGTGGATTAGTTGCTACAATATCTGCCTCTTTTAGCAATTGAATGCTCTCCTCACTACGAAAATCGCCATCTCCTTTAAAAAATTTCAATCCATCAATGGTTGTTTGCCAATCCTTTTTCCCTTCATACTCGCAATAAAATCCCTTTGAGATTTTATTGCTATTACTAGATATTTCTGGTTCCATACAACAAGCAGAAATTAATTTTTTAAGCCCTAGTTCTTGAAAATGAACAAAGAAGTATTTAAAAAAATTACTTACCCTTGCGTCATCACAATTGCAAAAAACAACTTTATTCTTAAAATGTTGTTTATAGTATTGCAACTCATTTTCTATGTCTGCCAATTGCGTATAAACCCAAAAATGAAAAATATTTACGGCCCTTGATTTTAAAAAGCCCTGTGGTGAGCGGGCTTGAAAAGACCAAACACCCCACGCAAAAAAGCCTAGCCTTAATGGAAAAAATCATTTCTATCCACACAAACCCTAATCATCTCGTGCTAGATCCTTTCATGGGGAGCGGCACCACCGGTTTGGCATGCAAGAATTTAAAGCGAAATTTTATCGGTATAGAATTAGAAAAAGAATATTTTCAAACCGCTAAAAAGCGTTTAGGCTCGGTTTAAAAACGCTATTTGAATGAGATTGTGTTATAGTTGCTTGCAATGATACCTTATTAGGATTTTTAATGAAAAGAATGTTAGCGGAGTTTGAAAAAATCCAAGCGGTTCTCATGGCGTTTCCCCATGAGTTTGGCGATTGGGCGTATTGCATTAAAGAAGCCAGAGAGAGCTTTTTAAACATCGTTCAAACCATAGCCAAACACGCTAAAGTGTTAGTGTGCGTCCATACGAGCGATACTATCGGTTATGAGACGCTTAAAAACTTGCCCGGCGTGGAAATCGCAAGAATTGACACTAACGACACATGGGCTAGGGATTTTGGAGCGATCAGCATTGAAAATCATGGCGTTTTAGAATGCTTGAATTTTGGTTTTAACGGCTGGGGGCTAAAATACCCATCCAATTTAGACAATCAAGTGAATTTCAAACTCAAAAGTTTAGGGCTTTTAAAACACCCTTTAAAAACGATTCCCTATGTTTTAGAGGGCGGGAGCATAGAGAGCGATGGGGCTGGGAGTATTTTAACCAACACCCAATGCCTGTTAGAAAAAAATCGTAACCCCCATTTGAATCAATATGCAATAGAAGAAATGCTTAAAAAGGAATTAGGGGCTAAACAAGTGTTATGGTATTCTTATGGCTATTTAAAAGGCGATGATACCGATAGCCACACCGACACGCTCGCTCGCTTTTTGGATAAAGACACCATTGTTTATAGCGCATGCGAGGATAAAAATGACGAACATTACGAAGCCCTAAAAAAAATGCAAGAAGAATTAAAAACCTTTAAAAAACTTGATGGCACGCCTTATAAACTCATCCCCCTAGAAATCCCCAAAGCCATTTTTGATGAAAACCAACAACGCCTGCCAGCAACTTATGTGAATTTTTTATTGTGCAATAACGCTCTTATTGTGCCTACTTACAACGACCCTAATGACGCGCTCATTTTAGAAACCTTAAAACAGCACACGCCCCTAGAAGTGGTAGGGATTGATTGTAGCACCCTAATCAAACAGCATGGGAGCTTGCATTGTGTAACGATGCAACTTTATTGAATAAAATCACGCTTTTTGGCGTGGTTCAAGGCGTGGGCATGCGCCCTTTTATCTATACCCTGGCTCAAAAATTAGAGCTTGTAGGCTTTGCGCGTAACACTCAAGCGGCTTTAGAAATCGTCTTGCCCATTCAAAAAACAGAATCTTTTTTAAACGCTCTCAAAAAAGGATTACCCCCTTTAGCGTTGGTTGAAAAAATCATTATTAGCCCCTATAATAAAGCGTTGCATTTTAATGATTTTAGGATTTTAGAAAGCAAGAACCACCCCTTAAATTTGCTCAGTCAAATCCCTAAAGATTTAGGCGTGTGCGATGATTGCTTGCGTGAGATTAGAGATGAAAATTCCCCCTATTTTCATTACGCTTTTAATTCTTGCGCGAAATGCGGGGCAAGATACAGCCTTTTAAACGCCTTACCCTATGACAGAGAAAACTCTGCCTTAAAACCTTTCAAGCTCTGTGAATTTTGTGCATTTGTCTATAAAGACACTACTAACAAACGATTCCATATCCAAGGCATAAGCTGCAAAAAGTGCGGTATTACGATTAACTACAAGCAATTAAACGATGATGGTGCGCTTTTAGAGTGCGCTAAAGACATTCAAAAGGGTAAAATCATCGCTCTTAAAGGTTTGGGGGGCTTTGCTTTGGTGTGCGATGCAAGGAACTTTCAAACCATAGAAAGATTACGGCTTTTAAAAAACCGCCCCCTAAAGCCTTTTGCGCTCATGTTTAAAGATTTAAACACAGCCAAGCAACATGCATTTTTGAATGCATTAGAATGCGAGAGCTTAAGATCCGCTAACGCCCCCATCCTTTTAGTACACAAAAAACCTAATGCGCAATTAGCCCCTAATATCGCTAAAAACTCCCCCTTTTATGGCGTCATCTTACCCTATACCCCTTTGCATGCTTTGTTGTTGGATTTATTAAATTTCCCTATTGTATTCACGAGCGCGAATTTCAACTCCCTCCCTTTAGCGAGCGATGAAAAAGAGTTGGATCGTTTTCATTTTATTTTTGATTTTAAGCTCACGCACAACCGCGCCATCATCCACAGGATTGATGATAGTATCGCGCAATGCGTGGACAATATGATTCGCCCCATGCGTTTGGCTAGAGGGTTTGCCCCCCTTTACCTTGCTTTGCCCAAACGCTCTAATGATTCGCCAAAAAAGATTTTAGCGCTTGGAGCACAACAAAAAGGGCATTTTAGTTTGTTGGATAGCGAAACTTCCGTTCTTTTACTCTCGCCTTTTTGTGGGGATTTGAGCGTTTTAGAAAATGAAAAACACTTTAAAGAAACCCTGAATTTTTTCTTAAAAACCTATGATTTCAAGCCCACGCTCTTAGCTTGCGATAAGCATAAAAATTACACCACCACTCAAATGGCTTTTGATTTTAATACGCCCTTGTTGCAAGTCCAGCACCACCATGCCCACTTTTTAGCGAGCGTATTAGACGCATTATTGCAAGACCCGCATTTAAATCACCCTTTTATAGGTATTGTCTGGGATGGGAGTGGGGCTTATGACAATAAGATTTATGGGGCGGAGTGTTTTGTGGGGGATTTGGAACGCATTGAAGAGATGGCCAGGTTTGAAGAATTTCTGCTTTTAGGGGGGCAAAAAGCGATCAAAGAGCCTAAACGCCTGGTTTTAGAAATCGCTTTAAAACACCAACTCAACAAGCTTTTAGAGCGCGTTCAAAAACATTTTAAAGAAGACGAATTAGAAATTTTCCAACAAATGCATGACAAAAAAATTCAAAGCATAGCTACCAATTCTATAGGGCGTTTGTTTGATATAGTAGCGTTTAGTTTGGATTTAACAGGAACGATTAGCTTTGAAGCAGAGAGCGGGCAGGTTTTAGAAAATCTAGCCTTACAAAGCGATGAGATCGCCTTTTACCCTTTTGAAATCAAAAACAGCGTGGTGTGTTTAAAAGATTTTTATCAAGCGTTTGAAAAGGATTTGGGCGTTTTAGATCCTGAACGCATCGCTAAGAAATTTTTTAACAGCTTAGTAGAAATCATTACCGCTTTAATCGCGCCTTTTAAAGAGCATGTGGTGGTGTGCAGTGGGGGCGTGTTTTGCAACCAATTGTTGTGCGAACAATTGGCCCAACGATTGAAAAACCTTCAAAGGGAGTATTTTTTCCACAAGCATTTCCCCCCTAACGATAGCAGTATCCCTGTCGGTCAAGCCTTAATGGCGTATTTCAACCCTACAATCATCAAAAAAGGATAAAAATGGATAGCGTAACTCTAGCATGCGGGAACGGAGGGAAAGAAACAAACGCTTTAATTGAGCGGGTCTTTATGCCCTATTTAAAAGAATTTATCGTTGCGTTTGATGAAGACGCCCCTAAATTTAAGGCTAGTGGGGAATATTGCGTGAGCACGGATAGTTTTGTCATCACGCCCTTAATTTTTAATGGAGGCGATATAGGCAAGCTTTGCATTTGCGGGAGCGCGAATGATGTGAGCGTGCAAGGGGGCGAACCTTTGTATTTGAATATGGGTTTTATTTTAGAAGAAGGCTTAGAAATCCCTCTTTTAAAACAAATTTTACAATCCATACAAAAAGAATTGTTTAAAGCCAACTTAAAACTCCTCTCCCTAGACACTAAAGTCGTGCCAAAGGGGAGCGTGGATAAGCTTTTTATCAACACAACATGTATCGGTAAAATCATCAAGCCAGGGATTTCTTCGCGCCATTTAAGACAAGGACAAGCCATTATCCTAAGCGACACTATCGCCAATCATGGGGCAAGCTTGTTTGCGATGCGTCATGAAATCAAGCTCAAAACCAATCTAGAAAGCGATTGCCAACTGCTCTATCCCTTATTAAAACCCCTATTTTTAAGCGATCTCAAAATTGATGCTTTAAGAGATGCGACTAGGGGCGGGTTAGCGAGCGTGCTGAATGAATGGGCGAACAGCTCTAGAGTGAAAATCGTTATAGAAGAAGAAAAAATCCCCTTAAAAGAAGAAACGAAAGGGATTTGTGAGATTTTAGGGCTAGAACCCTACGCGCTAGCCAATGAGGGGGTGTTTGTTTTAGCGCTCAATCAAAAAGACGCCCCTAAAGCCTTAGAAATTTTAAAAAGTAACGAAAAAGCTAAAAACGCTTGCGTGATTGGCAAAGTGCTTGAAAACCCTTATCCTAGCGTGGTTTTAAAGAACGCATGGGGTTTTGAAAGGATTTTAGAGGTGCCAGAAGGCGAATTGTTGCCTAGGATTTGCTAAGGCGATTTTTAAAACCCTACGCCTTTGCCCTCTAAAAATTTTTTAGAGATCACCTAAGCTAAGTCTAAGCCTACTATACTCAAGCTATTTGAAAGAAAACTTGCAATAAGAGGGTGTTAGTGGCGGGTTATAAAAAAGCGGGCTTGATATTGATGATAAAAAAGTGCTTGAAATTGAGAGTAAAGCGACCAAACCCTTTTAATGGCTCAAGCTTTTTGAAGCAAATTGATAATCACAATATCGTAACTACCGCTAGCCTGACGCTTAATGGCGGAGCGTTTTTATAACCCCATAAGAGCCTTGATTTTATTTCAAACCTCTAAAAGCTTCAAATAATACTCATAAGCTTCTTTGATGCCCTGCTCTAAAGGGATTTCTAATTCCCATTTTAAAGCCTTTTGTTTGGAAATATCCATAAGCTTTTGCTGCATGCCCACTGGTTTGGATAAATCCTTAACAAACACGCCCTTATAGTCTAAAACCTGAGCGACTTTTTCATAATACTCTTCAATGCTGTAATCCACGCCAGAGCCGACATTCATCACGCTAGGGATTGAAGCGATATTCTCATAAGCGAGAGCGATGAATCTGGCTAAATCTTTAGCGTTTAGATACTCTCTTCTGGCCGTGCCATCGCCCCACATCGCAAAATTTTTTTCATTTTTTAATTTAGCGGTGTGCATCCTAGCAATAAGCCCTGGTATCATGTGCGCTATTTTTTCTTCAAACTTGTCAAACTCGCCATAAAGGTTGCAAGGCACTAAAGTTTTATAAAAAACGCCCTTTTCAGCACTCACGTATTCGCAATACTTCATCACAGAAAGTTTGGCTAAAGCGTAGCCTTCATTCGTTGGCTCTAAAGAGCCGTTCAATAAATCGCTCTCTTTTAAAGGGTTAGGGGCGTATTTAGGATAAGCGCAAGAGCTCGCTAGATTAATGGCTTTTTTCACACCCGAATCTAAAGCACTAGAAAAAAGATACAAGCCCATGAGTAAATTCTCAACCATGTAAGTTGAAAGATCGTTCATGTTCGCCACAATGCCCCCCACTCTCCCGGCGCAATGGATAATGCCTGTAGGCTTGTATTCTTTCAAATAAGCTTGAACGTTGTCTTTGTCCAATAAATACAATTCGCTCTTTTTAGGGGTGAGTAGAGTAACATCAGGCTTATTTTTTTTAAAATACAACGCCGTGTTCTGCCCCACCATGCCATAAGCGCCGGTGATTAAAATAACCTCATTCATAAAAATTCCTTAAAATATAACCCCCATCTTGCAAGTAAAGGTTTTTCTGGCATTCTTTTAAATCGTATTCTAACATGTCCTTAACCAACTCTTTTAAATCGTATTCCCTAACCCAGCCCAGCTCTTTTTCAGCCTTAGTGGGATCGCCTAAGAGCAAATCCACTTCAGTAGGCCTGAAATAACGCTCATCTATACGCACCACGATTTTGCCCGTTTTTAAATGGCTTAAGTTTAATTGTAAAGCGTTCGCTCTTTTTTCATCAACGCTTTTAATCAAACCGATTTCTTTAATCCCTGTATTTTGAAATTCTAAATTGATACCGATAAATTCAAAGCTCATTTTCACAAAATCGCGCACGCTTGTGGTCTTCCCTGTCGCGATCACATAATCTTGTGGGATGGGCGCTTGGAGCATTAAATGCATCATTTTCACGTAATCTTTGGCATGCCCCCAGTCTCTTTTAGCGTCTAAATTCCCTAAATACAAGCAATCCGTTAAGTTATACGCTATCGCACTAGCGGCTCGTGTGATTTTACGGGTTACAAAAGTTTCGCCCCTTACCCTACTCTCATGGTTAAAAAGAATGCCATTAACCGCAAACAAATTATAAGCCTCTCTGTAATTTTTGGTGATGTAAAAGGCATACATTTTAGCGACCGCATAGGGGCTTCGTGGGTTAAAGGGGGTGTTTTCATTTTGCGGGGTTTCTAAGACTTCGCCATACAATTCGCTCGTGCTGGCTTGATAGAATCGTGTTTTATTTTCTAAGCCTAAAATCCGCATGGCTTCTAAAATCCTTAGCGTGCCAATACCATCAGCGTTAGCGGTGTATTCTGGGGTTTCAAAAGAGACTTTTACATGGCTTTGAGCGGCTAAATTATAAATCTCTGTAGGCTTAGTGGTAGCGATTAAATGGATAAGATTAGAGCTATCGGTCATATCCCCATAGTGTAAGAAAAAACGCCTTTTATGATCGCTGTGCAAATCTTCATACAGATGATCGATCCTAGAAGTGTTGATGCTAGAAGAACGCCTTTTTAACCCATGCACTTCATAACCCAAATTCAGCAAGTATTCAGCCAGATAGCTCCCGTCTTGCCCAGTAACCCCGGTGATTAAAGCGATTTTTTCTTTCATTATTGTTCCTTTATTGAATTTTCTTTATTAGGCGTTTTGATTTTGTCTGTTGAAATCATCATCAATGCGCACAATATCGTCTTCACCGACATACTCGCCCACTTGAACTTCTATGATAATTAAAGGGATTTTGCCGTAATTAGCCAGGCGGTGTAGGGTGTTTTTAGGGATATAAGTGGACTCATTAGCTTGCAATTCAAACGATTGGTGATCCAACTCCACGCTCGCCATCCCGCTAATCACCACCCAGTGCTCGCTCCTGTGGAAATGCTTTTGTAAAGAAAGCCTAGCGTTTGGTTTGACTTCCAAAATCTTAACCTTGTAACACCCGCTCTCATGCAAGACTTCATAACTCCCCCAAGGGCGATACACTTTAGTGTGCGTTTGCAGCAATTCCTGGTTATTTATTTCTATCTCGCTCACTAAAGCTTTTAAATCGTTAGCCTTGTCTTTATGAGCGATTAAAAGAGCGTCTTTAGTGTCAATGATGGCTAAATTCTCAACGCCTAAAAGAGCGCTCACTTTATGAGAAAACACTAAATTATTCTGGCTCTCTTTGGCAAAAATGGGCGTTTGATTCAGGCTGACATTTTCTTTAGGATCGTTAGCCGCTTCTTCAAAAAGAGCGTTAAAATTCCCTAAATCGCTCCACTTGGCGTTTAATCCTACCATTTTGATTTTGTGGCTTTGTTGCATTAAAGCTATATCCACGCTCACATCTTCTAAATCTTGCATGCTCTTTTCGCTCAAACGAGCGATCTTTTGTTCAAAAAAATGCGTGTTTTCTAACGATTCAAACGCTCTTTCACACCCCTTTAAAATAGTAGGGGCATGCTTTTTTAGTTCGTCTAAAAAAACGCCCGCCTGGAAAACAAACATGCCGCTATTGAAATAAAAACCCCCGCTTTTTTGAAACTCTATCGCTTTTTCTAGGCTTGGCTTTTCAATGAAGCGCTTCACATCTAAACCATTAGGGCTTTCAATATACCCAAACTCCGTATTGGGCTTGTCAATACTCACCCCAAAAGTGATTAAAAAGCCTTTTTGGGCTAAATTAATCGCTTTTTTGATTGCATTTTCATACGCTTGAAGGTCTTTAATCAAGTGATCGCTTGGCGTAACGATGAGTAAATCTTCCCTCTCGCTCATTAAAGCGCTCAAAGCAATGGCGTTAGCGGTGTTTTTACTCAAGCTCTCTAATAAAAAACCCACGCTTTTGTTTTTGATTTCATTCTCTATTTCTTCTAGGGCTAAAAAATAATGCTTTTCATTGCACACAATGAGCGTTTCATCTACTAGGGAAGCGTTTCTTTTAAAACTCAATTCAAACAAGCTTTTATGGTCAAAAAGCTTTAAAAATTGCTTAGGGTATAGGCTACGGCTTAAAGGCCATAGGCGTTTCCCGCTCCCCCCACTCAGTAAGATATTTTTAATTTTCATAAGTTTTCTTGTCAGGCTCTCTTTTGTTTTTTAGGGTTATTATAGCGTTTTTAATTGGGCATTTTTTAAGTCACTTCAAAAACTCAGCGATGACTTCATTCTCTCTGGGTATAGGGAAAAAGATGTCAGTATTGGGCGAAATGAAGACCCTACTCCCTTCTCTAATCACCACAATAGGAGCGATCTTGCTCTTGTCTCTTAAAATTTGATTGACCACTTGATTGATCCCCATGCCGCTTTGCCTCATCAATTGCAATAAAAGATAATCCCCAAAGAAATTGGTGACTCCTTCTTTATTGCCTCTGTTGTTTAAAGCCGAAGTGATTCCAATCAACAAGCCGTTAGTGAGCGTAGAAAGCAGTAACGGCACGCCATAGCGCTGGAAATTCCTTTCAATCAATTCCCCCACCAAGCCGTTATAGCCTTTAATGTCCGCCCCTTTAGCGTTAGTGAGCATGATATTAATCCCATGGGGAGTGATGATGCGGCTCCATACAATATCCAGGCGGTATTCGCCCATTTTGTTGTTGTTGCTGTAATAGCCTATGACTTTAGAGCCTTTGGGGATTAAAACAGCTTTGCCCATGTGAGCGAAAATATCGCTCTCCACTTGCGCAATCACTTTACCAGCGATCTGGCTAGAAATGGGCGTGATCAAAAAAGCGGGTATCATTTTATCCGCTGTAATGGTGCGTAAAAGTTTGTTTTCATTGGTAGCGATGTCTTTTTCTTTAAGGTTAGTAAAACCATCAATGCCCTTAGGGTTATCCACAGGGAAAATTAGGTTTTCTTCGTAATTTTTAGGGCTTTGTTTGAAAGGGGTGATGCGAGCGGCTAGTAAATCTAATTGCTTTAGAGAAAAGTCTTTTTTAGGGGGGGTTGTGTTTGCTTTTAAATCCATGGGAGGGCTAGTAAAAGTCTCTTCTTTAGAATAATTCATTTCTTTGGAGTTTAGGGCTTTTAAAGCGGCTTTGAGCTGTTCTTGTAAGGCTTTGATGGTAGCGTCTTTGGAGCTTTCTGTGTTAGTTGGCTGTGGGTTTTGAGTGAAGGTGTAGTCTTGTAAGGGGTATTTCACCTCATCGTCATTCAAAAGGTTAGGTTGGTTATTTAGGGGGGCTTTTGGCTTTTGATGATAGATTAAAGAAATGGTTATAATCGTTGCAAAACCCCCTACAAAAACAATCGCCCCCTTAAGCCACTTATTCATCTTTAGCCTTTTTGACAAAACGGATACACAAATAGTCCTTGCCAAGCCTTAAAGTCCATTTAGCCGAAACGTCTTCAGCGATAATGTAATCGCCCACAATCCTAGTATTCACCGGGTTATCATAGCCATCAACGACCTTATAAATCACCGGGAATTTAGAGAGCGCTAATCTTTTGTCAAATTTGAAATAAGTGAATTGCTTGTCGTTAAAGATTTCTTTAGGCATCAAAGAGAGCTTGGATTTTTTAGAACAAATCCCTAAACAATACCATTTCCTTTGAGAGCTTTTTAAAGCCTTATAGCCTTTTTGAATGTCTTTTTTAACGATTTTCATTGCGTTGGTGTTATCGCCAATAATTATAGTCTCTTCTTCTTCTTTTTCTTTGGTTTCTTCTTTTTCTTCTTTTAAGGGTTTGTTGTTTGTGGGAGCGTTTTCAAGGGTATTTTCTTTATTTTCTTTTTGGGGCTTCAAAAAAGCGTTAGAATAATAATTTTTATCTTCTATGAAAACCTGTAAATTAGGGTGTTTGGAGCTAGTAAAAGTGGTAGAAAACACATAGAAAGAAAAAATCTTACCCTCACTATCTATCACGCTGATATTAGAATCCACGCCGATTTGTAAAGGCTTGATAAGCAAAATACGATCGTTACTTTCTAAGATTTTCGCATCAAATCCCACCTTATCCCCTAAAACAAAATCGCTAATGGGTTTTGAAAAAAACAATAAGGTCGCCATCGCATAACGCAAGCGGATTTTATAGGTTTGCCCTTGAAAGTAATCAATGTTCAAAGTGTTGGACATTGTTGAGCGGTTTTTATTGAAAAAACTCCCTTGAATGGCGTTTAAATCCTGCATGGGGTGGTTTAAATGCGCCGGGGCCGTTTCGTTCGCTTCTTCTAAAAAATCATCGGCTCTTAAAGCGCTAAAAGCCAACAAAAAGCCCACAAGAGCGTATAAAACCTTACGCATCAATCATTCCTATTAGTCGGCGCGATTTCAGTGATGCTGTAGCGGGTGATTTTAAAGCCGGTAGGGTTTTTAGGCATGGAAGCGTAATCAAAATCCGGGGTGTCAAACAAATAGCTCAATACGATTTTATAACGCTTTTCATACACGAGCTTGTTTTCATTCAAAAGTTTAGCCGCAATAGAGACGCTCGCAATGGGGTTATTGTCTTGCTGATAGATCGCAATATTGACAATATGGACTTCTCTTTCCAAATGGCTTTGCGCATAGATGCTGTTTTGGGCTTTAATCAAATCTTCAAAGCGTTGCCACACTTTAGAACTGCTTTGCAAGCGCACCAGTTCATAGCGCGATTTATCGTCAATGCGGTTAATGCTCTCTCGGTTTAACACATACGCCCCAATGAGCGAACGAGCCAACGCTTCATTACTGGAAATGCTTTTATCCGCTCTTTGGATAATGGCGTAATGCTTGTCCTGATTTAAAAAATCCACGAAATGGTGTTCGGTTTTTTGTAAGGGTAGAACACTGATTAACACGATCGCTAAAACAAGAGCGATAAAACTCATCAAGCCTAAGAGCTTGTAAGCGATTTTCAAGCGGTTTCTCTCCAGTCTGAACACGCTTTGCATGTCCAAATCGTTCACCGAAAAACCAGAAAGCTTGTTTTCTAAATGCTTTTCTTGGTGGCTTAAAAGCTCTTCTAAAAAGACTAATTGCTCGCTGTTGAAAGGCTTTTCTCTCATGCGAGATTTAACCTGTTTTCATACAAGGTGCAAGGGCTTTTTTTCATCTCATGCACCTTACTGGTGCAACCAAAAAACACAAGTCCCATGATAACAAAAAAAATTCTCATTAAATTCCTATTTATTTAAATTTCATTTTTTGTATTTATTGTATCCTTTTTAACCTTTTTTTGCTTGAAATTTGGGATTTTTACATCTAATTGAGTGGTTTCTACCTTAAATGTGGGGGAATGCGTTTCTTTTTCTTTAGAAACGCTACCGCTTGTAGAAGTAGAAACGCTAGAGGGAGCGGGCGGGGTCGTGATGTATTGTAAGGAATTAAGGGCGTTTTGGCTGAGGTTAGCGCTCAAATTGGTAGCGAGTTTGTAAGTTTCTTTAAGGCTGTTTTGCACCCTAAACAAAGTGTTGATGAAAAAAGGCACGCCTATGATAAAAACGCAACACAAAAATAACGCTACCACCAACAAAAGGCTTAAGTCTTGTTTTTCTTGCATATGAGCGTTGATTAAAGCCTTAGTAACCGACACGTTCAAAAACCCCACCAACAACAAAAAAGGCTTGTAAAACCCAAGAGCGAAGCATTTTTTTAGGCATATAACCACAACGCTCCTCCAGGCTTTAAAAAACCCAAACGCTAAAAACAGCACCCCTAAAGAGCACCACACATGCACTTCTAAATACACTAAAATGATAATTGCAAACAAAACGCTCAAAAAAAGCGCTTGCAAAATGCTTAAAAAAAGCCACACAGACATTTCATTATGGCTCAAATCGCTGATAAAACTAAGGGCATAGAAACCATGATTAAAGATAAAATCTAAAGAAAGCGCGTGGTTAGAAAAGCTACTCAAGCTTTGAGAGAGGCTTTGAGTGATCATGTTAGGCGCAATAAAAATAGCGTTTTGGAAAAATTCATAAAAATGCAAAGGATTTTTTAAAGCGTAGTTAAACAGCGCAAAAAACCCCACAAATAATAACGCTTCTGTTAGCGCGCTAACGCTGAAGAAATTCTGTTCTTTCAAGCTCCTGTAAGCAAAGAGCATGAACGCCAAAGCGACCACGCTATTAAACACCAATTGTGCATGCAAAGTGTAGAGAAAAAATTCAGCGAAACGCCCTAAAATCGCCGTGAGAGGCGTGATAAACCAAGAAAGGATAATCTCATAGGCGTCATTTTTCATCAATACTTCAACGGACTTTAATGTAAAATTCAAAGCCTTTACGCAAGACTAATAATTCAATTTTAGGCGCGCTTAACGCTTCTCTTAAAGCCTTCGGGTTGGACGCCACGCTTTTATAATTCACCCATAAAATCCTATCCCCAAGCTTTAAAAAATCCAAGCCTTTGGGCAAATGACTGCCTATTTTAGTGATCATAAAACGCTCATCTAAAGCGATGCCATAGCGCTCTAAAAAAGTGTCTTTGAGCAAAAACCCTCCATAACGCTTATTGACTTTGAGCGTTACTTCTTTGATTTTATGGTTTCGTTTGATTTCCACTTTTACAAGGCTTTGGTATTTAAGATTGCTCACCACCCATTCAAACTCCGCTAACGAGTGGACCTTTTGATTATTGATCGCTAGGATTTCATCGTTTTTTAAAAAAGGGTTTTTAGGGAAAAAGGGATCGAATTGCGCTATTACTAAACGCTTATGATGTTCTTTTAAACGCACCCCAATATCCCCATAATAAGGCTCTTTTTGGTTTAAAAAGCGCTTGATAAATTTCGTTTCTATAAAGCCATTCCCCCCTACCCCTAGCCCTAACATTTGATAGCAAATATTGCTGATAACGCCATTTTTTTGAGTCTTTTGTGAAATTTGAGCGTAGCGCTCATAACCTTTTTGCCCCGCCAATAATCGCGCTTCTAGGGCTTCTTTATCCCCTATGCTAGCCATAGGCCTTATAAGGGCGTCTTTGTCTAATTCCCTTAATGTATAAACATACTCGCTTGGCGCACTTTGTAACAAATACAACCCTACAAAAGGATCGGATTTGATGACTCTGGCGTGTTTAGGGTAGGTTTTGGAATAATATAAATACACGCCTTTAGGCAATTCTTTTAAAGCCACGCCTCCTTTTTGAAGGCTCGCTTTTTTAAAAAACGCCTGACAATGCTTGAAATCATAAGCCCCTAAGCCATTCAAAAAAAACCATAGAACAATAAAGGCTTTGTGAAACATCACAATTTAGCGAAATTCCCCAGCATGTTAAAGGCTAAATTCTTTCGGTTTTCTTCTACGGCTTTATACCCGTCATTCAAAGCGCTCATCAAATAGATTTGCATCGCTTCTTTATCTTCTAATAGGCTGTCATCAATTTGCAAATCCACTAATTCCCCCAACCCATTAAAACTCACGCTCACCATTCCCCCACCGCTTTTGGAAGTGTGGATCGTGTCTTTATTCTTTTCTTCTAGTTGGGAAAACTCTTTTTTCATGCCGTCTAATAACCCGCTTAACCCGCCCAATTGACTAAAATCCATCTCTAACCCTTTTCTAAAATTTCGTTTTTTTCATCCACTAGCACGATGCTCGGCTTGTGTGCGTTGATTTCATCTTCATTCATGCTCGCATAAGCTAAAATGATCACCACATCGCCTATGGCCACCTTTCTGGCTGCTGCGCCATTGACGCAAATTTCGCCCCTTTTTTTCCCTAAGATCACATAGGTGCTGAAGCGTTCGCCGTTATTGACATCCACGATTTCCACTTTCATGCCCTCTCTAAGCTTAGCAAACTTGGCCAAATCCTCATCTATGGTGATCGAGCCTATGTAATTGAGGTTAGCGTCTGTGATAGTAGCCCTATGGATTTTACTATAAAGCATTTCAAAAGTCATTTTCTTTCACCTTTTGCACGCGCTTGATTTCTTTTAGAACCAATTGGTTTTTTTCTAGCAAGCAAGCGATCTTACAAGGTTTTTTAAGCGATTGCAAGAGCAGTATATCGCTTAATTTAGTTTTGATTTCATTATGAATGATTTTTTTAATTTCTCTCGCTCCTAAAGTCGTTTGGTAGCTTTTTTGTGCGATGAATTTCACAACTTCTTTATGGAATTTTAAGGTTATGTCTTGCTCTAGCGCTAGGGTTTTTAATTTGTCTAATTCCACAGAGACAATGCGTTCAAAATCCTCCAAACTGAGCGCGTTAAACGGCACGATCGCATCAATCCTGGAGCGTAATTCAGGGGTCAAAAGCTCTTTAACGGCTTTATCATACTTGGTGTTTTTAGCGCTAAAAAACCCTAGCGTGTCCTTATCCTTACTCCCCACATTTGAAGTCATAATCAGTATCACATGCTTAAAACTCGCCTGATTGCCTAAATTATCGCTCAAAGTGGCGTTATCCATCACTTGCAACAACAAATCATACACATTAGAATGAGCCTTTTCTATCTCATCTAAAAGCAACAAACAATGCGGGTGCTTTTTAATCGCATTCACTAGTAACCCCCCTTGCTCAAACCCCACATAACCGCTAGGACTCCCGATGAGCTTTGCCACGCTATGGGCTTCTTTGTATTCGCTCATGTCAAAGCGTTCAAAATGCAAATTCAAATTCAAGGCCAATTCTTTAGCCAATTCTGTTTTCCCCACCCCACTAGGCCCCACGAATAAAAAGCTCCCCACAGGCTTATTTTTTGCAGAAAGCCCGCAATACTGGATTTTAATCGCATTGCTGACGAGACTGATCGCTTCGGTTTGGGCAAAAATCTTATTTTTAAGCGATTTTTCCAAGTTCCTTAAAAGGGCTTTTTTATCGCTGCTCAAACGCATTTTAGGGATTTTAAGCTTGAGAGCGAGCGTTTCTTTCACATCATCAACGCCGATTTTTTTGCCCTTTTTAGGGCTGATTTTTTTCCTCGATCCCACCTCATCTAATAATTCAATCGCTTTATCCGGCAAGAATTTATCATGCATGTAATCACTCGTTAAATCCACGCATGCCTTAAACACGCTCTCATCATAACGCACCTGGTGGTGTTCTTCATAAAGGGGAGCGATCTTTTTCAAAATCAAGTAACACGCTTCTTTAGAAGGCTCTTCAACTTTTATGACTGAAAAGCGCCTATTAAAAGCCTTGTCTTTTTCAAACACGCTGCGGTATTCTTCAAAAGTGGTCGCTCCTAAACATTTCAAGCCCCCATCCGTTAAAACCGGTTTTAATATGTTCGCCGCATCCAAGCTCCCAGCGTTACTGCTCCCTGCGCCTAAAAGGGTGTGGATTTCATCAATGAATAAAATGATGCGGCCGTTTTGTTGGATTTCTTTGAGCGTTTTTTTCAAGCGTTTTTCAAAATCCCCTCTGTATTTCGCTCCAGCCACCATTAAAGCTAAATCCAAAGAATAGACTTCATATTCTTGCAAAAACTCCGGCACTTCTTTTTGAGCGATTTTTAAAGCCAAAGCTTCAGCGATGGAGGTTTTCCCTACGCCCGCTTCGCCAATTAAAAGCGGGTTATTCTTTTTCCTGCGCCCTAAAATTTCTATCACTCTTAAAATCTCTTCTTCTCTGCCAATGACTGGATCTAAAGCGTTATCTTGGGCTAAAGCGCTCAAGTTTTTAGCGTATTTTTTTAGGGGAGTGTTTTTGGGCGCTTCTTCATTATCATTAATGTCATTAGGAATACCATGGTTATCCAAATCCAATAAAGCAGGATTAGAATACAAACGAGCGATGCCAAAACTATCCATGAGTTTTGAAGCGTAACAATCGGGGTGATCCAGCATTAAAATAAGCAATTCCTCCACGCCCACGCTCTCAAAACAACTCGCATACATTCTTTTAAGCATTCTTAATAGCACAAAACTCCTAGCAGGCATTTTGGCTGGATCACTCTTTAAAGGCACATATTGCAACAAATAGTCTTTAAGGATTTGTTTTAATTTATCATAGTCATCTCTTTCTAAAGCACCAATAATCTTTGCCCCGCTCTCATGCTCTAAAATGACTAATAGCACATGCTCTGTGGTGCAAAGGGCGTGGTTAAGATCTAGGGCTAAATTTAAAGCTTGGTTTAGAACTTCATTGAGATCTTGATTGAATTTAGCCATTATTTTATCTCTTCTACCAATAATTTTAAGGGGAGATCTAGCTCTCTAGCTTTGTCCCTGACCCATGCTGCCCTATGCCTGGCAATATCATAAGGATAGACGCCACAAACCCCCTCGCCATCACGATGGATGCTTGATGTGAGGGCTTTGGCCTCTTCTAAAGACTTGTCAAAAAAATCCCTCAAAGCAGAGATCACAAATTCCGCTGTCGTAATGGGGTCATCAACCATGATCACTTGCGCCATGGTGGGGGTGGGTATGTTATACATTTTCATGCCGCTTATCCATGCTACTTGGCGATCACAACAGGGATACTGGATTGTTCAACCAAGCTATTTTGGTGCGAAATGAACAAACGATACAACAAATTAGATTCGCTCGCCCCGATCAATAACAAATCATAATCCTTAGCCATATCCAAGACCACATCAATCAAATCACCACTTTTTAAAACGCTCTCGCACTCTATATTTTCTTTTTTGAAAGCGTCTTCAAATTGCTTTAACAAAGCCTTAGCTTTTTCTTCTTCTAAGGCTTCTGTCTGGCCATAATCCATCATCCCGCTTTCGCTATAAATAAACACTTCCATGCTCACATGCAATAGAGTGAAACGGACCTCTTTAAGCGAATGGGCTAATTTGACAGCGAATTTAATAGCGTTATAACATTCTTGCGTGTCGCTAATCCCAAATAAAATATTCATAAGAACCAACCTTAAATGAAGTTTTGGTATTATACCAAATAAACCCTAATGACCCGCTGAAAGCTCAAAGATAAAGCGCTACAATCTCGCTTAAAGAAAAGGACACAAAATGATATTGAATTACGACTTTTTAGAATTTGTTGATGAGCCACAAAGAAACAATTCTTTGACAGCATCTATTGATAAGGCGTTAGCGGACAGGAAATTAGCTAGACAAAATAAACCTAGAGTAAAGATAAAAGGTGGATTGTCTTTAAGAGCCACGCTAGATGCGTTTGGTGAGGAACTCTCACGACTTAAAAGAGAACAAGAGACTACTATTAAAGCTACTAGTCTTAACAGCATTGTCAATAAAATCAAAAGCGGACTACCTTTTGGGACTATCTCGGCGTTTAGAGTTTTTAAACCTTATTTTGAAGCTACATTCACTAATGACCAACAATCCTTGTTAAAAAAAAGCTTATAATAGTGGATTAAAACCTAATGAAAAAGACAAAATATCAAAGCTTTATTTAGCTCAAATGAAAGAGAATAAGACTAAATTTAGAGAGGCAACTGATGACATTGACCCCACAAAATCTATTAAAGTTAAAGACTTCTTTATGCCACAAGGTAAAGTTATCCCACAATATAAGATTTTAGTTAAAGGAATTTATGAGACATTGAGTAGGAAGTTAGGTAAAAATTATGTTGATAATTTCATAAACAGCAATGCGACAATGAGAGACTTTATGTCTAGCGATAAATTTGTCAAAAAATACCGCTATACTCAAAAAGACAATATTAAAAGGACACAAGAGCTAAAATCTCTATTAGACCAAAAGAGACACTTTTTAGGTTATCTACAAGTAACAGGTTATTGGAAAGATAGGTTAGATGACCCATTATTACCAAGCAAAGAAGTTAGTTTCTTTGTGTTTCAAAACGAACCTAGTAACTCATTTAACTTGAAAGACCAATTATTAGATTTGGCAAATTATTTCAATCAAGTGGCGATTTGTTATTGCGACAACGCCGAGACTGGAAAAGTAGATTTAGTATTAGCGACAGAAAAGGATTTTGGTAAAGTGGATTGGACTTTTACAGGCATCACATTCTCTGCTCCTAATGAGTTGCCACAATCTCTCACAAGATTACAAGACAAAGTCTATACTTTCTTTAAAAAAGAGGACAAAGACAATTATGGTGTGTATTTTAAAGACATCGTTAAGACACAAATAAAAGCGATAAGACTACCTAGAGATACAGAGGGGTTAGGAGTTATGGACTTTGTTAAATCTAGCATTATAGCAAGACAGAATAGTTCTAGGACTAATGGGTATCAACAATCATTCTCTATTGATGAGATAGAGGATTGGGAACGAAAAGGTATTTTTGACAGAGAAAAACTAAAATGTATCACAAGCAAAAGCTTTAGGCAGAGCTATAACCACAATATTAAAATCCGCAAGGTTGCCAAAGCTATGCGACAAGGCAAAAAAGTGAGTAGGACATTATTAGCTAAAGTGCTTGCTAACACCATAGACACCGATGCGGGTTATTGCTTTATCTCGCCGACAGATTTAGCGACACAACTTGATAGCATCAGCCCTAGACTATCTAAAAGCATCGTAACAGCCATAGAGCAAGCAGAGGGCGTTAGACTTAATTATGCGTTGATTGACAAAATCACCTACAATTCACTCCACAACACATTGAGTTTCATTTTTGATATTGATAACCCTTTAAGCGACCAAGCGTTAAACCAATTAGTCGTTGAAGTCCCACGAGAAGCGCTAAAGAATGTGAAGTTACCACAAATCAAAAATGTATTGACTTCTCAAATCTTTGATGGCGCTTACCAATTTAGAAATTAAACCATGCTCTTTATCAGCGCGACTAACACGAATGCCGGAAAAACCACATGCGCTAGGCTATTAGCCCAATATTGCAACGCTTGTGGCGTTAGAACGATTCTATTAAAGCCCATTGAAACCGGCGTCAATGATGCAACCAACCACTCTAGCGACGCGCATCTATTCTTGCAAGATAACCGCCTTTTGGATCGCTCTTTAACCTTAAAAGACATTTCATTCTATCGTTATCATAAAGCTTCAGCTCCTCTCATCGCCCAACAAGAAGAAGATCCAAACGCCTCCATTGATATAGATCATTTAATCCAACGCCTCCAAAATTTCACCAAAACTTACGATTTAGTCATCGTTGAAGGGGCTGGGGGGTTATGCGTGCCTATCACTTTAGAAGAAAACATGCTGGATTTGGCCCTAAAATTAAAAGCCAAAATGCTTTTGATTAGCCATGATAATTTGGGCTTGATTAATGATTGTTTGCTGAATGATTTTTTATTGAAATCCCACCAACTAGACTATAAAATCGCTATCAATTTAAGAGAAAACAACACCGCTTTTCACAGCATCAGTTTGCCCTATATTGAGCTTTTTAATACACGCTCCAATAACCCCATGGTGATTTTCCAACAAAGCCTAAAAGAATTAATGAGCTTTGCTCTTAAATAAAGTGCAAACAGAACGCACGCTGATAAAAAAGCCCCCTAACAGCAAGGCGTATAAAATCCAGCTAAAAATGGGTTTTGAAATGTCAGCGCTCTCTTTTAAGGGCTTTAAAAAAATCACATTAGGGAACATGTTAAACAAATTGATCCGCCAGCCATAGTATTGCACTTCCACTTGCTGGTTGACTAAACTTTGAGCGAGAGCTGAAATATCAGCCGAATTAAACTTAAAATAAAAAGGGAAGCCAAAACGCGTGTCTTCGTTACGATAAACGGTTACGCTTTTTTGATCCTTAGGGTCGTAAGTTTGCACAAAATAGACATCTCTAGCAAGGGTTTTTACTTCCTTATTATTGGGCGTGTTTTCATTTTCATTCATTCTTTTGACTTCCACCCCGCTAATGACAGCCGCGCTATAATGGGGCATGCAATAGCTCACTAAAAGCATGAGTGCTAAAAAGATCGCCGTTAAAATGAATAAAACCACATTACGCACAAATTTTATCAACTTCATTCCTTATGATAGTATTAGCCTTTTTTTCGCATTCAAACACCAGAGCTTAAAAAACGCTCTTTCACATGTTTTCAATCATCACGCTAGCAAATTCAGAGCATTTCACTTCTTTAGCCCCATCCATTAAACGAGCGAAATCGTAAGTTACTTTCTTGCTTTTAATCGCTTTTTCCATCGCAGAGACGATCAAATCAGCCGCTTCCACCCAGCCCATATGCCTTAACATCATTTCCGCGCTCAAAATAATAGAACCCGGATTGACTTTATCCAGCCCAGCGTATTTAGGAGCGGTGCCATGGGTGGCTTCAAACATGCCCACCGTGTCATTGAGATTAGCCCCAGGAGCGATACCAATGCCCCCCACCATCGCCGCTAACGCATCAGAGATATAATCCCCGTTCAAATTCATGGTCGCAATGACGCTGTATTCGCTAGGGCGCAAAAGGATTTGTTGCAAGAACGCATCAGCGATCATGTCTTTAATGATGATTTCTTTACCGGTTTTAGGGTTTTTCAAAGAACACCATGGGCCTTTGTCAATGACTTGAGCGTTAAATTCTTCTTGAGCGAGCGCATAGCCCCATTTCATGAACGCCCCTTCGGTGTATTTCATGATGTTACCTTTATGCACAAAAGTTACGCTTGGCTTGTCGTTATCAATGGCGTATTCAATCGCTTTCCTCACCAACCTTTCTGTGCCTTCTTTGCTGATGGGTTTTACCCCTATGCCACTGCTTTCAGGGAAACGGATTTTTTTAACCTTTAGTTCGTTTTGTAAAAAATGGATGAGTTTTTTCGCTTCCGCGCTGCCTTCTTGCCATTCAATGCCCGCATAAATGTCTTCAGAATTTTCTCTAAAGATCACCATATCCACTTTTTCTGGCTCTTTAACCGGGCTTGGGCTTCCATACCACCTTACCGGTCTCAAGCACACATACAAATCCATTTTTTGGCGTAACGCTACATTTAACGATCTAAACCCCTCACCAATAGGCGTGGTCAAAGGCCCTTTAATAGAGACTTTGTAATGGTTGATCGCTTCAATAGTGTCCGGTAAGAGCCATTGCTCTTCTGGGCTTAATTCCTTGTGATCTTTAAATTTTTGATAGCATTTTTCACCCACAAACACTTCATACCATGCGATTTTTTTCTCGCCTTTGTAAGCTTTTTGAACCGCGCTATCCACCACTTTAATCATCGCTGGGGTAATATCTGATCCAATGCCATCGCCTTCAATAAAAGGGATAATAGGGTGGTTTGGCACATGCAATTTCCCCCCCTTAATCGTAATTTCTTCGCCCTCTTTAGGCTTTTGTAAAATTTTAGGGTTGTAAGCCATTGTCTATCCTTTTTCTAAAGTTTGAATGATTATACTAGCGCAAAAATACTTATAACCCCTAAAAATCTTTTTTGAATGCGTGTTTAAAAGTAGCGATTGAAAATAACTTGAAAAAACGAAATGTTTTTAAAAAGAAATCATTTAATTTTTTGGCTTATAATAAGGAGCTGAACGCTATCAAATACTTAAGGAAATCACAATGTCTGTTACTTTAATCAACAATGAAAACAATGAACGCTATGAATTTGAAACCATTAAATGCACTCGTGGGCCTAAAGCGGTGGATTTTTCCAAACTTTTTGAAACGACTGGGCTTTTTTCTT
This sequence comes from Helicobacter pylori SA213A, assembly GCF_000476275.1. Taxonomy (GTDB): domain Bacteria; phylum Campylobacterota; class Campylobacteria; order Campylobacterales; family Helicobacteraceae; genus Helicobacter; species Helicobacter pylori_CL. Next base: position 25,607 of record NZ_CBOM010000010.1, read on the forward strand.
ACGACCCAGGGTATTCTTCCACTGCCGGTTGCCAATCCACCATTAGCTACATTAATGGCAAACAAGGCGAATTGTATTATAGAGGGCATAAAATAGAAGATCTTGTCGCTAACTACGAATATGTAGATGTGTGCAGACTCTTACTCACAGGAGAACTACCCAAAAATAAAGATGAAAGCTTAGAATTTGAACTGGAATTACGCCACAGAAGTTTTGTGCATGAAAGCCTATTAAACATGTTTTCAGCCTTCCCTAGCAACGCCCACCCTATGGCGAAACTCTCTAGCGGTGTGTCTATTTTATCCACCCTTTATTCCACGCACCAAAACATGCACACTGAAGAAGATTACCAAACCATGGCTAGAAGAATTGTCGCTAAAATCCCCACGCTTGCGGCTATTTGCTATCGTAATGAAGTGGGAGCACCTATCATTTATCCGGATATTGCGCGTTCTTATGTGGAAAATATCCTTTTTATGCTGAGAGGTTATCCTTATAGCCGCTTGAAACACACCACTCAAGGCGAAGTAGAAATCACGCCCCTAGAAGTGGAAGCCTTTGATAAAATCTTAACCCTACACGCCGATCATGGGCAAAACGCTTCTTCTACCACGGTAAGGAATGTCGCTAGCACCGGCGTGCATCCTTATGCAGCCATTAGCGCGGGTATTAGCGCTTTATGGGGGCATTTGCATGGCGGAGCGAATGAAAAAGTGCTTATCCAATTAGAAGAGATTGGTGATGTGAAAAATGTGGATAAATACATCGCAAGAGTGAAAGACAAAAACGACAGCTTCAAGCTTATGGGCTTTGGGCATAGGGTGTATAAGAGTTACGATCCGCGCGCTAAAATCCTCAAAGGCTTGAAAGACGAATTGCATAAAAAGGGCGTTAAAATGGACGAACGCTTGAGCGAAATCGCTGCAAAAGTGGAAGAAATCGCCCTAAAAGACGAGTATTTCATTGAAAGGAATCTCTACCCCAATGTGGATTTTTACTCCGGCACCATTTTAAGGGCTTTAAAAATCCCGGTGCGTTTTTTCACGCCGGTTTTTGTCATTGGTAGGACCGTGGGTTGGTGCGCGCAACTTTTAGAGCATATCAAAAGCCCGCAAGCCAGGATCACACGCCCAAGACAAGTCTATGTAGGGAAATAAAATCTCAAAATGTTTTAGCGTTTTTAGTAAAAAGCTTGCGTAAAGCGCTAATAAGAAAAGCTTGACGCTAGTCAAGCGATAACTTGATTAAAAAGCGCTCTTCTTAGGGGGATATTTAAGGGGGTTGTAGGGAGAGCTATTTCAAATACCACCTATATTCTTAAGAAAATGAGTTTCACTTAAAAAATAAGCTTTTAAAATAAAATTAACCCCCCTTTTTTTATGGTTACTTCTCTTCAAACAACCTCATTTCTTTAAAAATCATTTTCATTGGTTTAATATTTGTTTAGAAACAACACAAAAACCTTTTTTTTTTTTTGAAAGAGCAAAAACGCCTCATTAATGTCAAAATCCCATCAATTTATACTATATTAACGAAAGCTTGCAGTATGGCTTTACTTAAAGACACATTTCTGCAAGGCTCACCAACGATTTCAATCTTATTTTAAAAGGAAAAAGGAGAAAACATGAAGAAAAAATTTCTGTCATTAACCTTAGGTTCGCTTTTAGTTTCCGCTTTAAGCGCTGAAGACAACGGCTTTTTTGTCAGTGTGGGCTATCAAATCGGTGAATCCACCCAAATGGTGAAAAACACCAAAGGCATTCAAGATCTTTCAGACAGCTATGAAAGATTGAACAATCTTTTAACGAGCTATAGCGTCCTAAACACTCTCATCAAGCAATCTGCCGACCCAATCGCTATCAATAACACAAGGACTAATTTGAATGCGAGCGCGAAGAATTTAATCAATGATAAAACCAATTCCCCGGCGTATCAAGCCGTGCTTTTGAGTTTGAATGCAGCAGCGGGTTTGTGGCAAGTGATGAGCTATGCGATCAGCGTTTGTGGTCCTGGTAGTAACAAAGACAAAAATGGAGGCGTTCAAACCTTTGAAAATGTGCCATCAAATGGGGGGACTACCATTACTTGCGATTCGTTTTATGAACCAGGAAAGTGGAGCGGTATATCCACTGAAAATTACGCGAAAATCAATAGAGCTTATCAAATCATCCAAAAGGCTTTCGGGAGCAGTGGGAAAGATATTCCCGCTTTAAGCGACACCAAAGAACTTAATTTTGAAATTAAAGGGAAGAAAAACAATACTGTCGAACCAGGAGAAAGATGGAAATTCCCATGGACTAACGGGCAATTTGTTTCAATCAAGTGGGTCAATGGGGAATATAAAGAAACTAAAGAGGACATCAAAGTCTCCAACAACGCTCAAGAGCTTTTACAACAAGCGAGCATTATTTTAACCACCCTTAATGAAGCATGCCCATGGTTGAGCAATGGCGGTAAAAATTATTGGAAAGATATAGGCGGCGATGGGACAGCGTGCGGATCTTTTAAAAACGAAATCAGCGCGATTCAAGACATGATCAAAAACGCTGCAATAGCCGTAGAGCAATCCAAAATCGTTACCGCAAACGCGCAAAACCAAAGCAACCTGGACGCCGGAAAAACATTCAACCCCTACAAGGACGCTGACTTCGCTCAAAGCATGTTCGCTAACGCCAAAGCGCAAGCGGAAATTTTAAACCGCGCCCAACAAGTGGTGAAAGACTTTGAAAGAATCCCTGCAGCCTTTGTGAAAGACTCTTTAGGGGTATGCCATGAAAAGGGTAGCGATGGCAATCTCCGTGGCACGCCATCCGGCACGGTTACTTCTAACACTTGGGGAGCCGGTTGCGCGTATGTGGAACAAAGCGTAACGGCCTTAAAAGACAGCCTCGCTCATTTTGGCAACCAAGCTGATCAAATCAACCATGCACGAGATCTCGCCTACACTTTAGCGAATTTCAGCAGCCAATACCAAAAGCTAGGCGAACACTATGACAGCATCACAGCCGCTGTCTCAAGCTTGCCTGACGCTCAATCTTTGCAAAATGTGGTGAGTAAAAAGAACAACCCTTATAGCCCGCAAGGCATACAGGATAATTACTATATTGACTCCAACATCCATTCTCAAGTGCAATCTAGAAGTCAAGAATTAGGCAATAACCCTTTCAGACGCGCTGGCTTAATCGCCGCTTCAACCACCAACAACGGCGCGATGAACGGGATCGGCTTTCAAGTGGGCTACAAGCAATTTTTTGGAGAAAATAAACGATGGGGCGCCAGATATTATGGCTTTGTGGATTACAACCACACCTATAATAAATCCCAATTTTTCAACGCCTCTTCTGATGTTTGGACCTATGGCGTGGGGAGCGATTTGTTAGTGAATTTCATCAACGATAAAGCCACCAAAAACAACAAAATTTCTTTTGGCGCGTTTGGCGGTATTGCGTTAGCCGGGACTTCATGGCTTAATTCCCAGTATGTGAATTTAGCGAACGTGAACAATTACTATAAAGCTAAAATCAACACGGCGAATTTCCAATTCTTATTCAATTTGGGCTTAAGAACCAATCTCGCTAGGAATAAGAGGAGAGGCGCTGATCATAGCGCGCAACATGGCATGGAATTAGGCGTGAAGATCCCCACGATCAACACGAATTACTATTCTTTGCTAGGCACTACCTTGCAATACCGCAGGCTTTATAGCGTGTATCTCAACTATGTGTTTGCTTACTAAAAGCTTAAAACCCCCTTTTTAAACCCTCTTTTTAGGGGGTTTAATCCACTTCTTTTAACTGACTTTTCTTTTAGCTTTTTTTAATTTTTTCCACCAAACAAAGTTTTTTGACTTCAAGCGTTAATCACAAAAAATACTCAAAGACGTTTTTTACAATCTAAATAAAAATTAGCGTTATTCAAGCGATCCTTTTAAAACCACCCAAAGCAGAAACCTCAAACATCTTTAGCGTTCGCGCGCTCCACTAACCAAAAAACGCCCCAAAGTCAAGGACAAACCCGCTTTTTAAAGGAAACCCCTAAGCTTTTTAGGCTTAGGGAACGCTCTTAGAAATTAGCGTTTCATCAAAAACACTACCTTAAACCAAGAAAAAGAAATTTCAAGGTATAATAGTTTCCAAGAGCGTTTGCCACTTTTACGCTTCCCACTTTTAGCTTTATGGCATGCTCCTTATTTGGATTTGCCCCATATCCTAACTATGGGGCGTGATGAAATCCTGCAACAAACGCGCTTTAAAGCTCTTAAATGCAACCACCCTAAAAAACGCACTTTCCACTTTAAAATAAACCATAAAATCCCCATACCTACGATATAATCCTAAGACTGATTGATTTTAAGGGGCGTGTTTGGCATCATTATTCCATCTGAAGTTTTTAAAACCCCTGAGTTGTCTGCAAGCCGGTTTGCTTTATAGCCTTATTTTTGGCGTTTTATACCATTTCCCTTTGTTCGCTTATGTTTATAAAGAAAGCAACCAGGTTAGTTTTATCGCCATGATGGTTGTGGTGCTTTTTTGCGTGAATGGCGCTCTTTTTTTGGGATTAGGTTTGATCTCTATTCATTTGATGCGCCTAAGCGCGGTTGTTTTTAGTTGGCTCAATTCCATCGCTTTCTATTTCATTAGCGCTTATAAGGTGTTTTTAAATAAGAGCATGATGGGTAATGTCTTAAACACCAACACGCATGAAGTTTTAGGCTTTTTGAGCGTTAAATTATTTGTTTTTATCGTTGTTTTTGGGGTGTTACCTGGCTATATCATTTATAAAATCCCCATCAAAAATTCTTCTAAAAAAGCGCCCTTTTTAGCGATCTTGGCGTTAGTGTTTATTTTTATCGCTAGCGCTTTAGCTAACGCTAAAAATTGGCTGTGGTTTGATAAGCATGCGAAATTCATAGGGGGCTTAATTTTGCCCTTCGCTTATAGTGTGAACGCTTTTAGAGTGAGCGCTCTCAAATTTTTCGCCCCCACTATCAAGCCGCTCCCTCTCTTTTCGCCCAACCATTCTCATTCGTTTGTGGTGCTAGTCATTGGCGAAAGCGCTAGGAAACATAATTACGCCCTTTATGGCTATCAAAAACCCACCACCCCAAGATTAAGCAAACGCTTAGAAAATCATGAACTCACTCTTTTCAACGCCACTTCTTGCGCCACTTACACGACAGCGAGTTTGGAATGCATTTTAGATTCTTCTTTTAAAAACAACGCCTATGAAAATTTGCCCACTTACTTGACTAAAGCCGGTATCAAAGTCTTTTGGTATAGCGCGAATGACGGCGAAAAGAATGTTAAGGTTACAAGCTATCGTAAAAACTATGAATTGATTCAAAAATGCCCCAATTGTGAAGCGATCGCTCCTTATGATGAATCCTTACTCTATAATTTGCCTGACCTTTTAAAAGAACACTCTAATGAAAATGTCTTGCTCATCTTACACCTTGCCGGCTCGCATGGCCCAAACTACGACAACAAAGTGCCTTTAAATTTTAGGGTGTTTAAGCCCTATTGCTCAAGCGCCGATCTGTCTTCTTGCTCCAAAGAAAGCTTGATTAACGCCTATGACAACACCATTTTTTACAACGACTATCTGCTAGACAAAATCATTAGCATGCTCAAAAAAGCCAAACAGCCCGCTTTAATGATTTATTTAAGCGATCATGGCGAAAGCTTGGGCGAAGAAGCGTTCTATTTGCATGGCATTCCTAAAAGCATCGCCCCTAAAGAGCAATACGAGATCCCCTTTATCGTTTATGCCAATGATCTTTTTAAAAAGGAGCATTCCATTATCCAAACCCAAACCCCCATTAATCAAAATGTGATTTTCCATAGCGTTTTAGGGGTGTTTTTGGATTTTAAAAACCCAAGCGTTGTTTATCGCCCTTCTTTAGACCTGCTTAAACACAAAAAAGAGTAAAATAACACGCATGAAAAAATTCTTATTTAAACAAAAATTTTGTGAAAGCCTGCCTAAAAGTTTTTCTAAAACTTTGTTAGCACTCAGTTTGGGCTTGATTTTACTAGGTGTTTTTGCACCTTTCCCTAAAATCCCTAAACAGCCTAGCGTGCCTTTGGTGTTTCATTTCACCGAGCATTACGCGCGCTTTATCCCTACGATTTTATCTGTGGCGATTCCTTTAATCCAAAGAGATGCGATAGGGCTTTTTCAAGTCGCTAACGCCTCTATCGCTACAACTATTCTCACGCACACCACCAAAAGAGCCTTAAACCATATAACAATCAACGATCAGCGTTTGGGCGAGCGCCCTTATGGGGGTAATTTCAACATGCCAAGCGGGCATTCGTCTATGGTGGGTTTGGCGGTGGCGTTTTTAATGCGCCGCTATTCTTTTAAAAAATACTTTTGGCTCTTACCCCTAGTCCCTTTAACCATGCTCGCTCGCATTTATTTAGACATGCACACCATTGGCGCGGTGTTGGCCGGGCTTGGCGTTGGAATGTTGTGCGTGGCTCTTTTTACAAGCCCCAAAAAACTTAATTAAAAAAACTTAATTAAAAAAACTTAATTAAAGCTTTAATTCCTGTTTTTATAATCTTCATAAGAAAAGTTTTTAAGGATTTTAAAACCTTGCTCGTCTATTTTAGCCAGGCTTGGGAGCGGGACGCCATTAAACGAGTTGTTTTTAACGATCGTATAATGGAGCATGTCTTTAAACAAGATTTTATCGCCCCTTTTTAAAGGCGTATCAAAACTAAAGCTCCCCATAAAATCCCCCGCCAAACAAGTAGGGCCGCCCAAAAAGTAAGAAAACGCCCCTTGGTTTTCGCCCTTTTCAACTTCAATAAGCTCTTCATCATTTTCTATGGAAATTTTAAGAATGCTAGGGCGATAGGGCATTTCTAAGCAATCCGGCATGTGAGCGCTAAAAGAAGCGTCTAAAATCGCAATTTCTTGGCTGTTTTTAACGATGTCTATCACGCTTGCAATTAAAAACCCGCATTGCCACCCTATGGCTTCCCCAGGCTCTAAAATCACTTCTATATTGTGGTAGCGCTCTTTAAAATCTTTGATCGTTTGAATGAGCAAATTCACATCATAATCGCTCCTAGTGATATGATGCCCTCCACCAAAATTCACCCACTCCATGCCCTCTAAATAAGGCTTGAAATGCCTTTCTACATGCTCTAAAGTCCGGCACAAAGCGTCAGCGTTTTGCTCGCAATGCGTATGGAAATGCAACCCGTTCACCCCCTCTAACCCATGCTCTTTAACCCCTTTTTCAAATTCGCTAGGTGCAATCCCTAACCGGCTTGTTTTAGCGCATGGGTTATAAATCGCTGGGGTTACTTCGCTATAAAGAGGGTTGATCCTCAAACCCATTTTAATGGGGCTTAAGCCCAAGTTTTCTAATTGCTTGTTTTTGTCTAAAATCCTGTCTTTATAGGTAGCGTATTGGTAAAAAGAGTTGAAAATGATGCTTGTCGCTAGGGGTAAAATCGCACTCATTTCAGCCTCTTTAAAAGCCGGACTATAAACGCAAACTTCCTTATGGCTCTCTCGCCCCCCAAATTCTTCAAAAGCGAGCTTAGCCTCATAAAGACCGCTCGCGCAACACCCGTTCAATCTTTGCCTCAAAATCCCAAACTCACGCCAGAACGCATACCCCTTTAAAGCGAGCAAAACCTTTGCCCCGCTTTGTTGGCGCACGATTTCTAAAATCTTGGCGTTTTTTTCTAAGCGTTCGCTCTCTAGCACATAGCAAGGGGTGGGGATAGCGCCGTATTTTTTCATGCTAATTCCAAAAATTGCTTAACCACCCGTTGGATGTCTTTAGGGTTAGACTTAGAGATGAAATCATCGGCTTTTAAACTCCTGGCCATGTCTTCATTAGAGCTGCCGCTCATAGAAGAATTGACCACGATAGGGATTTTTGAAGTCAAAGGATTGTTTTTAACCTGTTTGATCACTTCAAAACCGCTCGCTTCTGGCATTTCTAAATCGGTAATGATCAGGCCAATATTACTCACATCGGTTGTTGGGCTGAATAAATGCTCTAGCAAGGTTTTACCATTGATAAAATCTATATGCTTGACGCCCAGCTTGTCTAAAATCATTTGCATGGTTTTTAAAACGCTTGGGGAGTCATCAGCGAGCAAAACGCACTGGTTAGAATGGATTTTAGAAAGCGTTTCTAAATCGTTGTGTTTTTCATCTTCAATCCAAGGGAACACATCTATAAGCATTTTTTCAATATCCACCACTTGCACCAAGCGCCCATCAAAATAGCGCGTGCGACTCACGAGCTTGTTATTGCCTGCAGATCCCCCTAGCCCAGCGCTTTGCTCCATTTCAGTCCATTTCTTGCTCAAAATCCTATCCGCTTCATAGATCCTAACCCCTATGGTCCAACGAGAAAACTCACAAATCATAACAATATCGTCTTCGCCCTTGTCTTTTTCTATCCTATAAGGGCGTAAATCCTTGTTTTTGTTTTGGCTGTCATAATAAAACCATTTTTTCATATCAATCAAGGGAATGGTGAGCTCTCTTATAATGATTAGCCCCTCAACGAGCGAATTGTTTTCGTGGCTAATGATGGTGAGGTTGCCATGGTATTTCACCACTTCACGGATCTTAAAGACATTGACCGCATACAAATCCTTGTTTTTACCCAGCCTGAAACACAACAATTGCAACTCGTTATTTTTATGCAAACTCGTAACTTGATCAATGCCCGCCAAACTATCAGCCATGACTTCCCCTTAATTTAGGTTTTCGTATCGTTTTATAATTATATCGTGTTTGTGTTTAATGCCAACGACACTTAAAAACTAAAATTCCTTTGGTGGGGGTTTTTTAAATCATTTTAAATGACTCAAAACAAACCCGTTTTTAAAACTGCGGATGTATAAAATATTATGGCGGTTAGAGCAAAAGATTTGTGGGGCTGCTACAAACCCAGAAAGCAATTCCCTAGCGTCAATGACTTTAGGGTTTTCAAGCGATCTTTTACAAGGCTTTAAGGAAAACGAAAAAGCGTCAATAGAATCAGCTCGAACTTCATAATTTTCAAAAGCTTTATTTTTGATACGCATAAGATAGATTTTATGGGCAAAAATGCTCGTGCTTCTGGTGTCTGCAAAGGTACTCACACCTGAATACAATGAAGTTACTAGCCCTCCAACAAACCCCAAATAATAATTCGCTACCGCTTGCATGCCCACCTTAAAAGTAGCCGATAAAATGGCTCTAGTGATAATGTAGGGCAACTGCTTCCTAAATTCGCTAGCGACCACCGCATCTATTGAGGCTAAAGTGTCAAAGGGCGTTACTTTTTCTCCATCTTTAAGAGTGAAATTTTGATAAAACGCTTCCCCTTTTTCTAGCTTGGGCAAGGCTATACTCACGTTATAAACCGAATCGATCATAAAAATAGGCACATCAATTTTAAATTCGCTTTTTTGCGGCTCTTTACCATCTTCAATGATGATCCAAGTGAAATGACTCCTGTTAGGGTTTTTGAAAAAAACCAAGTCTTGGGCTACAAAAGGGCTTTGACTGATCCCATAGGCTTCATTAAGATAGCCTAGCCCCTTGTTCTTATCCCCATTTAAAGCGTAAAACAACCCTGAAAGATACGAAACCGCCGGGTTAAGCAAGCCCTGATAAGCTTCGTATTTGTCTAAATTAGAATAAGTGTTGTTTAAAATCTCGCTCACTTCTACCCTAGAGCGTTCCATATTAATATTGTGCTTTTTGCTAGAATCGATCTCTTTAATGGCTTTTTGAACTTCCTCATAATAAAATTCTTTAGCCCTGCGCTGGCGTTCGTTCGCGCGGTTGAATTGCACCCTAGCTTTCGCGCTATCGTTTAAAAGCATGTAGTCTATCGCTTTGTAATAATTGATTAAAACGCCCTCATAAATATTCCCCCCATAAGCACGCACGTTATCATTAATCATGGTAGCGCCCACATAACCAGCCCCTCTTGTGAAAGCGCTTTGGGTTTTATCAAAGCGTTGCTCGGCTTGATCTAATACCCCTAAAGAAGTCTGGTAATCTCTGGCGTATAAAGCGCTCAAGCCGTTTTGCAAGTCCCATAAAAGAGCGTTCTTTTTTTTCTTAGTGAATTGTTTGGAATATTCATAAGCTTGTTTAGGGCTTTCTTCATAATAGAGCGTGTTAAAATGTTCTAAGTCCATACGATAGCCTATGCAACCTGTTAATGATATTCCTAAAATTACCGACATCAACAGAACGAATATTTTCAATCTAACCCTTTTAATTGACATTTTTTTGCTTGACTATTTGAGCGTATCATAACATTTTTAATGAAAACATAAGCTTTTTATGGCTAAAATGATCCCTAAGCTCTTATTTAGACCTATGCAATAGGAATTTAGGGTAACGCTTCAGGGTAGGAATACAGCAGAGTCCCCTAATTTCTTGTGTGCCTTAGCCATCTGAATAGGAGTGCTTCAAAATAATATTAGCTTTTTAAAACTAACTCTTCAAAAGTTTCTCACGCCACTCTGTAGGGTAGTCTTTTTGTAACGCTTTCACTTTATTCACATGACTAGAATCCGAATTAAAGATTTTCAAATAACGCCCCAAGCTTTCCAAATTTACATCAATCATGTTGGAACTCCCGTTACCCAGATTTTTGACTAAAACCTGCCTGGCATACAAAGGCGTGTTTTCTAAAAATGAAATTTCAGTCTCGCTCAAAGGCACATTGAAATGGTGTTTCAACTCCCTAGCGTTTTTTTGCGGATACAAAATAAGAGTCCCCATGTTGCTTAAAAAACTATGGGCGTTTTTAACCCCGCTTAATTGGTAAATGTCTTGCAAAGCCAACACCACCACGCCATTAGCTTTTCTGGCTTGCGTGATTAAAGCGTTGATTTTGGTGTTCAGTAAATCGTTTTCCACATAGGATTTAAACTCGTCTAAAAAAACCAAAAATCCGCTGTCATTTTTTCTGGATTCTTCTAAGATTTTATAAAACAAATAATAGGCTAAAAGCCCTAAATCTTTAGGGTTTTGAGTGATGGTGTCCAGGTTGATTACATTTAAAAAAGCGTTGGAATTGAATGCGTCATTTAGGGCGTTAAAAAGGGGGTTATGCAAATACGGCTCTAAGCTTAAACCCAATTGGTTAGATGAGGTTCTTTTAAGCGTTTCTTTAAAATCTAGCAAACTAAAGGCTTTTGGGTATAAAGTCTCATAAAGGCTTTTAATCGCGCTAGAAATCGCATTCATGTCTTCTAAGGCTTCTTTATTCCTTGAAGGGGTAAGATCAAACATGCTCAAAAAGAAAGATTGCAAAAACTCTAAATTCTGCAAATCAGGCTCTAAACAAAAGGGGTTGATGCTAAAAGATTTGCCGTCATGGTAATGCCCTTTAAAAAACTCTGTGAAAGAATACAACCCTTGCATCCTGTCAAAGGCCAAAAGGCACATGTTTTGGTATTTTAAAGCGCTCATCATTAAAAAGCTCATCAGCGTGCTTTTACCGCTCCCAGTAGCTCCTATGATTAGGGTATGCCCGTTCACTCTAGGGATTTCTTTAGCGTTTTTGTGGCTCACTTCTTGGTTGTGGAAATTGAATAAAAAAGGGGAATAATCCAAATTTTTAAACACGCTCAAAGGGCTATCCCCCCATGAATTGGCCTTAAAACCTAAATTTTGCCTTTCAAAGACCATCAAACACGCTAAAGCTTTAGAGGTTAAAAACCGCAAGCGGTGGTTTAAATGGATGCGTTCAGGGAAAAAGGAAAAATACCCTCCTTTCAAGCCAAAAGTTTCTATAACGCCCACTAAATTTTCTTTAAACAAAAGCCCTAAAATCAAGCTCGTTTGGGTGTCTAAATTTTCTAAACTAGGGGCTTTAATAAGAATGTTTAGGGCGAATTTTTGCATGGATAAGCGTTTGGTTTTGACTAATTCTTGGTATTCTAACAGCTCGTTTTTAACGAGATTAGACATGCTAAACTTAGCCCTTTCTTTTAAAAAACTCAGCGTTTTATTTGCACTCATTGGCTCTATAGAAAAGATAATATCTAAGGGCATCTCTTGGTATAAAAGCGCTCCGATCGCTATGGAGGTGATGCGTTCGCTCTCATAAGCTTTAATACCGATCAAGCGGTTGTAAATTTTTTGATTGAAGCTTTCTTGAATGAAATAATCTTTTTCAAAAGTAACAGAACTAGCGATATAGCTATCGCTCAAATACCCTCCCACTAAAGGCTTTAAAGGCAGATCAAACCCGTTGATGTATTCTGCGTAAAAATTCAACACCTCTTTAGAGTTTAAAAGTTTGGGGGCATAATTTTTGAGTTGGATTTCTAAACTTCTTAAAGTTTCTTGTAAAAAATGCGCTTTATAAGAGAGAATATCCTTAAAATTTTCCCTATTAGCATGCATTAAGGATTTTTTCTTATGCTCTAAAACGCCTTGCAAGGAATGCGTGCTTTCTAAAACTAAAAAATACTGGTTTTCATACACTTCTTTGTTTTCAAACTGGTTTAAAATCGCTTGCAAGTGTTGGGAATTGGTTTGAATGTTTTGCTTGCAATCAATTTTACGCCTTTTAACCACGATGCGCGCCACGACTTTTTCTAAAGAATCCAACGCCATTTGGCGCTCGGTGAAAAGATCTTGCAATTGCTCTGTGCTTAAATGGGTGTAACTCACCCCTTCTAACCGGAGGACGCCAACAAGATTTTCATTTTTAGTGAGTAAAAAATGCTCATCATACAAGCCTAAAATATTATTTTCTTCGCTCATAGAATAGCTTTTAGGCAAAACCCCTAAAAAATAGTTTGAAATTTTTTGTTTGACAGCGCTTACAAGCTTTTCTAGCATTCTACGCTCTGTAACTTTTGGTTTTAGTCTTTATTTTGCTTTTGGCGATAATAATATCTGCAATATCTTCATCAAAAAATTCCAGCACGCTAAAGAGTGCTAAAAACCCTAAATACAATAAAAAAGCGCTCAACAAATCAATCCAAGGGAGCAAGATAAAAGGCACAAAAACAGAAATCAAATAAGATTTAGCGTTCAGCCACAAAAATTTTTCTTTGACCGAAATTTCACGCAAATTCTTCACGCTCGCTGATAAAATGATCATTAAAAAATTCCCATAAACCAATTCGCTAAACTCGGGGCTTTAAAGAATAAAAAGATTCCAAACACCACGCCAAGGATCGTGAATAAGATCTCTTTCCACCGATCCAAATTCCTCCACACATAAATAGCGATCCCTATGAAAATCACCATTAAAATCCCCTTAGCGATGGGGCTTTTGAGCTGGGCTTCTAGGGCGTTAAAAAACCCTTCTAAACCTTCAGCGAACAAGCTGGAAACGCACAAGCCTACTAAAAAAATGATTTTTAAAAAATGAGCGGACATCACAACCCCTTTGTTTAATTTTAATTAACTTTATAAGGTTTAATTATCTCAAAAAAACCATAAAAACTCTTTAAAAGGGGGCTAAAAGGGGCGGATTTAATCTTTAAAAGGGTAAAAAAGCAAAGCTAAAGAGGTTAAAAGCCTTACTATTCTACGATTTGATAGACATAAGAAAGATTAGCGTGTTCTTTGGTTTGTAGGGCGTCTTCTTCTAACAAGCTTTGAATCTTTTCAAAACTGTATTGTAAATGGTTGTAAGCAATGATTACCACCTCATCGCCCTTTTGCAAAAAATGCTCTTGAGCAAAAGGCATATAAGGGGTAGCTCCGATCGCAAAAATCATTTTAGTGGGGAAATGGTGGCGCTCTAAAAAAGGCCTTAAGGCTTCTAAAGAGTCGCCGTCTTGTTGGTGGTTTAATTGGTTTTTGATCCAGTCTAAAAGTTTTTGATAAAAAAACTCGTATTTGAGCAATTTGCTGTTTTCCCCATAAATGTGCCAAATGTTATTATATTTCAAAAAAGACGCGATAGAAAAATTGTTGCACACCCCCCCATAAACAAACCTATCAATAGGCAATTTCTGCCCTATGCCTTTAGAAGCTGGTGAAAAATTCTTTTTTTGGGAGAGCTTTGCGGCTTCTAAATTACGCACAGAAGCGTCGTTAAACGCCATGAAAAAATTAGGCACAAGCTTGGTTACCAAATGTTTTTCATCGTATTTAACATCGCATTCTAAAGCGATTTCTGGCTCTGCTTGCACTTTCAAATTCAAATCACTAGGCAAAATAATCTTATGGTTATTAATGCAACAACGCCCCAGATAGCAATTCTCATACGGGATATAAAAAGGGAATAACCCCTTGGGGGCGTCCTTTTCTTCGCTTTTCATGTTAATAAAACTATGACTCTCTCCTGCTTGCTCCAAATGCCCTGCAAAATTCCCCACCACACCAAAACCTAAAAACTCTTGCATGCAAACCTCCTAGCAAATAGCTTAATGATTAGAGCTTTTTCCATTATAGCATAAAAAGAAAACCCCTAAAATTCTCAAAAACTCCCTTTTAAGCGAACAAATATTCTCTAGCGTTCTCTTTATCCAATGGGTAAAGCTCGCATTTTTCATCCCCTATTTGAATGAGGTAAGCTTGATTTTTTAAAGTCTTAGCATAGCCTAAAGCGATACGACCGGCCAATTCTTTATCTTCTTTGCTGGCGTTTTTATCCACTAAACTCAAAGGGCCTTTACAGCTTAATAATTCAATCTTATCCATTAAGGGGTGTTGAATGTCTAGCTTATGGTTTTCTTCTTCATTCCTTGCCACCACCAAGCGAGCGTTATGGGGTAAGACAAAATAGCGCCCAATTTTAACGATCACGCTGTCTTCAAACACCATTTCTCTGTATTCTTTTAAATTCTTAATCTTATTACTCACTTGAATGTCCGTAAGCAAGCACCCCCCACCTGGCTTTTCATAATATTTCAAGCCGTAATCTTTGATCATTTGCAATTGCCTAGTGCGCCCCCTGCCACTCACATCTAAAAGCTTTTCTCTATCAACAAAACCCTTTTTTTCCATGAAAGTAGGCTCTAAGAGTTTAGCGCTCATGGGCCTTAAGAGCAATTCATCTAAAAATTGCGGTTTTTCACCGCCTGCTTGCGTTCGGTCTAAAATGGGATCAAAACGCGCCTCTTCGCCCACTTCTCTGACTAATTTCCTCACCTGATTGAGCGCTTCTTTCCTTTGGGATTTAGGGCGTTGCCCTAGCACTTCCCCGCTCAAAACAAAATCCGCGTTCAATTCAAGCATTTTATAAAAAGCGTTCCTAAACATGTTGGCATGGCAATCAATGCAAGGGTTGAAATACTTCCCATAGCCGTATTTGGGCTTGAATAACACATCGTTAAAAAATTGCTCTCTAATATCGCACACCAAGAGTTTAGCCCCAATTTGCGCGGTGGCGTTTTCAAAATACTCTCTTTTATCTTTATTCCCCCCAAACCCTATATTGAAGTGTAAAGCGGTTACTTCAATGCCTTGATCAATGAGTAATTTCATGGACAACAAACTATCCAACCCCCCACTAAATAGGGCTAAAGCTTTAATCTTTTTCATATGGCGACTAATTCTCCTTGTTTTAATTTCATAATGGCCTGGCGAGCCTTTTTTAAAAAGATCATTTTTTCGCTAAAAGGGAGCGAACTTTTAGGGATTTCTTTGAGTTGCCGCTCAAAATAGCGCAAGATCAACAAACGCAATTCCTTTTCAAAACCCCCTTCTTTTAGGGGTAAATTCGCATCTAATAATAACGCAACTAATTTAGGGTCGTCCAATTTTTCTTGACACAAAGCGTCAAATTCTTGTTTTTTATGCAAGAATACCCCACTATGGATATAACCCACCGCCAAATCCAACAAGCTTCTGTCTTCTAAAAGATAGCGGATCACTAATTTTTCTAAAAATTCCAAACTCATCGTGTTAGGAACATGAGCGAACTTTTGAGCAAGATTGGGTTTTTCTGTTTTGGGGTAAAAAGGCTGAAAAGAGGCTCGCTCTCTAATCCCTAAAACATGCAAAGGCGCTTGCAAAAGAGAAGCGATTAAGGGCTTGTATTCGCTTTGCAAAAGCAGGGAAAAGTTTTTCAAAAACCCTAACATTTCTTTAAGGGCCTTATCTTTTTCTAAAGGATCGTCCAAAAGATAAAAACCCGCCATATGCCTTAAAACAAACTCAATAAAAGCCATGGGGCGCAATAACAAGTCTTTTAAGGTTTCAATCTGGCCATTAGCGATCATCTCCGCAGGGTCTAGGTTGTTTTCAAATAAAATCACCCCCCCCCTCCTTTGCTCTTTAGCCAACATCAAGCTCGCTTTATAAGCCGCATTCCGCCCTGCCTTATCCCCATCATAGCTTAAGAGGATTTCTGGATCGCCTTTTTTAAGCAAGGGCAAATGCGATGGCGTTAAAGCTGTCCCAAGCGTGGCTATGGCGTTTTTAAAACCCGCCTGATGCAATAAAATCACATCCAAATACCCCTCGGTTACAATGACTTGCTTTTGTTTATAGATGTGTTCTTTAGCCAAATGGTAGCCATAGAGCAAACTGGATTTATCAAAAAGCTTACTTTGGGGCGAATTGATATATTTGGCCGCTTTTTCTTTTAAGGTGCGCCCTCCAAAGCCCACCACTTGAGCACTAGGGCTATAAATAGGGAACATGATGCGATCCAAAAAGCGCAAATAGGTTTTATCCTTTTTGTCGCTCTTGCCTAACACGCCTAATTCAATCAGTTTATCCTTATTCAGACCTTTATTTTCAATGCCGTAATCAATTCTATTCGTGCATAAACCTAATTTAAACGCTTTGATACTCTCTAGGCTAAGCCCTCTTTTTTGCAAATAATTCAAAAAAAACGGGGCGTTAAAAAGCTCTTCTTGATACAACGAGCTCACCATTTCTAAAAGGTGGTAGTCTTCTTTATGATCATAATAAGCGCCTTTGTCATGCTCTAAAGCTATATTGAATCGGTGGGCTAATTTCTCAAGCGCTTCCACAAACGAAAGTTTTTCAAACTCCATCACAAATTTAATGCTATCCCCGCTCGCTCCACACCCAAAGCAATGGTAAAACCCTTTAATTTGATTGACGCTAAAACTCGCGCTCCTTTCTTCATGAAAAGGGCAACAAGCCATGTAATTCGAACCTGATTTCCTCAAATCCACATAAGAGCTAATGACTTCTACAATGTCTATCGTTTGCAAAAGGCGATCAATGGAACTTTTAAGAATCATTTTTCATGCTTTCTGGGTTTTTTTGGTTTGACTTTCTCAAAAGGGATTATACTCAATAAATAAAATCTTAAAAAAGGTTTGTTGATAACGCCCCTTTTTTCTAATCCTTATATTTTTAAACTAATGAAACTTTATACAAATAGACTTAATAATCCTTATAGTTATATTATTAGCTTTGTTTTTATGGCTTGACTTATCCCTAAAAATGCGCTATAGTTGTGTCGCTTAAGAATACTAAGCGCTAAATTTCTATTTTATTTATCAAAACTTAGGAGAACTGAAATGAAGTTTCAACCATTAGGAGAAAGGGTCTTAGTAGAAAGACTTGAAGAAGAGAACAAAACCAGTTCAGGCATCATCATCCCTGATAACGCTAAGGAAAAGCCTTTAATGGGCGTAGTCAAAGCGGTTAGCCATAAAATCAGTGAGGGTTGCAAATGCGTTAAAGAAGGCGATGTGATCGCTTTTGGCAAATACAAAGGCGCAGAAATCGTTTTAGACGGCACTGAATACATGGTGCTAGAACTAGAAGACATTCTAGGCATTGTGGGCTCAGGCTCTTGCTGTCATACAGGTAATCATGACCATAAACATGCTAAAGAGCATGAAGCTTGCTGTCATGATCACAAAAAACACTAAAAAACATTATTATTAAGGATACAAAATGGCAAAAGAAATCAAATTTTCAGATAGCGCGAGAAACCTTCTATTTGAAGGCGTGAGACAACTCCATGATGCTGTCAAAGTAACCATGGGGCCAAGAGGCAGGAATGTGTTGATCCAAAAAAGCTATGGCGCTCCAAGCATCACCAAAGACGGCGTGAGCGTGGCTAAAGAGATTGAATTAAGTTGCCCGGTGGCTAACATGGGCGCTCAACTTGTTAAAGAAGTAGCGAGCAAAACCGCTGATGCTGCCGGCGATGGCACGACTACAGCGACCGTTTTGGCTTATAGCATTTTTAAAGAAGGGTTGAGAAATATCACGGCTGGGGCTAACCCCATTGAAGTGAAACGAGGCATGGATAAAGCCGCTGAAGCGATCATTGGTGAGCTTAAAAAGTCTAGCAAAAAAGTGGGCGGTAAAGAAGAAATCACTCAAGTAGCGACCATTTCTGCAAACTCCGATCACAATATCGGGAAGCTCATCGCTGACGCTATGGAAAAAGTGGGCAAAGACGGCGTGATCACCGTTGAAGAGGCTAAGGGCATTGAAGACGAATTAGATGTCGTAGAAGGCATGCAATTTGATAGAGGCTACCTCTCCCCTTATTTTGTAACAAACGCTGAGAAAATGACCGCTCAATTGGATAACGCTTACATTCTTTTGACGGATAAAAAAATCTCTAGCATGAAAGACATTCTCCCCCTATTAGAAAAAACCATGAAAGAGGGCAAACCGCTTTTAATCATCGCTGAAGACATTGAGGGCGAAGCTTTAACGACTCTAGTGGTGAATAAACTAAGAGGCGTGTTGAATATCGCAGCGGTTAAAGCTCCAGGCTTTGGAGACAGAAGAAAAGAAATGCTCAAAGACATCGCTATTTTAACCGGCGGTCAAGTCATTAGCGAAGAATTAGGCTTGAGTCTAGAAAACGCTGAAGTGGAGTTTTTAGGCAAAGCCGGAAGGATTGTGATTGACAAAGACAACACCACGATCGTAGATGGCAAAGGCCATAGCGATGATGTCAAAGACAGAGTCGCGCAAATCAAAACCCAAATTGCAAGCACGACAAGCGATTATGACAAAGAAAAATTGCAAGAAAGATTGGCTAAACTCTCTGGCGGTGTGGCTGTGATTAAAGTGGGCGCTGCGAGTGAAGTGGAAATGAAAGAGAAAAAAGACCGGGTGGATGATGCCTTAAGCGCGACTAAAGCAGCGGTTGAAGAAGGCATTGTGATTGGTGGCGGTGCGGCTCTCATTCGCGCGGCTCAAAAAGTGCGTTTGAATTTGCACGATGATGAAAAAGTGGGCTATGAAATCATCATGCGCGCCATTAAAGCCCCATTAGCTCAAATCGCTATCAACGCTGGTTATGATGGCGGTGTGGTCGTGAATGAAGTGGAAAAACACGAAGGGCATTTTGGCTTTAACGCTAGCAATGGCGAATATGTGGACATGTTTAAAGAGGGCATTATTGACCCCTTAAAAGTAGAAAGGATCGCCTTACAAAATGCGGTTTCGGTTTCAAGCTTGCTTTTAACCACAGAAGCCACCGTGCATGAAATCAAAGAAGAAAAAGCGACCCCAGCAATGCCTGATATGGGTGGCATGGGCGGCATGGGTGGCATGATGTAAGCCCGCTTTCCAATAACCCGCCTTTAAAAACCCTCTTCTAAAACCCCCCTTTCTAAAATCCCTTTTTTTGGGGGGGTGCTTTGATAAAACCGCTCGTTTCAAACGCTTTAAAAAATGCATAGCGGAATTACCAACTCGCCTTAAAAAAAACAAAATGATCGCTCGCCTTTAAAAATCTATGACAGAATGATCGTTCGCCTTAAAAAACGCGCAAACAAAAACCTCCATTAAAATCAAGATTTTATCATTAGCGTTCCATTAAAATAAAACCTAAAAACCCTTTCAATACCACCCAAACAAAAGCGCAAAAAACGCAAAAATTCTAAAATTTCTCCAAATGACAAAAAAAAAAAACGACTTTCATGCTATAATGCTGTGAATGCATTCTAAATGCATAAAACTTCAACCATTCAATTTTATTTCAAGGAGAATATTTATGAAAAAAACTCTTTTACTCTCTCTCTCTCGCTTCATCGCTTTTAAACGCTGAAGACAACGGCTTTTTTATCAGCGCGGGCTATCAAATCGGTGAAGCCGCTCAAATGGTGAAAAACACCGGCGAATTGAAAAAACTTTCAGACACTTATGAGAATTTGAGCAACCTTTTAAACAATTTTAACAACCTCAATCAAGCGGTAACGAACGCGAGCAGCCCTTCAGAAATCAATGCTGCGATCGATAATTTAAAAGCAAACACGCAAGGGCTAATTGGCGAAAAAACCAATTCCCCGGCCTATCAAGCCGTCTCTTTAGCGCTCAATGCGGCGGTGGGGTTGTGGAACGTGATAGGCTATGCGATAATGTGCGGGAATGGCAATGGCACAGAGAGCGGGCCTGGTAGCGTTGTTTTCAATAACCAACCAGGATCTTATTCAACGAGCATCACTTGCAACCGGTATGAAGCGACTGGTCCTGGTAAATCCATGTCTATCCAAGAATTTGAAAAACTCAATAAAGCCTATCAGGCTATCCAACAAGCCTTAAAAAACGACAATGGGTTTCCTGTTTTGGACGGGAAAGGCACAGAAGTGACCGTAACCTACACCTACGAATGCAAACAGAGTAGCGATATTAATGGCGGTGTGAATCAATTCTGTCAAAAAAATGGCAGCAATAATGGTGTAACTAGCAGTGGCAGCAACAACAAAAAAGAAACGCAAACCTTTACCTTCACCAATACCGCTCAAAACCTTTTGGAACAAGCCAGCACGATCATGAATGTCCTTAACACTCAATGCCCCTTGGTGCGATCCACGCATGATGAAAACGCTCCGGGTAATGGTAGCCCATGGGGTATCAATACAGATGGGAATGCGTGCCAAATCTTTAGCGCTGAATTTAGCGCCGTTACTAGCATGATCAAAAACGCCCAACAAATCGTTGCGCAAGCTCAAAGCCTTAATACTAACCAGCAAAGCAATCAAAACGCGCCGCAAGATTTCAATCCTTACACCTCTGCTGATAGGGCTTTCGCTCAAAACATGCTCAATCACGCGCAAGCGCAAGCCAAGATGCTTGAACTAGCCGCTCAAATGAAAAAAGATCTTAACACTATCCCAAGCCAATTTATCACAAATTACTTGGCAGCTTGCAGAAGTGATGGCACAACACCTAATCAAGGGGTTACTAACAACACTTGGGGAGCGGGCTGTGCGTATGTGGAAGAGACGATAACGGCTTTAAACAACAGCCTTGCGCATTTTGGCACTCAAGCCGAGCAAATCAAGCAATCTGAGTTGCTTGCACGCACCATACTTGATTTTAGAGGCAGCCTTAGCACTTTAAACAACACTTATAACAGCATCACCACGACCGCTTCAAACACGCCTGATTCCCCATTCCTTAAAAATTTGATAAGCCAATCCACTAACCCTAATAACCCCGGGGGCTTACAGGCTGTTTATCAAGTCAACCAAAGCGCTTATTCGCAATTATTAAGCGCCACGCAAGAATTAGGGCATAACCCTTTCAGACGCGTTGGCTTGATCGGCTCTCAAACCAACAACGGCGCGATGAATGGGATCGGCGTGCAAGTGGGCTACAAGCAATTTTTTGGCGAAAAGAGAAGGTGGGGATTAAGGTATTACGGCTTTTTTGATTACAACCATGCTTATATCAAATCCAGCTTTTTCAACTCCGCCTCTGATGTGTTCACTTATGGGGTAGGAACAGATGTCCTCTATAACTTTATCAATGATAAAGCCACCAAAAACAGCAAGATTTCTTTTGGGGTGTTTGGGGGTATCGCGTTAGCCGGCACTTCATGGCTTAATTCCCAGTATGTGAATTTAGCGACCTTCAATAATTTTTACAGCGCTAAAATGAATGTGGCGAATTTCCAATTCTTATTCAACTTGGGCTTGAGAATGAATCTGGCTAAAAACAAAAAGAAAGCGAGCGATCATGCCGCCCAACATGGCGTGGAATTAGGCGTGAAGATCCCCACCATCAACACCAATTACTATTCTTTGCTAGGCACTCAACTCCAATACCGCAGACTCTATAGCGTGTATTTGAATTACGTGTTTGCGTATTAAAAGCTCGCATTAAATTCTCTTTTTTTGTGAAACTCTCTTTTTAAGGGGTTTCTTTTTTTTGATTTTTTGAACTCTTTTTTTTGGGGGGTTTTTGTTTTGAAGCCTTTGTTTGGGGGTTTCTTTTTTAAACTCTTTCTTTTTTAAACTCTTTCTTTTTTAAACTCTTTCTTTTTTAAACTCTTTCTTTTTTAAACTCTTTCTTTTTTAAACTCTTTCTTTTTTAAACTCTTTCTTTTTTAAACTCTTTCTTTTTTTGGGAGGGGGGCTTGATTAAAAATTCTTTTTAGCATTTTTGACGATTTAGTTAGTGGAAAACTTGATACTAATTCAAGCGATAGCTTTTAAAAAAAGCGCTTTTTTTGGGGGTTTAATGGGGTTAAAAGGGAGAGAGTGATTTCAAAATACCCCCTACTTCCTTAAGGAAATGCGTTTTTAAATACTTTAAACAAACTCAATGAAATGATTTTTACAACAAAATGAGATCTAAAACGATAAAACAAAAAAGCATTGAATCCTAATAAGATTTATTAGCGCTTGGGAGAAACAAAGCCTTTTTAAAACCCCAAAACTAACGCTAACCAACATTAAAACGCATGGAATCTGTTGTGATCCTTACAGAATTAAACGCAACCAAGTTTTAAGCGTAATAGTTGTTACCCATGCCGTTTTGAGAGCGTGTCGTTTCTATAAAAACCGCAATATTTTTCAGTTATTCTTGACAAGCGTTAAAAAAAATTGTATCATTATCTTTTTGTGAGACCCGTTAGCTCAGCTGGTAGAGCAATTCCCTTTTAAGGAATGGGCCGTTGGTTCAAATCCAACACGGGTCACCATTTGAGCGTAGTGGCTCCTTCATCTAGTGGTTAGGATACCACCCTTTCACGGTGGTTACAGGGGTTCAAATCCCCTAGGAGTCACCACTCTTTTAATATAGATTTAGTTGGATTTTATCTCAATGTTGTGGTCGCTTAGCTCAGTTGGTAGAGCGCTACCCTTACAAGGTAGATGTCATAAGTTCGAGTCTTATAGCGACCACCATGACTAAAGCATGCGTTTTTAGGCTATGGATTTTGGATAGGGAGCGGTAGTTCAGCTGGTTAGAATATCTGCCTGTCACGCAGGGGGTCGCGGGTTCGAGTCCCGTCCGCTCCGCCACCAAGAACTTTTTAAATCATTTTCTACGCTTTATTTTCAAATAATAGTCAATCGTTAAAAATGACCCTTTCATCTAGTGGCCAAGGATACCACCCTTTCACGGTGGAAACGGAAGTTCAAATCTTTCAAGGGTCGCCACAAAAATTCCAAACTACACCCATAAATTATCTAAAAGCCTGGTTTTACCCACACGAGCCGCCACCAAAATGAGCGTGTTAGTTGGCTCTATGGTTTTTAAAGGCTCTAGCTTGTGGTTGCAAAATTCCAAATAATCCACTTCCAAGGTTTCTAAAATTTCAAGCCCTAGTTTTTTCAGTTTTTCGCACGCTTTTTCGCCCTTATCTATGGCCTGCTTGATGTTTTCTAAAGCTTTTGGAATGGCTAGGGCTTGTTTTCTTTCTCTTGCATTCAAATACACATTCCTAGAGCTTAAAGCCAAATTATCGCTATCGCGCACGATCTCGCATGGCGCTATTTCAATGTCTAAAAGCAAATCTTTAACTAAATGCTGGATGATTAAAAGCTGTTGGGCGTCCTTTTTGCCAAAATACGCTCTAGTGGGATTGATAAGATGGAACAATTTTAACACAATCTGAACCACCCCATCAAAATGCCCATGACGCATGGCTCCCTCTAAAGAGCTAGATAAAAATTTAGGGGCGTAGAGTTTCAGGCGTTGCTCTATTTCATAGGGATACATTTCGCTCACTTTAGGCACAAACACCACACTAACGCCTAATTTTTCACACAAAGCCAAATCCTTTTCTAAAGGGCGCGGGTAAGCACTAAAATCCTCGTTAGCCCCAAATTGCGTGGGATTGACAAAAACGCTCACAATCGTGTGGGAATTTTCTTTCAAACTCCTTTCTATCAAGCTTTGATGCCCTTTGTGTAAAGCCCCCATAGTCGGCACAAACCCCACGCTTTCTTTCAAACTTTTACGATATTCTCTTAAAGCAGCAACCGTTTCTAACACCCGCATTCAACAATCCTTTAAAAGCTCTAAAACCACTTCTCTAGGCTCTTTAGCCTGATAAATGGGGCGGCCCACCACGATAAAATCGCTTAAATTTTGTTTAGCCTCTTTAGCGTTCGCCACCCTTTCTTGATCTTCTTTATCGCTTTTATTGAGCCTTATGCCAGGGGTTAAAGTCAAAAAGTCCTTACCCAAATTCTCTTTAATCGCTAAACTTTCAAACACCGAACACACCACCCCATCAATCCCGCTCTCTTTGCCCATAGCGCTCAATTTTATCGCTTGAGTTTTTAAAGGAGCGTTATACACGCTCAAAAATTCCTCTTCGCTAAAGCTAGTTAAAGCGCTCACGCCCATGATTAAGGGGCGTTTTTTAAGAGCGTTTAAGCGTTGCATTAAAGCTGTTAGCGCGCTTTTGGCACTGCTTAAATGCACGGTGAGCATGTCAATTTCTAATTTCGCGCATTCTAGTGCGGCATTTGCCATAGTATAAGGAATATCATAGAGCTTCAAATCCAAAAAGATCTTAAAATTTTCATCAATCTTTCTGATTTCATCTAAAAAAGTAGCCCCATCTCTTATAAAAGATCTAAGCCCCACCTTAGCCCATAAATCTAAGCCCTTCAATTCTTGCAATAAAGAAAGGTTGTCCTCTTTTTTTTCTAAATCTAATGCGACACATAATTGCATGAAAGCCCTTTAAAGTGTAAAATAACGCCATTATAACAAAAAGAAATGCAAGATTTTTAGCTATGATAAGCGTTTTAAAATGAAAACCAAGTTTAAGAAAATGAGATTTAAGGGTTAAAGAGTGAAAGCGTTTTTAGGAGCGTTAGAGTTTCAAGAGAATGAGTATGAAGAGCTTAAAGAGCTTTATGAGAGCTTAAAGACTAAGCAAAAGCCCCACACTTTGTTCATTTCTTGCGTGGATTCACGAGTCGTGCCTAATCTAATCACTGGCAATAAACCGGGCGAATTGTATGTGATCCGCAACATGGGCAATGTGATCCCCCCTAAAACAAGCCATAAAGAATCCCTTTCTACCATTGCGAGCATTGAATACGCTATTGCACATGTAGGGATTCAAAACTTAATCATTTGCGGGCATAGCGATTGTGGGGCTTGCGGGAGCGTTCATTTAATCCATGATGAAACCACCAAAGCTAAAACCCCTTACATTGCAGACTGGATACAATTCTTAGAGCCTGTTAAAGAAGAATTAAAAAAACCACCCGCAATTCAGCAACCATTCCGCCAAGCGTTCATGGCTTACAGAGCGTTTGAATGTGCACTTGCAACTCAACAACCTCTTAAGCTATGATTTCATTCAAGAAAGAGTGATGGATAACGAATTAAAAATTTTTGGTTGGCACTATATCATAGAAACAGGCAGGATTTATAATTATAATTTTGAAAGCCATTTTTTTGAGCCGATTGAAGAAACCATTAAACAAAGGAAAAGTCATGAAAACCCCTGAAACAAAAACCCCCAAATCCGTTTTAATTGCCGGGCCATGCGTCATTGAGAGCTTAGAAAATTTAAGAAGTATCGCTATTAAATTACAACCCCTAGCCAACAACGAGCGGTTGGATTTTTATTTTAAAGCGAGTTTTGATAAGGCTAACCGCACGAGTTTAGAGAGTTACAGAGGGCCTGGTTTAGAAAAAGGCTTAGAAATGTTACAAGCTATCAAAGAGGAATTTGGCTATAAAATTTTAACCGATGTGCATGAGAGCTATCAAGCAAGCGTGGCAGCCAAAGTAGCGGATATTTTACAAATCCCGGCGTTTTTGTGCCGCCAAACGGATCTGATTGTAGAAGTGAGCCAAACTAACGCTATTGTCAATATCAAAAAAGGGCAATTCATGAACCCAAAAGACATGCAATATTCTGTCTTAAAAGCCCTTAAAACAAGGGATAAAAGCATTCAAAGCCCCACTTATGAAACAGCGTTAAAAAATGGCGTGTGGCTGTGTGAAAGGGGGAGTAGCTTTGGGTATGGGAATTTAGTGGTGGATATGCGCTCTTTAAAAATCATGCGAGAGTTTGCCCCTGTGATTTTTGACGCTACCCATAGCGTGCAAATGCCAGGGGGAGCGAACGGAAAAAGTTCAGGAGACAGCTCTTTTGCCCCTATTTTAGCGAGAGCTGCGGCTGCGGTGGGGATTGATGGGTTGTTCGCTGAAACACACATTGATCCTAAAAACGCCCTAAGCGACGGAGCGAACATGCTAAAACCTGATGAACTGGAATTTTTAGTAACCGACATGTTAAAAATTCAAAATTTATTTTAAAGGAATTTCATGCAAATCATAGAAGGGAAATTGCAATTACAAGGGAATGAAAGAGTCGCTATTTTAACATCGCGCTTCAATCATATCATCACAGACAGATTAAAAGAAGGGGCGATGGATTGCTTTAAAAGGCATGGGGGCGATGAGGATCTTTTAGACATCGTGCTGGTGCCTGGGGCTTATGAATTGCCTTTTATTTTAGAGAGGTTGTTAGGGAGTGAAAAATACGATGGCGTGTGCGTTTTAGGAGCGATCATTAGAGGGGGGACTCCGCATTTTGACTACGTGAGCGCGGAAGCGACTAAGGGCATTGCTAGCGCGATGCTAAAATACAGCATGCCGGTAAGCTTTGGCGTGCTTACCACGGATAATATTGAACAAGCGATTGAAAGAGCGGGCAGTAAAGCCGGCAATAAGGGTTTTGAAGCGATGAGCACTCTCATTGAATTGTTGAGCTTGTGCCAAACTCTCAAGGGCTAAAATGGCGACACGAACTCAAGCCAGGGGGGCTGTGGTTGAATTGTTGTATGCGTTTGAGAGCGGTAATGAAGAAATTAAAAAAATCGCTTCCAGCATGTTGGAAGAAAAAAAGATTAAAAACAACCAGCTCGCTTTCGCTTTAAGCCTTTTTAATGGCGTGTTAGAAAGAATCAATGAAATTGACGCCCTCATCGAGCCGCATTTAAAAGACTGGGATTTCAAGCGATTAGGGAGCATGGAAAAGGCGATTTTACGCTTAGGAGCGTATGAAATTGGCTTCACGCCCACACAAAACCCTATCATCATCAATGAATGCATAGAGCTTGGCAAACTCTACGCTGAGCCTAACACCCCTAAATTTTTAAACGCTATCTTGGATTCTTTGAGTAAAAAGCTCGCTCAAAAACCCTTGAATTGAGGGCGTTTTATATTTAATGATTTTTTAATGATTTTAAAAAATGATGCTATAACCACTAACCACTAACCACTAATCACTAAAAAGGGGGTTGGTGGGATTTGAGCGAGCGGTAGAAATAAAATTAAAGGAAGAATATGGCATACAAATAGCGACTTGGAATTTTTAAAGCGATTAAGCTCTAATGATTTGAAAGATTTGTTTGATGCACTTGTCTATGACAAAGATGGCGAAAAAAGATTTACTGAAGGATTAACGCTTTCGGAAGAATACAAAAAA
>NZ_CBOM010000011.1:0-53208 GCF_000476275.1 Helicobacter pylori SA213A
TTTTTGGCCTTAACCACCGATTTGCAAGCCGGTATCCCAGCCGAAATAAAAGCGCGAAAAAAGCAATACGAGTATTACCGAGAAAAATTATTGACTTTCAAAGCGCTCCAAAACAAGGGATAACATGAATTACGAAACGATCGCAGAAAGCAATGAAAGCACGGTAATAGCAGAATTTCATAGCGATAATGAAAGGAAAAGCGCTTATGAGAGCGAGGCGCAATTAGAAAGGGAATTTATCGCGCTTTTAGAAAAACAAGGCTATGCATTTAAAAACATCCACAATGAAAAAGAATTGAAAGAGAATTTAAAAGAGCAGTTAGAAAAGCTTAACCATCATCATTTCACGCCCAAAGAATGGGACACTCTTTATTCTCAATTCATCGCTAATAAAAACGATGATTACAAAGCGAAAACGAAAAAGATCCAAGAAGATCCGATTTTTAATCTAACCCTTGAGAACGGGAAAACCAAAAACATTAAAATCATTGATAAGAAAAATATCCATAAAAACGCCTTGCAAGTGATCCACCAATACAGCAATAAAGGGGGGAAGTATGCGAACCGCTATGATGTGAGCATCCTTGTGAATGGCTTGCCTTTAGTGCATGTGGAATTGAAAAAAAGAGGCGTGGCGATCAGAGAGGCGTTCAATCAGATCAAGCGCTATAAAAGGGATAGTTTTAGCGCTGAAGACGGGCTTTTTGAGTTCGTGCAGATTTTTGTCATCAGTAACGGCACGAGTAGTAAATACTATTCAAACACCACAAGAATGGTGCAAATTGAGAAAAACAACAAGGCCGATACTTTTGAATTCACGAATTATTGGGCGGATAGCCAGAATTGCAATATTGAAGATTTAATGGATTTTACTAAGGCGTTTTTTGCAAAGCATAGCCTTTTGAACGTTTTAACGCGCTATTGCGTTTTTACCAGCGATGAGGTTTTATTGGTGATGCGGCCTTATCAAATCGTGGCAGCAGAAAGGATTTTAGAAAAAATCAAAGCCACGCATAATCATAAAACTTATGGGAAAAGCCAAAGCGGAGGCTATATTTGGCACACCACAGGGAGCGGTAAAACTTTAACGAGTTTCAAAAGCGCGACTTTAGCCAAAGAATTAGAACACATTGCAAAAGTTTTGTTTGTGGTGGACAGGAAAGATTTAGACTATCAAACCATGAAAGAATACGATAAATTCCAAAAAGATTGCGCTAATTCTAACACCAGCACCAAGATTTTAAAAGAACAGCTAGAAGATTCTAACGCTAAAATCATTATCACCACGATCCAAAAATTAGACAAATTCGTTAAATCGCACCTTAAAGGGCATGCGATCTTCAATGAAGAAATCGTGATGATTTTTGATGAATGCCACAGGAGTCAATTAGGCTCAATGCATCAAATCATCACCAAAGCGTTTAAAAAATACCATCTTTTTGGATTCACCGGCACGCCCATTGTTAAAGACAATTGCGATAAAAACAACCCGTTAGGCACGACGGAGCAGAAATTTGGGAAACGCCTCCACCAATACACCATTATTGATGCGATCAGGGATAAAAATGTCTTGCCCTTTAGGGTGGAATACCACAACACCATTAAAGCTAAAGAAAACATTAAAGATAAAGAGGTTAGAGCGGTTGATGAAAAAAACGCACTTTTAGATAGTAGGAGAATCAAAGAAATCGCTAAATGCATTTTAGAGCGTTTCAATCAAACCACTAAAAATAAAAAATTCAATTCCATTTTGGCATGCCAAAACATAGAAATGCTGAAAAAATACTACCAAGCCTTTAAAGAAGAAAAACATGACCTTAAAATCGCTACGATTTTTAGTTATAGCCCTAATGAAGATTTTGATGCATTAGAAGATGAAAACAATGAAAACACCGTTGGGCTAGACAAAGGCTCAAGGGATTTTTTAGAGGGCGCGATTGCGGATTATAATGAAAGGTTTGGCACCTCTTTTGACACTTCGGATCAAAAATTCCAAAGCTATTATAAGGATCTTTCTCAAAAAATGAAAGAGCGTAAAATCGATCTTTTAATGGTGGTGAATATGTTTCTTACCGGGTTTGACGCTACTAGGCTTAACACCCTTTGGGTGGATAAAAACTTGAAATACCATGGGCTAATTCAAGCTTTTTCACGGACTAACCGCATTTTAGACAGCGTTAAAACGCATGGGAATATCGTGTGTTTTAGGGATTTAGAAAAGGATTTGAATGATGCGCTCACGCTTTTTGGCAACAAGGACACTCAAACTATTGCGCTATTAAGGAAATATGAAGATTATTTGAAAGGCTATATTGATGAGAATAAAGAATACGAGGGCTATGAGGGTTTAATCAAAAGGCTTTTAACCGATTTCCCCCTAAAAGAGCCGATCATTTCAGAAAGCCAAAAAAAGGATTTTATCAAGCTTTTTGGCAAGATTTTGAAACTAGAAAATATTTTAAATAGTTTTGAAAATTTTAATAAAGACGATTACATCAGTCCTAGGGATTTTCAAGATTATCAAAGCAAATACCTTGATTTTTACGATGAAATGAGGCCAGAAAAAAGAGGGGATAAAGAAGAGATTAACGATGATTTGATTTTTGAAATTGAACTCATTAAGCAAGTGGAAGTCAATATTGACTATATTTTAAACTTGATTGAAGAGTTCGCTAAAGAGCATCATTTAGAGATCCAAGGCGTTAAAAACAAAATAGAGCCTGTCATTAACTCCAGCCTAGAATTAAGGAATAAAAAAGATTTGATCATGGATTTCATTGACCAATACAACAGCCAGGATCAAAAAGTCCATGAATATTTTCAAAGCTATATCCACCAAAAACGAGAAGAGGAATTCCAAAATATCATAGAAGAAAACCGCTTGAATGAAGAAAAAGCCTATTCGTTCATGCAGCATGCCTTTAAAGGGGGCGAAATCAGCTTCAGCGGGACAGAATTCCCTAAAATCATTGAGGAAAAACCCTCCATGTTCAGCTCGCGCTATGCAGAGGTGAAAGAAAAAGTCGCTGCAAGCCTTTCTCGCTTTTTCCACCGCTTTTGCGATCTCACTAGCGCTATATTTAAAAAGAATGGGGTTAAAAAAGATGAGGTTAATGGAAAATAGTTCATGAACGCTTTTGTATTAAAACTCAAAAAAAGCGCCGTTTAATGGATTTTTTGTAAAATAAAAGAAATTTTAAGGAGGCTTGTGGTGTTGAAAGAATTACGCCAAAAACGCCCTTTAGTGCATAATATCACCAATTATGTGGTGGCGCAATTTGTGGCTAATGGTTTATTAGCCTTAGGGGCATCGCCTTTAATGAGTGATGCGATTGATGAAATGCAAGATTTGGCAAAAATTTCTGACGCGCTCGCTATTAATATTGGCACCCTCAATGAACGCGCTATTTTATGCGCTAAAGAGGCTATCAAATGTTACAAGGCTTTGGATAAACCCATCGTATTAGATCCTGTGGGGTGTTCAGCGAGTGCTTTGCGCTATGACACCAGTTTAGAGCTTTTGAAAAGTGGTGGGGTTAGCGCGCTTAGGGGTAATGCTGCTGAATTAGGCTCTTTAGTGGGTATTTCTTGCGAAAGTAAGGGGTTAGATTCCAAGCATTCCGCTACGCCTATAGAAATAATCAAACGAGCGGCTCAAAAGTATTCTGTGATAGCGGTAATGACGGGTAAAATAGATTACGTGAGCGATGGGAAAAAAGTTTTTAGTATTACTGGGGGGAGCGAGTATTTGGCTGTGATTACTGGGGCTGGGTGTTTGCATACAGCAGCGTGCGCGAGCTTTTTAGGTTTGAAAAAAGACCCCCTAGATTCTATGGCGCAACTTTGCGCTTTCTATAAACAAGCCGCTTTTAGTGCACAAAAAAAAGTGTTGGAAAATAACGGCTCTAATGGTTCGTTCTTGTTTTATTTTTTAGACGCTCTAAGCTTGCCCATAGAGTTAGAAAATAGCCTCATTAAGGAAGAGTTGTGAAAATTTATCCGCAAGTTTTAAGCATTGCTGGTAGCGATAGCGGTGGGGGCGCTGGGATACAGGCCGATTTGAAAGCGTTCCAAACTTTGGGCGTGTTTGGGACAAGCGTGATCACTTGCATCACCGCGCAAAACACACAGGGCGTGCATGGGGTTTATCCATTGAGCGTTGAGAGCGTGAAAGCGCAAATCTTAGCCATTAGAGATGATTTTTCTATCAAAGCGTTCAAAATAGGAGCGTTATGCAATAATCAAATCATTGAATGCGTGGCGGACACTTTAGAAACTTGTGATTTTGGGTTGTGCGTTTTAGATCCGGTGATGGTGGCAAAAAATGGGGCTTTGCTTTTAGAAGAAGAGGCGATTTTAAGCTTAAAAAAACGCCTTTTACCTAAAGCCAATTTACTAACCCCTAACCTCCCTGAAGTTTATGCGCTCACAGGCGTTCAAGTGCGAGATGATAAAAGCGCTTCAAAAGCGATGGGTGTTTTAAGGGATTTAGGCGTTAAAAATGCTGTGATTAAAGGGGGGCATACAGAGCATTTTCAAGGGGAATTCAGCAACGATTGGGTGTTTTTAGAAGATATTGAATTTATCCTAAACGCCAAGCGCTTTAACACGAAAAACACGCATGGCACGGGTTGCACTCTATCTAGCTTGATTGTGGGCTTACTCGCTCAAGGACTGGATTTAAAAAACGCTATCACAAAGGCTAAAGAGCTTTTAACTATTATCATTCAAAACCCTTTAAACATTGGGCATGGGCATGGGCCTTTGAATTTGTGGAGCGTTAAAAAGCATGTTTGATGCGGATTGTTTGAAACTCATGTTTGTGGCTGGCTCGCAAGACTTCTACCACATAAAGGGCGGCAAAAACGATAGGATAAACGCGCTTTTAGAGACTTTAGAATTAGCTTTAAAATCTAAAATCACAGCGTTTCAATTCCGCCAAAAAGGCGATTTAGCCTTACAAGATCCTACTCAAATCAAACGATTAGCCCTAGAGTGTCAAAAATTATGCAAAAAATACGGCACGCCTTTTATTATTAATGATGAGGTGCGACTCGCGCTAGAATTAAAGGCTGATGGCGTGCATGTGGGGCAAGAAGACATGGCCATAGAAGAGGTAGTAACTTTATGCCAAAAGCGCCAATTTATAGGTTTGAGCGTCAACACTTTAGAGCAAGCCCTAAAAGCGTGCCATTTAGATGGCGTAGCCTATTTAGGGGTAGGCCCTATTTTCCCCACACCATCTAAAAAAGACGCTAAACAAGTTGTAGGCGTAGAGCTTTTGAAAAAAATACACGATAGCGGGGTAAAAAAACCCCTCATAGCGATTGGGGGCATCACGATGCATAACGCTTCAAAATTGCGCGAATATGGGGGTATCGCCGTCATTAGCGCAATCACGCAAGCCAAAGATAAAGCCTTAGCAATTGAAACACTTTTAAAAATTCGTGAGGGATTCTAAAATCCCACAACGAAAATTTTTCTACCCTATCGTGTCCAATAAACGCTCTTCAAAAGCAAAAAGCATGGGGGTTTTTTCGCACACGATTTCCACAAAAGAAAAGCCTAAAAGGGTGTTTTGAGCCTCTTTTAAAACCTCCTTAGTCCTTTGGAGGGTGGTTTTTAAAAAAAGTTGTTTTTCTTTTTCCTTCAAATAAATAACGCCGCCAATTTCGCCCAAGTTAGGATACAGAGCGTAAAAATCAACGCTTTGTTTTTTGGCTTTCACTTGCAAAAAGGCTTTTTTGCGTTCGTTTTCAACCACGAAGCTTAAAACCTGCGATTGCAAGCTCAAAAGCATGTTGGCTGTATTCAAAAACTCTTGCGGATTTTTAGCATGGATTAATTTTTCGCTCAAAAGTTCTTTGTATTCTTTTAAAGGGGTATTGTCTTTGGCGCTCAATATTTCTTTGATTTGTTTCATTTCAATAGCGGGCAAATCGTTTAATGCGTCTAAGATTTTTGGGGCAGGCACTAAATTTTTAAGCACAATATCGCCCAGTTGGTTTCTTTGCATGGTCGCAAAATAAGGCTGATTGATTTTCAATTCCTGTTCGCTTTTGGTGGGGATAATCCTATTACCCACTTGCAAAAGAAAAAGATCTTTATCTTGTTTTTCTAAAACCTTTAAAAGAATGGGTAAGGTAGCGTTAAAGTGGTGCGCAGCGTTTTTGGAATGAAGAGCGTTAAGCTGGTTTAGGGCGTTTAGGGCTTCTAGCATTAAAGGGCGTTCTCTTTGATAAAATCAAGGATTTTAAAGCTCGCTTCTAATTTGTTCATAGAAGGGATTTTTTGGGTTTTTTTATGGCTAAAAAGCCACAATTCATTTTCTAATGATCCAAAAGGGCGTGAATCTTTAATGAGATTCAAAGCAGCCATGGAGCAATCCTTGCCGTTATCTTGAAAAGGTTTTAAAAGATTTTGTGCATTTTGCATGGCGTTTTGTTGATCGTCTTCAGCTTTAAAACCGATTTTAACGAATTGGTTAGGATTGACAGAAGCCAGTAAATCCTTATTTTGAACGCATTCAATGTTTAGGGTTTCGCCGATTTCGCTTTTTTTAAGCTTATGGTTAAAAGAAGTTTTAGGCACATAATCGCTAATGGCGGCTAAATTGAAGAGTAGGGGTTTTAAGGCATGCTTTTGCAGGTTTTTAGCGGCGCTATTTAAGGCGTTTTCATAAGAAGCGGTGTCGCTGACTAAAACGCTTGCGATTTCTTTAGGCAAAGGGGTGGGGAAGTTTGATGCAATCAAAGTAACTTTGGCTCCCTTAAAATATAACGCTAGGGCTAATGCGCTCGCTTGAATCCCGCTAGAAAGATTGCTAATCGTTCGAACGCTGTCAATCTTTTCCACGCTCGCCCCGCCCATGATTATGACTTCTCTGTTTTCAAAATAAGCGTCTTTTAAGAGCGTTTGAGCGGCTTTAAAAAGGATTTCTAAAGGCTCAGCCATTGCCCCATCGCCTTTAGTGTCGCATGCTAAAAGGCCGTTTTGCGTGTCTAAAATAATGTGGTTGGAATCTTTCAAGCGTTTTAAATTACTTTGAGTGATAGGGGAATTGAGCATGTTAGTGTTCATGCTAGGGGCTAGGATTTTAGGGGAAGCGCAAGCTAAAAAAGTCGCACTTACGATATTATCCGCTAAAGCATGAGCGATTTTAGACAAGCTGTTAGCGCTTAAAGGGGCAAAGATGAGTAAATCAGCATTAGCAGCGCATGCGATGTGGTTATGGTGCAATTTGTTTTGGTAGTTGTAATACCATTTTTCATTACGATCATGCAAGACTTTATGGTGGCTCAAAGCTTCAAAACTTAAGGGTTTGATGAATTTTTTCGTGCCCTTACTCATCACCACTTGGATACTAGCCCCGCTTTTAAACAATAAGCGCGTTAATTCTAGGGATTTATACGCCGCAATAGATCCGCTCACGAGCAATAAAACGCGCTTGTTTTCTAATAATCTTAAGGGGTAAAACAAATCTTCTAAAAAATTCATAGTAATTTTAACAAATCATCAGGCTCTAGCCATTGGTTATTATTATGGCTGCTGTATTCAAAATCGGGGGCGACTTTTTGGCCTTTTTCATGGAGTTTGGTGAGCGTGTAATCTTTAGGCGTTTGGAAGCTTATAGTGGGCTGAATGATGAAAAAGTCTTCAAATTCTAGGGCTAAATGGCTTTCATCTTTAGGGATCATCACTTCATGGAGTTTTTCGCCCGGGCGAATGCCGATGATTTTAGTAGGGGTATTGGGGGCTAGGGCTTTAGCGAGATCAGTCATTTTCATGCTAGGGATTTTAGGCACAAAAATTTCACCCCCATGCATTCTTTTCAAGCTTTTAAGCACAAAAGAAACCCCCTCATCTAAGGTGATCCAAAATCGTGTCATGCGGATATCGGTGATGGGGATTTCACTCGCTTTGTTTTGGACTAATTTTTTAAAAAACGGCACCACGCTCCCACGGCTCCCCACCACATTACCATAGCGCACCACGCTAAATTGCGTTTGAGAAGAGCCTTTAAAGTTATTCGCACTCACAAAGAGCTTATCGCTGCACAATTTGGTTGCGCCGTAGAGGTTAATGGGGTTAGCGGCTTTATCGGTGCTTAGAGCGATGACCTGGCTGATTTCATTTTTTAAGCATGCGTTAATCACATTGCTCGCTCCCATGATATTGGTTTTAATGCATTCTAGGGGGTTGTATTCAGCGATAGGGACATGCTTGAGCGCGGCGGCATGAATACAAATATCCACGCCCTCTAAAGCGTAATTCAAGCGCTCTAAATCCCTGACATCGCCGATAAAAAAACGCATCCTAGGATCATTAAATTCCATGGCCATTTCGCTTTGCTTTAATTCATCTCGGCTATAAACGATGATTTTTTTAGCGTTGGTGGTGTCTAAAACCTTACGAACAAAGCATTTGCCAAAACTCCCAGTGCCTCCGGTGATTAAAATCGTTTGGTTGTCTAGCATGTTTTGATGATTTGGCATGTTTTACCAGCGATAGCCTAAGGAAGCGCTAAAGATTCTCAATTGCCCAATGGTTGGGGATTGATACAAACTGGAGCGGTTGCTCTTAAAAGTAAAACTCCCCGCTACGCCCAAATCAAAGCCTCTAAAGTTGTATTTCGTCCCAAAAGCCACGGTATAGCCATTAGAATCTGGGATACCTATCGCATCTTGGGGGCTTGGGGCTTGATCATAATCAATAGCGCCCATCAAACGCAAGCTTTTGCCCATGTAAGTTACCCCTAATCTAAAGGTGTTGGTGTCCCTCCAGCCAGCCCCCATGTTCATCACGCTTTTAAAATTCGCTAAGCCTACCATTTTTTTAAGCGTCTCAGAGTCTAGTGAAGCCACTGTTCCACTCAAGCCCTTGTAAGTGGCGTTCGCAAAATCAGGGGTTACTAAAAATTTATTCCCTTGACTCCAAAAGGTGCGCTCAAACACCCCCTCTATTCTTAAATGGTCTTTAAAAAATTGGTGGGCGTAGGCCAGGCTAAGAGTTTGAGGGAGTGAAACATTGATATTCAAGCTGCCTTTAGTCAAAACGCTCCCTAAAGAAGGGCCAAGCTCGGTGATAGCCACTAGAGCACCTTTCATGTTGAATGTAACTGAAGAATTATACACCACAGAAAACATGCCATGATCAAACACACGCAAACTCGAACCCACTCTATAGCCCCCTGATACGCCTTGCCCGTTAGATTTTTGCACGACTTGAGTTGTGCCATAAAGATTGGCGCTCGCTTTGATTAAACCGCTATAACCCATGATTTTTTTCAAGCCGTTATAAAACTCTTGACAGCTCTGATCGCTCATATCCCCACCGGCTTTTTGGCAATTAAGCGCTGGCTGATAGCCAATATTGCCTAATAAAGTCATCATATTACTTGGCACTTGATCGGCAAAAACATTGTTGGGTAAATTTAAAATCTGTTCCGCACTCAAAACCGAAGCGCCCTCTAAAGGCACATAAACGGTGTTGTTAAAGCTCCCAGTCGCATAAAGCCCTCTTAAGCCTACACCCACTGAAAAACGCTTATTAACAGTATAGCTCATGCTAGGGGCAAGCTCTACCATCATGATAAACACGTCATGCAAAAATTCCCCCCCCTTACCATTCCATTTCATGCCTAGTCCGCTAGGAGCGGTGAAACTCCCCCCAAAAGTGAAGCCGTTATGCGTGCGAGTTTTATAAAAGAATTTGGGTAGGACAAAATTAGTCGTTCCTGTCCAGCCATTCACGATTTGAGTATCAGGATTTGAAGCGAGGGTTACGACTTTTTGATTGGTTAGATTCATAAGCCCTTGAACACGATTGATTGCTTGTGATAAGCCATTGGTAGCGGCCGTATTGCCAAGCGCTTTAAGGATATTGCCAAGCCCTATAGTGTTGATGATGCCTAAAATATTTTGTTGGCTTTTATCAATTTCTAAACTCGTAACCGAATACAAGCCTTGATTAGTCGTAGGGACTTTAAAGCTAAAGGCCGGAATGTTAATCACGGTGGTGGTCATTTCAAATTCGCTTCTGTTTTCACCCCAATCGTTAGTAAAGCCCATATTCGCTGGGTTATAAAAGGAAGCATCAGCCCCCCTAGCCCCAGCGACATACGCCGAGCCTAAAGCCGTGCCATTTAGGCTTTGTTCTTGGATTTTAAAGCCATTGGCATAAGAAAGCAAGGGCAGGCTCAGAGCGATTAAATGGCATTTTTTGAGCTTTTTAAAACAACAAAGTGGGTAAAAGTTTTTCATTGAAGCTCGCTATCAGCGTTTTCATTATCTTCTAAATCTTGCAAAGAAGGCTCATAGGGTTCAATCCTAATAGCAATTTTTTGTGTCAAATTTTGGAAAGAAATCAGACCATTTTTTCTTTCATAAAGGATAATTTCCCCGCTTTTTTGAAACCTTTGGATCACGTATTCAGGGGTTAAGTGGCGTTTCCCTAAGCCTTTAAAAATATCCCTCCCTAAAACAATGTCATCAAACAAATCCCCATAGCTCACCTTACCAAACAAATCCCTTGCAGCAATCCATTTAGCCGAACATTTTTGACTAAAACAAATGTTTCGTTTAGTCATATAAATATCGCCCACTCTTTGGCTGAGCTTGTAAAGGGTTACTTCAATATTATGGTCTTTATCGGTTTTAATCGTGCCGTAATCGTAAAAGCGAAAAACCGGCGTGTTAATATAAATAAGCCTGAATTGGCGCAAGGCATTCAAAGTCTCTTCTCTTTTTTTATTGGCTTCTTCTTGTCTGATTTGCTCCCTAGTTTTGGGGGTTTGCTTAGAAAAAGGGTGCTTGGAGCAAGAGACAAAAAAAAGCGTCATGAAAAATAATAAAAAAGCACTTCTAAAATACCGCATGATTATAGAGTAAGAGAGTTTATCCTCTCGCTCCGCTCAAAATACGATACCAAATCCTGCCGTCTAATTTAAGCTCCATGCTCACTTGACACAAACCGTCTTTATAGATGGTCTCAGTGATTTCAGCGTTACGAATGAGAGCATTGACTCTGGTTTTAATCACGGAATTTTGTAAAACCATGTCTTTGACGGTGTCTTGAGCGTTCACCCTAATACCATACATTTTTTCACCCAATTGGCGGTAGCCATCAACGATAGCCGCCCGCTTGGCCAAAGCCAAGGCTTGAGAGGGCGAAATGGTGGATTCTGGAGCCACGCCCATGCCCACTGCGTTCAATTCAATGACATTATTAGGCGTGAGAATGGGGGTGTTAGGGATAGCGTTAGTGGGATTAGAGCTAATAATGGGCTGATCGTTATTCTCAAGGCGAGGGCTTGGGAGAGGCTGAATGCTCTTTCTGGGGGTGAAATTGGTTGGGGGATAAATGGGGGCTTGCAAGCCGTTAGCTGAAGGAGGGATTAACTGGGCGTTAGTGTTACGCTTTTTAAAAAGACTGCAACCACTTATCAAAAGAGTGGCTACAAGCAATGAATTGATACCAAAAAAGGCAGTGTGCAAACGCATGGGCATTTTCCTTAAAATGAGTTCATCAGGTCTATTATATCATTTTTGAAGGGATTTGTCATGCGGAATATTCTTATTAAGCTTATAAGGCTAGTGGGTTTTAATTTAAATTCTAGGGGATTATGATTTATTTTTTGGCTTTCCTAAATTTTTAATAGGGATCACTCAATTTTTTAAAAAAAGGGATTTTAATGGCTTGATTTTATCGTTTTAAGATTTTATTTGATGATAAAACTCATTTTTTTAAGTTTGATTTTTAAATTCATTTCTTAAGGGGGTAGGAGGCATTTTGAAAAATTCCTCCCTACAACCCACAACTAAAACCCCCTAAAGAGCGCTTTTTTAAGAGATTATGGCTTGATTTTTGCAAGATCTTTTTAATTGCAAAAAATGCTTTGAATATTTTTTAAATAAGATTGGAAATAAAATAAAATTTTTTTAAATTCCTATAATAGTAAAAATAATGCGAATGGTGTCCTTGGCGGGATTCGAACCCACGACCTTACGATTAGGAATCATACGCTCTATCCAGCTGAGCTACAAGGACATTTTATAAGAAAGCAAGAAGCTTACCATCTATTGATAAGCCCCTTGCTGAGTGGATCAAATTCACTTGCCTTCTTCAACTTTTTGTTTAAGGATTTTACCGGGTTTGAATTTAGGTACTCGTTTGTCTTCGGTTTTATAAGTTTTATCGCTTCCTGGAACTTTACCCTCTTTGCCTTTTTGCTCTGCGGTTTCAAATTTGCCAAAACCGATCAACTCCACGCTCTCACCCTTGCTTAAAGCTGTCTCTACCGCCAAAGTAAAGGCGCTGATCGCTTCTTCGGCTTCTCTTTTGCTGTTGTATTTACCCGTTTCTTTAACCAAATCGATAAATTCCGCTTTGTTCATGTGGATAACCCCTTTTCTAATAGATGCTAAAACCAAGCGGTTTAATCGCTTAGCTTGACTGATTGAGCGGTAATTATAATCAAATCCTAAAGATAAATCAAGCAAAAACGCTTTTTTAAGGGGGTTTAATGCATAAAAAATTTAATTCTGTTGGGTGCTTTTTTTATCTTTAGCGTTAAGGATTAAAGGCGTGCCTAAAAAATTAAATTCTTTCCTTAAGGTGTTGATCAAATAGCGTTTGTAACTGAAATGCAAGGCTTTAGGGCGATTCATTATAAGAGAGATTTGAGGGGGTTTGGTGGCAAATTGCGTGGCGTAATACACTTTCACTAATTTCCCTCCATCGCTTGGCAAGGGGTGTTTTTGAGTGGCTTGAGAAATCACGCTATTGAGCAAGCTTGTGGGAATGCGTTTGGAAAAACACTCATAGACTTCTATGATTTTATGCTTGATTTCATCAATATGACGCGCTTTTAAGCAGCTGGTTGTGATCACAGGGGCGTATTCTAAAAAGCGGAATTTCCTTTTTAAGGTTGCCATGATCTCTTCATAAGGGGCGTAGCGGATGTCCCATTTGTTTAAAATGAGAATGATGCCTAAAGAGTGTTTATCCGCTAAGGAGCTGATCTTTTCGTCCAATTCCACAAAAGGAGCGCTCACGTCTAAAACTAAAAGCGCAATGTGGGATTTTTCTAAGGCTTTTTGCGTGCGTTCTAGGGCGTATTTTTCAATGCCTAAAATTTTACCCCTATGCCTGATGCCAGCGGTATCCACGAAGCAGATTTTTTGATCGCCTATGAGGATGGTTTCATCTATGGGGTCAATAGTAGTGCCAGCCACGCTAGAGACAAGGCTCCTTTCTTTTTTCGTGAGCGCGTTTAAAAGCGAGCTTTTGCCCACATTCACTCTCCCAATGATGCCTACTTGAATGATTTCTTCTTCTTTAGTTTCTTCTTCTGGTGCGTTATTTTCTAAGCTTTCTAAAATATCCGCATCCAGATCTTGCTCTATGATTTGGTTTAAATCCAGAGCCCTCAATATTGCATCAATTAACGTGCTAATGCCTCTATTGTGCGAAACGGAAATATTAAAACTCTTTGGCATGCCAAAAGAAGAAAACGCATAAGCTCGCTCTTTTTCTTTGTCGTTATCAATTTTATTGATCACTAAAAAGCAGTTAGGGTTGATCTTAAAAATCTCTCTAAAAAGCTTGATGTCTTCATCGCTAGGGATAGACTTGCCATCCACAACGTATAAAATCAAATCGCTCATTTGAGCGGCTTTTAAATTAAGGGCTTTGATTTCTTTAGACAAAAGAGCGTCTTTAGCCATGCCCCCTGTATCTAGTAATTCCACTTCATGACCATTCAATGCGATTTTTCGTTTGTTAATGTCTCGTGTAGTGCCTGCAAAATCTGAAGTGATAGCGATCCTTTCTCTAGCCAAGCGGTTAAATAGTGAGCTTTTCCCCACATTAGGCTGGCCTAAAATCGCAATGGTTTTTAAAGTTTTATGGCTTGTATTCATCTTTTTTATCGCTTCAATTTAATCAAAATTAGATTACAATATTATAGTTATTTAAAGCTTAAATAAGGGTCTAGCATTGTTTTTAGTCAAAAAAATAGGCGTGGTAATAATGATTTTAATATGCTTTTTAGCTTGCTCGCAAGAGAGGTTTATTAAGTTGCAAAAAAAAGCCCAAGAGCAAGAAAATGACGGCTCTCAACGCCCTAGCTATGTGGATTCGGATTATGAAGTCTTTAGCGAAACGATTTTTTTACAAAACATGGTGTATCAGCCTATAGAGGAAAGAAACGCTTTTTTCCAACTGACTAAAGATGGAGATGATTCTTTTAA
Organism: Helicobacter pylori SA213A; assembly: GCF_000476275.1. Taxonomy (GTDB): domain Bacteria; phylum Campylobacterota; class Campylobacteria; order Campylobacterales; family Helicobacteraceae; genus Helicobacter; species Helicobacter pylori_CL. Next base: position 14,253 of record NZ_CBOM010000011.1, read on the forward strand.
CCATGAAACTTCTGTGATTTTATTGAATGAGCCAAGCGATAATAATGAAAAAAACCCGCCCTTATACCAAAATGATCCCCATAACAACACCAACAATGCCAATAATGATATAAAAAACCCGTTCCTTTACAAACCAAAAAGAAAAACAAAAAATCCAAAACTCATTGAATACTCCCAACAAGATTTCTACCCCTTAAAGAATGGGGATATTGTGATGAGTAAAGAAGGGGATCAATGGTTGGTAGAAATCAAATCCAAAGCCTTGAAGCGTTTTTTAAAAGATCAAAACGATAAAGATCGCCAGATCCAAACTTTCACTTTTAATGACACTAAAACGCAAATCGCGCAATTTAAGGGCAAAATTTCTTCGTATGTTTATACCACCAATAACAGCGATTTGAGTTTAAGGCCTTTTTATGAATCCTTTTTGTTAGAAAAAAAGAGCGATGATTTTTATACGATAGGGGCGATAGGGGATAAGGCTTTAGACGCCATTGAGATTTCAAAGTGTCAAATGGTGTTAAAAAAGCATTCAACCGATAAATTAGACAGCCAGCATAAAGCCATCAGCATTGATTTGGATTTTAAAAAAGAGCGTTTTAAGAGCGATACGGAACTCTTTTTAGAATGCCTTAAGGGAAGTTAGGGCGTTTATTACGACAATTTAGATTTTTTTGGGTAGCATGTTAGCGTTTCAAAGGCATGGATATTGTTAAAAAGTAAGGAATGTTTATGTGGATCACCCAAGAAATCACGCCGTATTTGCGTAAAGAATACACCATAGAAGCGAAATTATTAGATGTTAGAAGCGAGCATAATATCTTAGAGATTTTTAAATCTAAGGATTTTGGCGAGATTGCAATGCTCAACCGCCAGTTGTTGTTCAAGAATTTTTTGCATATTGAAAGCGAATTGCTCGCTCATATGGGGGGTTGCACTAAAAAAGAGCTTAAAGAAGTTTTGATTGTAGATGGGTTTGATTTGGAATTGGTCCACCAGCTTTTTAGATACGATGCGCATGTGGATTTTGTGCAAGCAGATGAAAAGATCTTGGATAGTTTTATTAGTTTTTTCCCCCATTTCCATGAAGTGAAAAACAATAAGAATTTCACGCATGCCAAACAACTTTTAGATTTAGACATTAAAAAATACGATTTAATTCTTTGCTTGCAAGAGCCGGACAAGCATAAAATTGATGGTTTAAAAAGAATGCTTAAAGAAGATGGCGTGTTCATTTCGGTAGCCAAACACCCGTTATTAGAGCATGTGAGCATGCAAAACGCCCTTAAAAACATGGGCGAGTTTTTTTCTGTTGTCATGCCTTTTGTAGCGCCTTTAAGGATTTTGAGCAATAAGGGTTATATTTATGCATCTTTAAAAACCCACCCCCTAAAAGATTTGATCGCACCAAAAATAGAAGCGCTAAAAAGCGTGAGATACTATAATGAAGACATTCACAGGGCCGCATTCGCTCTCCCTAAAAATCTACAAGAAATCCTTAAAGAGAATATCAAATCTTAAAATGGTTTTAAAAAACGCTATCGCTCTCACAGGGGGGATAGGCACCGGTAAAAGCACCACCATTAAATTATTGCAATCGCAAGGCTATGAAATCTTAGATGCGGATAAAATCGCCCATCAATTGTTGCAAGAGCATCGGCTAGAGATCGCCCAACATTTTGGATCAAGTATTTTAGAAAAGGATATTCTTGACAGAAAAAAACTTGGCGCGATCGTGTTTAAAGACTCTAAGGAGTTAAAATGGCTAGAGGATTTTTTGCACCCCTTGATTCGTGAATGCATGCTCAAAAAAGCGCGCGAATTAGAAAAAAACCACCAAGCGTATTTTTTAGACATTCCTTTGTTTTTTGAAGTGGGGGGAAAAGAGCGCTACCCTGTGAGTAAAGTGGTTTTAATCTATGCGCCTAGGGCTTTACAAATTGAGCGCCTTTTAGAGCGAGACAAACTCAAAGAAACTGAAATCTTGCAACGATTAAATTGCCAAATGGATATAGAGCAAAAACGCGCCATGAGCGATTATGTTATAGACAATAGTTCTAGTTTAAAAGATTTAAACAAGCGAGTTGAATGTTTTTTAAAAACGCTCTTATAAGCTCGTTTTGTGTGTAAGCATGTTAAACTACCATTAAATTTTTTGTAAGGCTAAAACATGATCACTTTAAAACAAGCCCTTTCTTTATCCCAAGATGAATTAGAAACCCTTAAAAACGAAATTGACGCTAAGGTTAGAGCTTCAGATTTGAACGCTTACATTAAAGCCCCTAGTCTTAATGGCGCTAGTGCTAAGGGTGTGCCTATCCTTATTAAAGACAATATCAGCGTCAAGGGGTGGGAGATTACTTGCTCCAGTAAGATTTTAAAAGGCTATGTCGCCCCTTATTGTGCGAGCGTGATTGAAAACTTGCACCAAAACAGCATGGCAGGGTTTGGGCTTTCTAACATGGACGAGTTTGCAATGGGAAGCACCACGGAGTCTAGTTGCTATGGCATCACTAAAAACCCACGAGATAAAAACAGAGTGCCTGGAGGGAGTAGCGGGGGGAGTGCGGCAGCGGTGGCCGGCGGCTTAGCAGTAGCGGCTTTAGGGAGCGATACGGGCGGGTCCATTAGGCAGCCAGCAAGCTATTGCGGGTGTGTGGGGTTAAAGCCCACTTATGGGAGAGTGAGCCGTTATGGTTTGATTGCATATTGTTCTAGTTTTGATCAAATCGGGCCTATCACGCAAAATGTAGAGGACGCTTCTATTTTGTTTGATGCAATTAGCGGGTATGATAGTAAGGACTCTACGAGCGCGAATCTCAAACCCACGCAAACTTTTAAAAATCTTAACAGAGACAGACGCTTTAAAATCGCTATTTTAAGGGATCACATTAAAGATGCGAGCCATGAAGTGCAACTCGCTTATGAAAACACCCTTAAAGCCTTGAAAGAAATGGGGCATGAAATTGTAGAAAAAAAGATGTTGGATTCGCATTATCAAATCTCGATCTATTATATTATTAGCATGGCTGAAGCGAGCTCCAATCTGGCTAGATTTGATGGGGTGCGTTATGGGAGAAGGGCTCAAAATATTAAAGATTTGAAAGAATTGTATCTTAAAAGCCGCAGTGAAGGTTTTGGCGATGAGGTGAAGCGCCGTATCATGTTAGGGAATTTTGTTTTAAGCAGCGGGTATTATGACGCTTATTATTTGAAAGCCCAACAAATGCGTTTGACAATCAAAGAGCAATACAACAAGATTTTTGAAGAAGTGGATTTGATTTTCACTCCTGTAGCTCCCACGACCGCCCACTTATTCAACTACCATGCAAGCCCTTTAGAAATGTATTTGAGCGATATTTACACGATCGGAGCGAATTTGAGCGGTTTGCCAGCCCTTTCTTTGCCGGTCGCTAAAGATCCTTTAGGCTTGCCCATAGGGATGCAATTCATTGCTAAGGCTTTTGATGAGCAAAGCCTTTTAGATGTTTCCTACGCTTTAGAGCAGGAATTGGATTTAAAATTAGATTAAGGATACAAAATGAGAATTTTACAAAGAGCTTTGACTTTTGAAGACGTGTTGATGGTGCCTAGAAAATCTAGCGTTTTACCTAAAGATGTGAGCTTAAAATCTCGCTTGACTAAAAACATTCGTTTGAATATCCCCTTTATTAGTGCGGCTATGGATACGGTTACGGAGCATAAAACCGCTATCGCTATGGCGCGCCTTGGGGGGATTGGCATTGTGCATAAAAACATGGACATTGAAACGCAAGTTAAAGAAATCGCTAAGGTGAAAAAAAGTGAGAGCGGGGTGATTAATGATCCTATTTTTATCCACGCGCACAAAACGCTAGCGGACGCTAAGGCTATAGCGGATAATTACAAGATTTCAGGCGTGCCTGTGGTAGATGATAGGGGGTTATTGATTGGGATTTTAACCAACAGAGATGTGCGTTTTGAAACGGATTTGAGTAAAAAAGTGGGCGATGTGATGACTAAAATGCCTTTAGTTACCGCTCATGTGGGCATTAGTTTAGATGAAGCGAGCGATTTGATGCACAAGCATAAGATTGAAAAATTGCCTATTGTGGATAAAGATAATGTTCTAAAAGGCTTGATTACGATCAAGGACATTCAAAAACGCATTGAATACCCTGAGGCCAATAAAGATGATTTTGGGAGATTAAGAGTGGGGGCGGCTATTGGAGTGGGGCAACTAGATAGGGCTGAAATGTTAGTTAAGGCTGGGGTGGATGCGTTGGTGTTGGATAGCGCGCATGGGCATTCGGCGAATATTTTACACACTTTAGAAGAGATTAAAAAAAGCTTGATGGTGGATGTGATTGTAGGGAATGTGGTAACTAAAGAGGCCACAAGCGATTTGATTAGCGCGGGAGCGGACGCTATTAAAGTGGGGATTGGGCCAGGAAGCATTTGCACCACTAGGATTGTGGCTGGAGTGGGAATGCCTCAAGTGAGCGCGATTGATAATTGCGTAGAAGTGGCGTCTAAATTTGATATTCCTGTGATTGCAGATGGAGGGATCCGTTATTCAGGCGATGTGGCTAAAGCTTTGGCTTTAGGGGCATCAAGCGTGATGATAGGCTCTTTACTCGCTGGCACAGAAGAATCTCCTGGGGATTTTATGATCTATCAAGGGAGGCAATATAAAAGTTATAGGGGCATGGGCAGCATTGGGGCTATGACTAAAGGGAGTTCTGATAGGTATTTTCAAGAGGGCGTAGCGAGTGAAAAATTAGTCCCTGAAGGCATTGAAGGGCGTGTGCCTTATCGTGGTAAGGTTTCAGATATGATTTTCCAATTAGTGGGGGGCGTGCGCTCTTCTATGGGGTATCAGGGGGCGAAAAATATTTTGGAATTGTATCAAAACGCTGAATTTGTAGAAATCACTAGCGCGGGGTTGAAAGAAAGCCATGTGCATGGCGTGGATATTACTAAAGAAGCCCCTAATTATTATGGGTGAATTTTAAAAGAAAGCAAGACAAATCGTTAAAAAACTCGTTAAAAAGCTTGGTTTAATGAGTTTTTAAAACTTAATTGCTACAATTAAGAAAATTTTCAATAAGGCTTAGAGAAACTTTTTCATGGAACACAGAGTATTTACTATTGCTAATTTTTTTAGCTCCAATCATGATTTTATCACCGGTTTTTTCGTTGTTTTGACAGCGGTTTTAATGTTTTTCATTTCTCTTGGTGCATCGCGCAAAATGCAGATGGTGCCTATGGGTTTGCAAAATGTGTATGAAAGCATTATTAGCGCGATTTTAAGCGTGGCTAAGGATATTATAGGCGAAGAATTGGCCCGCAAATACTTCCCCCTAGCTGGCACGATCGCTTTGTATGTCTTTTTTTCTAACATGATAGGCATCATTCCTGGTTTTGAATCCCCCACGGCTAGTTGGAGTTTTACGCTGGTTTTAGCGCTGATTGTGTTTTTTTATTACCATTTTGAAGGCATTAGGGTGCAAGGCTTTTTTAAATATTTCGCCCATTTTGCAGGTCCTGTGAAGTGGCTCGCGCCTTTCATGTTCCCTATTGAAATCATTTCACATTTTTCTAGGATCGTGTCTTTATCGTTTCGTTTGTTTGGGAATATCAAGGGCGATGACATGTTCTTACTCATCATGCTCTTATTAGTGCCTTGGGCTATTCCTGTAGCGCCCTTTATGGTTTTGTTTTTCATGGGGATTTTGCAAGCTTTTGTTTTCATGATCCTTACTTATGTGTATTTGGCAGGGGCTGTTTTAACCGATGAGGGGCATTAAATAAATATTTTTGTTTGGCTTTAATATTGTTTTTAAAACTTTGTTTTATGGTAAAGCTTTTAAAAGGATAGGGGGGTGGTTTTGAAACCATGCTTATTCTTTGATAACGCTTTTTAAAATTACCGCTTGCTTGTGTAAGTTCTATTTTATTATCAATACCCAATTTTAATAGCTTTTATAATTTTTTAAGCAATCATTAGATAAAATCCACCATACTTCTGTTTTGGATGTGTTTGGGTTTTAGAAGTGTTACTTTTTTATAACTTTTTCATATTCTTATGGGTATGTTGTCATTTTTTTACCGGAGAATTTTATCTTGAAAAACATTTATGTAGGGAATTTGGTTTATAGCGCTACCAGTGAGCAAGTCAAGGAGCTTTTCAGTCAATTTGGCAAAGTTTTTAATGTCAAGCTGATTTATGACAGAGAAACGAAGAAACCTAAAGGTTTTGGCTTTGTAGAAATGCAAGAAGAGGGCGTTAGCGAAGCAATCGCTAAATTAGACAATACGGATTTTATGGGCAGAACGATTAGGGTAACCGAAGCCAATCCTAAAAAATCTTAATAACATTAGAAAATTAGAAATAATTTTCTAATGCACTTCATTCTCTTAATGCGTCTTATTTAGATTGCTTATAGAAGCTAAAAGGGGTTAAAACCCTTTTAAAATCCATTTAAAGATTGTAATCCATTCTTAAAAGCGGTTAAAAACGAGCTTTATTCTAATCAAATAGGGGCAGCTAAAGCTTTAAAACGCTCGTTAGTATTTTTTACAATTTTCATTTATACAAACTGCCAATATTTCAAATATTTGAAATGGAGTTCTCTCATTAGAGCGATTTTAGGGCTATAGGGTTCTTCTTTTCGCGCTATCGTAGAGATTTGCTCATCATCAGCGATCACAAAAGGTTGTAACACCAAATTTTTCACGCCATGGATAAAAGTAGCGTCCATTATCGTATCCACAGGAACAACCCATTTTCGGCTGTGTTTCAAAAAAACTTTGGCAATCTTAGGCGTGATCACATAGCCTTGCGTCCCCACCCCTTCGCTATAAGCTTTAATAATCCCCACACGCTCTTGTATCTCGTGGTTTTTATGGTTTAAAGGCTCACTTTTTACACTGGCATCATACAATAAATGCATCAAGCGGATATAGCCTAACTCTTGGATGTGTTTTTCTAAAAAATCCAAGCCCTCTTTAAAATCCTCTTTCAAGGTTATATCGTCTTCTAAAATACAAATAGGCTCACCTAACTCTATGCATTTTTCCCACAAGGAATAATGGCTCGCATAGCACCCAAGCTCCCCCAAGCTCATAAACTTCGCATGGTATTTTAAAGCGTAATAAAACTTAGAAACCTCACTGATGAGATTGGTTGTAATCCCCATGTCTTTGATATTTTGCGTGATGAAATAAGGGTGTAAATGCTTTTTCACTAAGGGGTGCAACCCGCCTTCAAAAGTTTTAGAATAAATCGCATCAAAAATTTGCGCTTGGTGGTGGGTAGCATTGATGCTATTGAGTAAAGTCGTGGTGTCTCTAAAAACCAAACCAAATTTATCGCACACTTTTTGATTTAAAGAAATGATAAAAACACGCAAAGCTTAGACTCCCATAATTTTTAATAGAGTATATCGTTTTTAGGCTCTGTTTTACAATAAAACTCTTAAGAGAATAGGGGGTATTAAAATAGTTCTCCCCCCTACAACCCCCAACTAAATCCCCACAACCTCCTAAGGAGCGCTTTTTTGATCAAACAAGTTCTTTTATTATATTGATTGTAAAAAATGTTTTAAGCGTTTTTAAATTTTGTGATCAATATTTAATTAAAATAAAGCAAGAGAACGAAATCGCATTGCAATTAAACAAAAAACTAAAATACTTTATAAGCTTTGAAGAGTCAAATGAATGTTTGGAGCAAAAGCCCATAACCCTAAATCTAGGATTACAAGCCATAATTTTAATGGTGTTCTAAATAAGAAATCACGCTTAAAGCCGCCGTAGCACCATCGCTTGCCGCACAAACTACTTGTTTAGGGGCAAAAATGCGAATATCTCCCGCTGCAAACAAACCTTGAATATTTGTTTTCATGGAAAAATCCACGACTATTGAGCCGTATTCATCGCATTTGCACAGCATGGAGCCGTCTTCTTGCTTCAATACCGCATTATTCACATCATAACCCACAAAAACAAAAAGCCCCGGCACAACCAATTCGCTTGTTTTGTTAGTGGCTGTATTTTTAACGCTCAAAGAAGACACACCGGCACTATCGCCTTTGATTTCTTCCACCACATAAGGGGTTAAAAACTCAATTTTATCGTTCTTTTTAGCATGCTCTAAAGTGATGGGTGCACACCTAAAGCCATCTCTCCTGTGGATAAGATAGACTTTTTTGCAGATATTGGCTAAATAAATCGCCTCTTCTACGGCAGTATCGCCCCCACCAAGCACCGCTACTTCCTTATTTTTATAAAAGAAGCCATCGCATGTCGCACAAGTGCTAACGCCTTTGCCCCAATATTCTGACTCGCCTTTAATGCCTGTGCGTTTAGGGCTACCGCCGGTAGCGATGATCACGCTTTTAGCTTCAAAAGTCTTGCCGTCTTCTGCCAAAATAACAAAATGAGAGTCTTTTTTAGAAACCCTTTGAATGGCGGTCATTTCGTGCTTTAAGCCAAAGCGAAAGCATTGCTCTTGCCATGGTTGCATGAAATCCAACCCGCTCACCACTTCCTTCACGCCCGGATAGTTTTCAATCTCGCTACTGCTAGTGATTTGCCCCCCAGGCATTCCTTTCTCAAACAAAACGGCGTTTTTAACACCGCCTCTAGTGGCATAAAGCCCCGCACTCAAGCCTGCAGGACCACCTCCAATAATCGCGCAATCTATCATGGCCACTAGCCTAAAAGTTTGTTCAATTGTTCTTTTAAAGCGACTTTAGTTTGCACGCCCACCAGCTGATGGACGACTTCGCCATCTTTTGTGAATAAAAGGGTAGGAATGCTTCTAATGCCAAATTTCGCGCTCAATTCTTCTTGCTCATCGGTATTGACTTTACAAATCTTAGCCTTACCTTCATATTCGCTAGCCAGTTCATCAATCACAGGGGATAGCATCTTGCAAGGACCACACCATGGCGCCCAAAAATCCACTAACGCAACCCCTTTTTTAATGGTGCTTTCAAAATTTTCTTCAGTTAATTCAATATAGTGACTCATTGGTTACTCCTAATTATTCTATGATTTTGATTAACGAGAATTATATTAGCTTAATAATGTTAATGAAAACGCATTTATTTTCTGTAAAAATCTAAAAAGTGATATTTTCTAAAAGCTCAAAATTACCTTTTTTCACAATGAGAGCGTCAATGCAAAAATCACTATTAGGATCTTTTTGAGACAAATAACAGCGGATCGTTTTGATCATCTTTTTTAATTTGCTCGGCGTGATCGCATAAATGGGATCAAAATTTTCCCCGCTTTTGACTTCAATGAAATGCAAAACCCCTTTTTTCAAAGCGATAATATCAATTTCGCCAAATTGTGAAAAAAAGTTCCTTTCCACCATTTCAAAACCCAGCGTTTTTAAAAATCCGCAAGCTTCTTCTTCAGCCTTCAAGCCCTTTTCTCTATGTTTGTTATTCAAAAAGCGCATCAATTTTCCAAACGGATCATTTTAGGGGTATCCAACACGCTTTGTAGATTTTCAAGCTCTTTAAGGGCGTTCAGCATAGACTTTTCGTTGGTGGTGTGCGTGGAAAATAAGATTTTAGCCTTGTTGGAATGCGGGATTTCTTTTTGTAAGACATTGTTGAGCGAAATATCATTTTGGGCTAAAATCGCGCTAATTTGAGAAAAAACCCCTTTTTCATCGCTCACTAACAAACGTGCATAATAAGCGCATTGGATTTCTTCTTTGGGTTTTAGGGGGAGTTTTTGAGGGGTTTCAAAGCCTAGCATTAAAGAGCTTTTTTTCCTTGCGATTTCTATAATATCGCTAATGACCGCGCTTGCGGTAGGCTCTCCCCCAGCCCCAGCCCCATAATACAAAGTCTCGCCCACCTTATCCCCTATAACGCTGATAGCGTTCATCACTCCATCCACTTTAGAGAGCATGCATTCATTTTTAATCATGCTTGGATGCACCCTTAATTCAATGCAATCTGGGTGTTTTTTAGCGATGCCTAAAAGTTTAATGCTATAACCAAACTCTTTTGCAAATTCCATGTCGTCTGGCTCTATTTTTTCAATGCCTTCAATCAAGATTTCTTCTAATTTCGCATCAATGCCATACGCTAAAGACGCTAAAATCAATAATTTGTGCGCCGCATCAATGCCCTTAATGTCAAATTCAGGGTTCAATTCCGCATAGCCTAAACGTTGCGCGTCTTTCAAAGCGTCCTTAAAGCTCGCTTGATTTTTAAACATCTGGCTTAAAATGTAATTGCTCGTGCCGTTTAAAATCCCTTTAAAAGAAAGGATATGATTAGCGCTCAAGCCGTCTTTTAAAGCCTTGATAATAGGGATACCCCCACACACGCTCGCTTCAAAGCCTATGGGGGTGTTTTTAGCGGTTTGCTCTAATTCATAGCGGTGGTACGCTAACATGGCTTTATTGGCTGTAACGAAGGCTTTTTGTTTGGCTAAAGTTTTTTTAGCTAAAAGATAAGGCGCTTCCACCCCACCCATAAGCTCCACGATAAGATCAATCTCTTTATCTTCTATTAGGCTTTCTAAATCATCACTGATTTCAAAAGGATAGCCTTTGTGCTTTTTCACGTCTCGCACCACCGCTTTTTTAATTTTAATTTCCACGCCGGCTCTGTCTTTGATGATTTCTTGATTTTCTTGTAAGATTTTAGCGACCGCGCTCCCCACACACCCTAAACCCACAAGCCCTATATTCAATCTTTTTTTCATGTCTTTTCCTTTAAATTCGTTTTTTTAAAACGGCGTTTTTTTCTTGTTCGCTCGCTTTTTCTATCGCTTCAAAACTCCCAAAATAATCCAACAATTTTTTCACGCTGGCTTCTCCTATGCCCTTTTCTTTTAAGAGAGCGATTTGTTTCATGTTTTTAAGTTTAGTGGATCTGTGGAAGTTTATCGCATACCGGTGGCTTTCATCGCGCAATTTTTGCACCCACTGCAAGCGTTTGTCGCTAGGGAGCAATTTAAAAGTATTGCTAGGCGTATGGATAATGTCTTTAGCGCCCCCTTTAGAACGATAAGCTTTAGAATCCCTTTTTTCTTTAGAAATAGCGATCACTTCTACAAAACTCCCGCTGCTTTTTAAAATTTCTAAAGCGATGTTTAATTGCGCCCTCCCTCCATCGATCACCCACAAATTAGGCGGTGGCTCTTTGGCAAAGTCTAAAGCCCTTCTGGTGAGCAATTCGCTCATTTGATCGTATTCGTTAGAGCCTTTTAAATGGTAGCGCCGATAAGAGTCTTTTTGAAAGGCGTTGTTTTCATACACGACCATTCCCCCCACGCATTGGCTGTTGGCATGGTGGCTTGTGTCAAAGATTTCCACCCTATAAGGCACGCACTCTAAATTGAAAAGCGATCGCGCTTCTTCTAAAATCCGATCTTCATTAGAGGTTTTTTCTTGGCTAAAAATCTCTTGAGCGTTTTTCATAGCGATTTCTATTAAAGCGAGCTTATCGCCTTTTTTAGGAATGCTAAGAGCGATTTTTTTAGAATATTGATGAGAGATAAATTCTTGCAATTCTTTAAGCGCTTCGTTAGAGCAAGCGCTCAATAGAATTTGTTCAGGCATCAAAGGCAAATGCGATTGGTAATGGTTGATAATGGCTTGTTTCATCGCTTCATCAGTGTCAAACCCATTGAGGGAGTGGATTTTTTCAAACGCTGAAGAAATGATTTTACCCCCACGCATGAACATTTTCACCAACACCGCCTTGTTGTTTTTGCCATAAAAAGCAAAAATATCCAAATCATAGAGTTTGGCTAAATCCATGCAAGTGAAAGGGGCGATTTTTTGGATTTTAGAAATCCTATCTCTATAGATTAGAGCTTCTTCAAAACGCAAATTACTAGAAAGGCGATCCATTTTTAATTGAAGTTCTTTGATGAGCTTGTCTTTATTTTCAATCATTTCTAAACATTCTTTAGCGATTTTTAAATACTCTTCTTTGGTGATTTTGTTCTCGCATGGGGCTTTACAACGCTCTATTTGATAAAACATGCATGCCTTTTTATCTTTAATGCAATTTTTCTTTTGGACTAAAGGGAGCAATTCATACAAACTATCCAAAATATCTTTAGCCCCGCTAGTAAAGGGGCCAAAATACTTAACGCCAGGCTGTTTTAAAATTTTTCGTGTGATTAAAGGGATAGGGAAATCAGTGGAAAAATCCATGTAAATATAAGGGTAAGTTTTATCGTCTCTTAAAAGAATGTTGTATTTGGGTTTGAGCTGTTTGATTAAAGAATTTTCTAAAATCAAAGCGTCTTGCTCGTTTTCTACTAAAATCGTTTCTAAAAAAGCGATTTGTTTGACCATCATTTGAATGCGCAAACTTGCACGATGGTTGGGCGTGATTTCATTATTATGGATAGAAAAATAGCTTTTGATGCGCTTTTTTAAGTTTTTCGCTTTACCGATGTAGAGTAGTTGGCGGTTTTTATCAAAATATTGATACACGCCACTGCTATTAGAAAGGTTTTTTAAACTGGACAATAAATCAGCCATTCATTCCTCAAAAAAACCGCGTTGGTAGTGGATCAAAGAGCGTGCTTTTTCAAAACATTCATGCAAACGAGTGTCTTTAATGGGGTTATGGAACAACCCTAAGGCGCTGGGGCGATAAAATTGGGCTTGCTTTTTAATGGGTGTATAAAAATTGGCCTTTTCTAGTGAATCTTTAGGCACATAAGCCACAATTTCTAACGCATCTAACCCATCAAGCCCACAAGCATGCCCTTGCGTGGTTAAAAAATGACTGATTTCTTTAGCGACTCGCTGGTTAAATTCCTTACACGCCCAAAGATCTTTAAACGCAAAAAGCAATTTAGAATCTTTTATGAAGATAAAAAGCAAATTTTTTTGTAAACTTAAAGGCATAAAAACCTTAAGCTTTTTGAGTTTCAAAAGAGTTTCAAGCTTTTTATAAGACTTTTTTTGGATGAGTAAGGAGAAAATATTTTGTTCCATAAACTGATCTTAACATGCTTTTTAACGCTTATGGCAATAACCATTCAAGCTTGTGGCTATAAAGCCCCCCCATTCAATGAAAAACCCACTAAAAAAACTTCAAACAGCTCTAATTCTTCTATGCAAACGCCCACCAACAACACCACGCCAGAATTTTTAAACGAGCCTTAAAATCATTGCCCTTGTTTAAGGGCTTTGATTTCTAGGGTTTTTGTGGCTAACTTTTGTGCCTCGCTTTCATCATGCGTTACCATAATGAAAGTAGCGCAAGAATTTTGGTGTATCTCTTTGATGAGATCCTGCAAATTCTTACGATTAAAACTATCTAAAGCACTAAAAGGCTCATCTAATAAAATGAGTTCTGGCTTGTGGATAATCCCCCTAATAATGCCCACTCTTTGGGCTTGCCCCCCGCTCAATTCATTGGGGAATTTATCCATAAGGCTCTCCTCTAACCCCATTTTTAACGCTAAGGCTTTGGCTTCTTTTTGAGCGGCTTGTTTGTCTATGCCTTGTAAATTAAGGCAAAAAGTCATGTTTTGCATGGCGTTTAAATGAGAAAATAAGGAATTGCCTTGAGCGATATAGCCTATTTTTTGGCGTAAAAAAGCGTTGTTTGAAAGGGTCTCATTAAAGATTTTAACGCTCCCAAGATTAGGTTTTAAAAGCCCTAAAATCAAGCCTAAAAGCGTGCTTTTGCCGCTCCCGCTCTCCCCTAAAACGCATAAAAAATCCCCTTTTTCAATGCTTAAATTGAAATCCTTAAAAACAGCGCGATTGTGGTAGTTAAAAGACACATTCTCTATTTTGACGATTTCTTTCATGCTATAACCCCAAGCTTTCTAAAAAATCTTTAGCTACGATTTTAGGGCTTTTTTTCAACACTTCCACCTGATAGTTTAAATCTTGCATCATTTCATCACTAATTTTTGAATCCAATTTTTCTAAGATTTCTAGTGCTTCAGGATACTTTTTTACTATTTCTTTTCTGATGACAATACCGGCCTGATAATTGGGGAAAAACCCTTTATCGTCCTTAAGCACCTTTAAATCCAACTCTTTGATTTGAGCGTCTGTGGTGAAGACATCTAAAGCGTTGATCTTATGGGATTCAAAACTTTTATAACGCAAATTAATATCCATTTCATGCAAACTTCTAAAATGAAAGCGATAAGCTTTCACTAAGCCCTTAAAAGCGTCCTCTCTTTCAAAAAAGTCAAACTCCGCTCCAAAATCAAAATTTTGGCTATGAAAGGCTAAATCGCTGAAAGTTTCAATCGCGTATTTTTGAGCGTCTTCTTTAGAAATCGCTAAGGAATAGGTGTTGTTAAAGCCCAAAAGCCCCACCCACAAAAGATTAAATTCCTTCTCATAACGCTTTTTAATCGTTTCAAAATCCACTTTTTGAGTCAAAGGGTTTTTGAGCGTGTTCACCCAAGCGGTGCCGGTGTATTCCACATACAAATCAAAATCGCCTCTAATTAATGCCGGATGGATATTCATCGTCCCCCCACCAATGCCAAACGCCCGCTTGATAGGAATATGGTGTTTTTCTAACAAAAGGCTTAAAATCTCGCCCAAAATATACTGCTCGCTGCTAGGTTTTGTAGCCACGACTAAGGGCTTTTCTTCTATGGCGTTTCTAGGAATGAGCCATAAAGCGCTCGCTAGCAATAACAAAAGAAACACCGCTAAATTAGTATAAACTCTTCTTTTTTGTTTTTGGGTGGCGTTTTGAGAAAATAGGCGTTGCAAGGCGTTTTCATGTTGAAAGACGCTCACAAATTGATCCGCTAAAACACTAAAAAGAGCTATGATCAAACTACCCGCCACTAAAAGCGTGGTGTTTTGCGTGTTTAGCCCTCTAAAGATCGCCTGCCCTAAGCCTCCAGCCCCAATGAGCGCCCCAATCCCAGCCATCGCCACTAACATTACTACCGCAATCCTTAAACCCGCTAAAATTTGGGGGATAGCGAGCAAGAAGTGCACTTTAAAAAACAATTCTTTGGGGTTACACCCTAGCCCGATAGCGGCCTTAATGACCTCTTCTCGCACCTCTTTTAAAGCGTTATAAGTGCTATGGACAATGGGTAATAAGCCGTATAAGACCAACACTAAAAGCGCGTTTTTTAACCCCACCCCAATCACAGGAATGAATAACGCGAATAACGCAAGCGATGGGATGGTGTAGAGGAAATTCACCACAGGGAGCAAGAACGCCCTGGCCTTTGAGTTATAAAACACAAAAACCCCAATCAAAACCCCAAACACCAACACGAGAAGACTAGAAAGCGCAACGATGATAAAATGTTGCGCAATCAAATCTATAAAATAAATGAAGCGATCATGAAATTCTTTTATCAAATATTTTACCACGCTTATTTTTAACACTATGGCAACTAAATGCTGCGTAGCCACATCTATAGAAT
The DNA here is from genome assembly GCF_000476275.1 of Helicobacter pylori SA213A. Lineage (GTDB taxonomy): Bacteria > Campylobacterota > Campylobacteria > Campylobacterales > Helicobacteraceae > Helicobacter > Helicobacter pylori_CL. Next base: position 29,655 of record NZ_CBOM010000011.1, read on the forward strand.
GGAGCAACCATTCATACAATTCTTTGATCAATTGTTTAAAAACGCCCATGCTTGGCATTATAACCAAACTTATTTGAATAAAGGGGTTTTAAAATGCTAAAGGCATTCTTTAATGTTGGTTATAAGTTAAAACTGAAAGGTGCGTTTGCCTAAATTCGTGCTTACTTCTATCCATAGGGGCTGGTTTTCGCATAAAATTTCATAGGCTACGCTTTGGTTCCTCACTAAAGAAACGCTTTTAGGCGTGGGGTAGAGCGAGCAAGAACGCCCTTGATTGATGTCAATTTTTAAGATAACCACGCTCTCCACGACAGCGCTCACCTTTAAATAATACGACTCCCTAGCCCCTTGCCATTCTAAATAGGGCGTTTCTTGGGGGACAATCTCTAAAGCCACTAAAGGGCTTTGAGCCAGTTTTAAGCGCGTTTTTTGCTCCTGCTCTTTTAATTCTTGTTCTCTGTTGATCCCCTTATCAATCAAATCAAAAAGGTTTGAAGAAGCGTCCTTTTCTCTAGCGATAAGGCTCGCTAACAACAAAAAGATTGACAAAAAAATTCGTTTCATGCGATTCATTCTTGCTGTTTGTGGGGGTTGAACTCATTATCTAAAATAGAATGGATCTTACTCAAATCGTTCGCATCGGTTGAAAAAAAGATTTCCACACGATTGTTTTTCATTCTGTTTTCTAGGGAGTCATTAGGCGCGATAGGGTTTGTAGATCCGTAAGAAGAAAAAGACAATTGGTTAGGATCCACGCCGTATTGTATAAGGACTTTCATCACCCTATAAGCACGATTGGCGGCTAATTCATAGTGGCTTTTAAAACGGGTTTTATTTAAAGGCGTATTATCCGTAAAACCTCTCACATTGATATGCACTCTTTTAGGGAGTTTTTGAATGATTTTAGCGATCCGTTCAAGATAAAGCATCATGTCTTGATTGATGGCGTCTGAAGTGGCGTTTTCAAATAATAAACTAGAGGGGAGCTTTAAAACAGAGCCTTGATCAATTTGCTCTAAAACACTGCCTTCGCCTTTGCGAGCGATAGTGGCTTTTGTTTCGGTATTTTGCGAAGCCGGTTTGGAGCTTTCGCTCGCCATTTGCTCTTCTTCTTTCCCTGAATCAGGGGGGATCACTACAACCGGCTGCATCGCCTCTGGCTTAGGAGCGTAATTAAAAATCTTAATAAATTCGGTTTTTAAGGCTTCCACTTTGGATTTATTGACCGCTGAAATGGCATAAAGAGCGATAAAAAGCGCGAGCAACAACGACAAAAAGTCCGCATAAGGAACCGCCCATTTTTCGCCGGCGGGGCATTCGGTGGGTTTGTTTTTCTTAGCCATGTTTAGCCCTCAAATTGAGATTTTTTAGGCTCACCGGGAGCGATGTAGTTTAAGAGTTTGTTTTCTAAATCCCTTGGGTTTTCCCCATTAGCGATGCCTAAAATCCCCTCTAAAAGAACGGTTTTTTCTTTGATAATGTCTTTAGATTTAGCTTTGAGCTTATGCCCAAAAGGGCCAAAAATCGCATAAGCACACATAATCCCTGTAACAGTGGCCGTAAAAGCCCCAGCGATCCCTGCTGCCATTTCAGCCGGGTTGTCTAGTTTTTGCAAGGCTAACATAAGCCCCATAACCGCCCCCACTAACCCCATAGTAGGAGCGGTCTCACCGGCCGTCTCCCAATAATGAGCGGCGCCGTGGTAATACTCTTCCATTTCTTCAATGCTGATTTCTAAGCTTTCCTTAACGGATTTTAAATCCTTGCCATCTATGATCATAGACAAACCATTACGGGTGAAATCGTCTTCAATTTGCGCCACCCGCCCCTCCAAACTCAACACCCCATCTTTTCTAGCCAGAGTGGCTAATTCCACTAAATTTTTAATGGTTTCGTTTAAATTGATTTTAGGGTTTAAAAAAACAATTTTTATCTCTTTGTAAGCGGCTTTCACGTAACGAGCATGCGTGCCTGTCATGGCGGCAAAAAGCGAAGTAGGCACAATGATAATAACTGAACTCAAATGGATAATGTGCAACGGGTTGCCATCTTCTAAAATATCGCCTAACGAAATAGAAGCGACCGCCAATACCAAGCCTAGTATGGTTGATAAATCCAAAACTTACCCCTTAATCTAAATTTCATAATCCTGTAAATGCGTGATTTTATGCGTGCCACAAACCCTACATTCAGGGTTTTTGGGTGCTTGAATTTTTTTAAAATCCATCGTTTTAATATCGGCTATAAGTAAAGTATTTATAAGTAAAGTTTCAAACCCTAAAAAATATTTAAGGCATTCGCTCGCTTGGATACACCCTAAAACCCCAGGTAAGACCCCAAAAAGCCCTGAAGTAGGATTTAATCCCTTTTTAGGGGGCTTATCAAAAACGCACGCTAAGCATGCACTATGGGGTAAAACGCTCATGCTTTGCCCCCTGTATTTTAAAACCCCGGCATGCGAATAGGGTTTTTGGGCTAACACGCAAGCGTCATTGATCAAAAATTTAGCGTTAAAATTGTCTGTAGCGTCTATGATAAAATCATAAGGTTCTATAAGAGAAAGAGCGTTATGAGCCTTAAAGCGTTCTTCAAAAGCCTCTATTTCAATACCCGCATTGAGTCGTTTTAAGCGCGCTTTCGCGCTAGAGGCTTTAGGTTGGTTTAAAAAATCCTGTGAATGGATGATTTGGCGTTGCAAATTACTCATATCCACCACATCAAAATCCACAATACCTATTTTTCCTATCCCAGCGGCACACAAATACATCAAAACCGCTGATCCAAGCCCTCCAGCTCCAATGACTAAAACGCTAGATTTTAAAAGCTTCAATTGGCCTTCTTCGCCCACATCTTCTAGCATGATATGGCGCAAATAACGCTCTTTGTCTAGCCGGCTTAGCAATTAAGCCATCCTTGAAACCCAAATTTTAGAATGCTCTCTTTCGGCAAAAAAACTTGTTTTATCCCCATGCCCTGGATAAATCTCTATGTCTTTAGGGAAATCTAAATTCTGAAACCTTAACAGGGACTCTTTCATGTCTTTTTCATTAGAATAAGGGAAATCATAGCGGCCAATGCTGCGATAAAAAATAAAATCCCCGCTAAAAATCACCCCTTCTATTTCTATGATAGAACAACCTGGCGTGTGTCCGGGAAAATGCCAGTATTTAATGGTAGTGTTTTCTATCTCTAAAGTGGTGCAACCCTTATTGCAAGGCACGCTAAAATTGGGGCTAAAAACCGGCATGCCTAAATGGAAAATATCATTTTCTAGCATGAACACATCGTCTTTGGGGGCGTAAATGGGGGTGTCTTTAAGGGTTTTTGACAATTGAGCGCTATCCCATACATGATCATAATGCCCATGCGTGATTAAAATCGCTTTAGGATTCTTGGCGTTTTCTAACACCCATTCGCTGCTAGAAAATCCGGGATCAATAATAAAATCTACCCCACTAGAAAGCTTCACAATATAAGCGTTTTCTTCCACCGCCCCGCATTCTCGCCTTAAAATTTCCAAACTCTAAACTCCCTTCAAACTAGTTTTAAAAAGTCATTATGATTGAATATCATAGCGCAAAAATAAGGCGATTTTGACTAGAATAGCACTCTCTTATTGTTGATTGAGATGAGTTTAATGAAAGGAAAATCATGCGATCGTTTGGGAATTACATGCAAGAGTGGCTTTATGGAGAAAAGGGGTATTACAGAAAGGCGCTAATCGGTCAAAAAGGGGATTTTTACACTTCGGTGTCTTTGAGTAAGTTTTTTGGGGGCGCTATGGCGTTTTATATCATTAAGCTTTTAGAAGAAGAAAAATTATTGTTGCCTTTAAAGATTGTAGAAATTGGCTCTCATCATGGGTATTTTTTGAGCGATATAGCCAGTTTTTTAAACGCTTTGAGCGTGGGCGTAATGGAAAAATGTGAGTTTGTCAGCTGCGAGCCTTTAAAGGAATTGCAAAAACTCCAACGAACCATTTTCAAACAAGCCACGCAATTGGATCTGATGATCTGCGATCTGAAAGATCTAGATTTCAAGGGGCATGAAAGCGCGTTCGTTGTCTCTAATGAATTGTTTGACGCGTTCGCTTGCGAGATCATTAAAGATAACCAAATGCTTTTTATTACCCATGATCATCAGGGCGTTTGGGGCGCTATTGATGAACCCACTAAAGAACTTCTTAAAAATTTGGATTTAAAACAAGGGTGCGCGCCGTTATTTTTAGAGGCTTTCATTAAGGATTTGTTAGAAAAATTGGATGAGGCTTCTTCTTGGGTGTTTTTGAGCTTTGATTATGGCGATGAAACAGAGAGGAAAGACATGCATTTAAGGGCTTTTAAAAACCACCAAGCGCTGGATTTTAAGGATATTTTAAACCATCTGGCTTCTTTGTATCAGCAAAGCGATTTGACTTATGATGTCAATTTTTCTCTGGTGCGCTTTTTGTTTGAAAAACACCACGCGCAATTTTCATTCTTCAAATCGCAGGCTAACGCTTTGCTGGATATGGGGCTTATGGGGTTGTTAGAAACATTTTCAAAGAGCGTGGGTTATGAAAGGTATTTAAAAGAAGCGGCTAAAATCAAGCCCCTAATTAGCCCTGGGGGTTTAGGGGAGCGTTTCAAAGCGTTAGAGTTTGTAGAAAAAAAAAAAAATAAAATGTAAATTAAAAGCATTTTGACAATCTAATAATAATTAATAATAATAAAGAGTTTGCGTTTTTTTAAAGGGGAAAGGTAAGAGCGTCAGGACATTTTTTTAATGAAAAAGTTTATTAAAATGCTAAGTTATAGTAAAGAAGGAAGGAATATAATACCCTTCGCTCTTACCTTCGCCGGCCATTATACCAAAAAAAAAAAAGATGTTATTTGAGCTTTATTTTTAACATTCTATTTTTCTTTTTTACAAAATGAAACAATTTTTGAGTTTATTTAATATTGGTATTTAAAAGAAAGAATTGCTATAATTTGAAACAATTTAAGTCTATTGATGAGGTAAAAGGGGTTTTTTGAAAATTTTTCTTTCTTGTAAGTCTTTGTTGATCCAAAAGAGTTTGGAATTTTACTTGAGCGGTTGCCTCTCTCCTATAGAAGTTTGCGACTTTGTTTTAAGCGATGATGAAACGCTAGAGATTAATAAGCCCCTATGCTTTATAGAAGAACGCTTAAGAAAGCCTTTCACCAAACAGAGCGTGAAAGAAGATGTAAAAAATTTTTATCGCGCTTTAAAAGAGAGTGAAAAACCTTGCGAAGAATGCGAAGAAATCAAATTTTCTAAAGAGCAAAAGATTCAGCAATTATTAGAAGAATACACCCAAAAATTATGCCAAATCATCAGCCAGTAAAAAAATTTAAGATTATTGGGGGGGCTTGTAAGGGATTGGGCTTGAATTTGCCTAACATTTCTAGCACGCGCCCCACGAAAGCGATCGTAAGAGAGTCGTTTTTTAATACCTTGCAAGCAGAAATTATAGGAGCGCATTTTATAGAAGTGTTTTCAGGCAGCGCTTCTATGGGTTTAGAGGCTTTGAGTAGGGGGGCTAAAAGCGCGGTGTTTTTTGAGCAAAATAAAAGCGCTCATGCCACGCTTTTAGAAAATATCGCCCTCTTTAAAAACCGCTTAAAAAAGGAAATGGAAATTCAAACCTTTTTAGATGACGCTTTCAAGCTTTTGCCCACGCTGGGTTTAAAAAATGGCGTTTTGAATATTATTTATTTGGATCCTCCTTTTGAAACAAGCGGGTTTTTAGGGATTTATGAAAAATGTTTTCAAGCGTTAGAAAGGTTATTAAAACGCTCTCATTCAAAAAATCTTTTAGTGGTTTTTGAGCATGAAAGCGCGCATGAGATGCCTAAAAATCTTACAACTTTAGCTATAATCAAACAGAAAAAATTCGGGAAAACCACTTTAACTTATTTTCAATAGGAATAGGCATGGCAGAAGAACAAGAAAATACCGCGCAACAACCCCCCAAAAAAAGCAAAACCCTTTTATTTGTCATCATTGGAAGCGTGTTAGTGATGCTTTTATTGGTGGGGGTGATTATCATGCTGCTTATGGGGAATAAGGAAGAATCCAAAGAAAACGCTTCTAAAAACACCCAAGAAGTCCAAGCTAATCCTATGGCGAACAAAAATCAAGAAGCCAAAGAAGGCTCTAATATCCAGCAATATTTGGTGCTTGGGCCTTTGTATGCGATTGATGCGCCTTTTGCGGTGAATTTGGTCTCTCAAAATGGCAGACGCTACCTTAAGGCTTCTATTTCGCTAGAATTGAGCAATGAAAAGCTTTTGAATGAAGTCAAGGTTAAGGACACAGCGATTAAGGACACGATTATAGAGATTCTATCGTCTAAAAGCGTGGAAGAAGTGGTTACTAACAAAGGCAAAAACAAGCTTAAAGATGAAATTAAGAGCCATTTGAATTCGTTTTTGATTGATGGCTTTATTAAAAATGTCTTTTTCACTGATTTTATCATCCAATAGTTTTAAATGATTGGCGTAGATATTGTCTCTATTGCTAGGATAGAAAAGTGCGTGAAACGCTTTGAAATGAGGTTTTTAGAGCGTTTTTTATCGCCAAGCGAGATTGTTTTATGCAAGGATAAATCAAGCACGATTGCTGGGTTTTTCGCGCTTAAAGAGGCTTGCTCTAAAGCCCTTCAAGTAGGCATTGGCAAGGAATTGAGCTTTTTAGATATGCGTATTTCTAAAAGCCCTAAAAACGCCCCCTTAATCACCCTTTCTAAAGAAAAAATGGATTATTTTAACATCCAAAGCTTGAGCGCGAGCATCAGCCATGACGCTGGTTTTGCGATAGCGGTTGTGATGATCTCTCCGTCAAATTTATAAATAACGCGCCCTAAAACCCCCATAACATCCTGTTTTTAAAAAAAACGCTTAGCGGCTATTTGCAAAAAAAAATAAAAACACTAAAAACTTTTTTCAAATCGTTTTGATAACAAATTGTAAATCAATAGAATCAAACTTCAAAATTTAAGTTAATTATAATAATTATTTTTATAATATGCATCGGTTTGAATTAAATAAGAAAGGTTATCATAATGAATGGTTATTTGAGGGTAAAAACCCCGTATTTTTTAGCGTCGGTCGTTTTGACTTTTTGGACTTTTAATTCTTTTATGAGCGCGAAAGATAAGCACCATTTTTTAAAAAAAGTTACAACCACCGAGCAAAAATTCAGTTCCAGCGCACCGCTTTCATGGCAAAGCGAAGAGGTTCGTAATTCCACAAGCTCTCGCACGGTGATTTCCAACAAAGAACTCAAAAAAACGGGTAATTTGAATATTGAAAACGCTTTGCAAAATGTGCCAGGGATTCAAATCAGAGACGCTACAGGCACGGGCGTGTTGCCTAAAATTTCGGTGCGCGGTTTTGGTGGAGGCGGTAACGGGCATAGCAACACGAACATGATTTTAGTCAATGGTATCCCCATTTATGGTGCGCCGTATTCTAATATTGAACTGGCGATTTTCCCTGTAACTTTCCAGTCAGTGGATAGGATTGATGTGATTAAGGGGGGAACGAGCGTCCAATACGGCCCTAACACTTTTGGAGGCGTGGTGAATGTCATCACTAAAGAAATCCCAAAAGAGTGGGAAAATCAAGCGGCTGAAAGGATCACTTTTTGGGGGCGCTCATCCACAGGGGGTTTTGTAGATCCCAAAGAAAAAGGTAAGCCTTTAGCCCAAACTTTAGGAAACCAAATGCTGTTTAACACTTATGGGCGAACGGCCGGGATGTTGGGTAAGTATATAGGCATTAGCATGCAAGGCAATTGGATTAATGGGCAAGGTTTCAGGCAAGATAGCCCTACAAAGGTGCAAAACTACTTGTTGGATGCGATTTATAAGATCAATGCGACCAATACTTTTAAAGCCTATTACCAGTATTATCAATACAATTCTTACCATCCAGGCACTTTGAGCGCTCAAGATTACGCCTATAACCGCTTCATCAACGAGCGCCCTGACAATCAAGATGGAGGGCGGGCCAAGCGCTTTGGGATCGTGTATCAAAATTATTTTGGCGATCCGGATAGGAAAGTGGGGGGCGATTTTAAATTCACTTATTTCACGCATGACATGAGCAGGGATTTTGGGTTTTCCAACCAATACCAAAGCGTGTATATGAGCAGTCAAAACAAGATTTTACCCTTTAAAGGCAAGGGGGAAATCAGCGCGACTAACCCTAATTGCGGTTTGTATTCTTATAGCGATACGAATAGCCCTTGCTGGCAATTTTTTGATCAGATCCGTCGCTTCGTGGTGAATGCCTTTGAGCCAAAACTCAACCTCGTTGTCAATACCGGTAAAGTCAAACAAACTTTTAACATGGGAATGCGGTTTTTAACCGAAGATTTATACCGCCGATCCACCACTAGGAAAAACCCTAGCGTGCCTAATAATGGCAGTGGGTTTGATGCAGGAACTTCACTCAATAATTTCAACAATTATACCGCCGTGTATGTCAGCGATGAAATCAATTTCAATAACGGCATGCTAACGATCACGCCAGGATTGAGATACACTTTTTTAAATTATGAAAAAAAAGACGCTCCTCCTTTTAAGGTAGGCCAAACCCCAAAAACCACGAAAGAGCGTTATAATTGGTGGAATCCGGCAGTCAATGTCGGCTATAAACCCATTAAGGATTGGTTGTTTTATTTCAACTATCAAAGAAGTTACATTCCGCCCCAATTCAGCAATATTGGTAATTTTACAGGCACAAGCACGGATTATTTTCAAATCTTTAATGTCATAGAAGGCGGCTCAAGATATTATTTCAACAATCAAGTGAGTTTTAACGCGAATTATTTTGTGATTTTTGCGAATCACTATTTTACCGGGCGCTATGGGGATAATAAAGAACCGGTCAATGCGAGATCGCAAGGCGTGGAGCTGGAATTGTATTACACGCCTATTAGGGGGCTTAATCTCCATGCGGCTTACACTTTCATAGACGCTAATATCACCAGCCACACGATGGTCACTAACCCTGCTAATCCTAAAGGGCCTAAAAAAGATATTTTTGGCAAGAAACTCCCTTTTGTGAGTCCGCACCAGTTTATTTTAGATGCGAGTTACACCTACGCTAAAACCACGATTGGGTTAAGCTCTTTCTTTTATAGCCGAACTTATAGCGATGTGTTAAACACCGTGCCTTTCACTCAATATGCGCCCACGATTAAAAATGGGGCTATCACTACCAAAACAGCGGGCATGACGCCGTACTATTGGGTGTGGAATTTGCAAATTTCTAGCACTTTGTGGGAGCGCAAAAAGCAAAGCGTGAATGCAAGCTTGCAAGTCAATAATATTTTTAACATGAAATATTGGTTTAGCGGGATAGGCACCAGCCCTAATGGTAAAGAAGCCGCTCCTCCTAGGAGCATCACGGCGTATGTGAGCTATAATTTTTAAAATTTAGGGTTTCAATGGTTTGAGCAGTTGGGAATAAAAAATAATATTTTGCTTTAAATGATTTCTTAAGGTTTGGTAATTGGGGCAAAAGATTTCCACGCAACGCCAAAAATTTTGAGAATGGTTTTTGTGGATCGTGTGGGCGAGTTCATGGATGATGACATAATCAATGGCTTCTTTTTGAGCACTAATCAACAATAACGCAAAACTCAAGCGGTTATGATAAGAGCAGCTCCCTAAAACCTTGGCGTTGTTTCTAATATTAAAACCAGTGTATGCAGTTTGCATTTTTTGCGCGATTAAGGGGAGTTTGTGATCCAAGTAAGTTTTTAGGATTTTTTTAAGATCTTTTAAGGTGTAATCGTTAGCGTTTTTCACCTCATCAAAGATGAGGATTTTGTCCTTGTAATTTTTTAGGTTAGCGTGTAGGAGTGAGTATTTTTCTTGCATGATTGAAAAGGTTTTTTTTAGCCAAATTTCTTGCTCTTTTAAAAAAGCATTCGCTCTGGCTTGAGAGCAAGAATGGGGCATTTTGAGAAACACTTCTAAAGAGGGCGTGATATTCAAGCTCAGGGTTTTGATTTTTTTACTTTTTTGAATGGTAATAGGAATATCATCTAACATGGTGCGTATTTTACTAAAATTTGCGCTAGAATGTAAGTCTGTTTAATATTGATTTTATTTGTATTAAGAATTAAGGCTAACATGCGTGTTTTTATTATTCATTTAAGCCCAAAAACCTGTCAAAATTTTTCTTTAAAAGAAACTCATATAACCCCCCTTTTAGAGAGCCTTAAACTTCAAGGGATCTCTTATGAAATTTTTGATGCGATCTATTCTAAAATCTCTCCCACTCAATTACACCCCTTGATTTTAGAGCATTTGCACCCTTCTTTTATGGTTGAAGATTTATTGGCTTTTTGTAAAAATAAAAAACACCCCCCTTGCGCGTTCAAAAATTTCTTTTACGCGCTCAAGCATTGCGGGAAGAGAATGGGGTTTGGGGAGCTTGGGTGCTATGCGAGCCATTATTCCTTGTGGCAAAAATGCATAGAGCTTAATGAAGCGATCTGTATTTTAGAAGATGATATTATTGTAAAAGAGCGTTTTAAAGAGAGCCTGGAGTTTTGTTACCAACACATCAACGAATTAGGCTATATCCGCTTGATGCATTTAGAAGAAAATGTGGCTAAACAAAAAACTCCCGTTAAAGGGGTTTCTCAAATCTTAAATTTTAAAGATGGCATTGGCACTCAAGGGTATGTTTTAGCCCCCAAAGCCGCGCAAAAATTATTGAAATACAGCACGAAAGAATGGGTGATGCCTATAGATTGCGTGATGGATAGGCATTATTGGCATGGGGTCAAAAACTATGTGTTAGAAGAATTTGCGATTGCTTGCGATGGAATAAATACTCAAAACTCCAACACAGAAAAACAAAGGCCTAAAAAATTACCTTTAAGCATCAGGATTGGCCGTTTTTTGCATAAAAGTGCGGTTAAAATCTTGGATAAAGTTTTTAGGTATAGCCCAAAACCAATCATTAGAAAAAACTAATTATTAGAATTTGCAAACATTAGAATAAGTCTTTGAGCATTTCTTGCATATAGGGGAAGTTTCATTCAATTGATTTAAAGACTTAAGCGGTTTGCTAAATAAAGCAATAAAGTAATAATCGTTATTAAACATGCTATATTTCTTTTTTCACAATCTCAATTAATTTTTAATTGGATGAGACTAGGGGGAATGAGACTTTAGGGAGTTAGAATGATCTTAAGAAGAGTTACTGAAGCTTTAGAAGCGTATAAAAATGGCGAAATGCTCATTGTCATGGACGATGAAGACAGAGAAAATGAGGGGGATTTGGTTTTAGCTGGGATTTTTTCCACCCCTGAGAAGATCAATTTCATGGCCACGCATGCTAGGGGGTTGATTTGCGTGTCTTTGACCAAAGATTTAGCGAACAAATTTGAATTACCTCCTATGGTTAGCGTGAATGATTCTAACCATGAGACCGCTTTCACGGTGTCCATTGACGCTAAAGAAGCCAAAACCGGGATTTCTGCTTTTGAAAGGCATTTGACGGTTGAATTATTGTGTAAAGACACCACCAAACCGAGTGATTTTGTGCGCCCGGGGCATATTTTCCCTTTAATCGCAAAAGATGGAGGCGTGTTAGCGCGCACGGGTCATACTGAAGCGAGCGTGGATTTGTGCAAATTAGCTGGATTAAAGCCCGTGAGCGTGATTTGTGAAATCATGAAAGAAGACGGCTCTATGGCGAGAAGGGGGGATAAATTTTTGAGCGATTTCGCTCTTAAACATAATCTTAAAATCCTCTATGTCTCTGATTTGATTAGCTATCGTTTGGAAAATGAAAGTTTGCTGAAAATGTTTTGCCAAGAAGAAAGAGAGTTTTTAAAACACCAAACGCAATGCTACACTTTTTTAGATCACCAGCAAAAAAACCATTACGCTTTTAAATTTAAAGGCGTAAAAACCCATGATTTAGCCCCTTTAGTGCGTTTCCACCCTATCAAAGAGGATTTTGATTTTTTAACGACTGATGCGTTTGAAGTGTTTTTTAAAGCGTTAGAATATTTAAAGCGCGAAGGGGGCTATTTGATCTTTATGAACACCCATTCTGAACAAAACAATATCGTTAAAGATTTTGGGATCGGGGCGTTAGTGTTAAAAAATTTGGGGATAAAGGATTTCAGGCTCTTAAGCTCTTGTGAAGACAGGCAGTATAAGGCTTTGAGCGGGTTTGGGCTTAAGCTTATAGAAACGATTAGCCTTTGAGGCTTGTTAAGTTTTATTGAATGTGTTGTAATGTTTTTAAGGTATAATAAACTCTTTTTAAGTCAAGCGATAAAGTTTGCAACCTAATGAGAGTAATAATAAAGTTTATGCTGATTTCATTAAAAACATTCCTAAAAATATTATTGAAAATATTCCTAAAAACCTTCCAAAAGATTTGGATAGTTTGCGTTATTATTTGGGGGTTAGGCTGTAGTTTTTTAAACGCTAACAGCGTTCAATTAGAAGAAACGCTGAGACGAAATCCTAAAAATCTTATTTGGCAACACTTTAAAAAGAAGTTTAAAAAGAGCAACACGATCCCTTATGCCCCTAATAGCCGTTGGAAATATTTAGGCACAAGTATAGGGATTTTGGGTGTGTCTTTGGTGATAGGGATTGTGGGGTTGTATCTCATGCCAGAGAGCGTAACGAATTGGGATAGAGAAAAGTTTGGCGTCAAAAGTTGGTTTGAAAATGTCCGCATGGGGCCAAAACTAGACAATGATAGTTTTATTTTTAATGAAATCTTGCACCCTTATTTTGGGGCTATGTATTACATGCAACCGCGCATGGCTGGGTTTAGCTGGATGGTCTCAGCGTTTTTTTCCTTTATCACTTCCACGCTTTTTTGGGAATATGGCTTGGAAGCGTTTGTGGAAGTGCCTAGCTGGCAGGATTTGGTGATCACGCCCTTACTAGGTTCCATTTTAGGGGAAGGGTTTTACCAGCTCACGCGCTATATCCAACGCAACGAAGGCAAGCTGTTTGGCTCTTTATTTTTAGGGCGTTTAGCCATCGCCCTTATGGATCCTATAGGCTTTATCATTAGGGATTTAGGGCTTGGGGAAGCCTTAGGGATTTATAATAAACATGAAATCCGTTCTAGTCTAAGCCCCAATGGTTTGAATTTAACCTACAAATTTTAAGAATTTAAAATTTAAGAAAATTATAAAGAGTTTTGATAGAATACCTTTTTTTAAAAGACGCGTTTTAAAACTAATTTTAGGAGTATCCTTGAAACGATTAGAAGTTTCTAACCAAGCCAAATTACCCACTCAATTTGGGGAGTTTTATATCCAGTGTTTTAGAGAAAAGGGTTCTAATGGCTCTAAAGATCATTTAGTCATTTTCACCCCTAATTTTCCTCAAAACCCCTTAGTGCGCCTGCATTCAGAATGCTTAACGGGTGATGCTCTAGGCTCTCAAAAATGCGATTGCGGAGGGGCGTTGCAAATGGCGTTAGAAAGGATTTCTAAAGAAGGGGGGCTAGTGATTTATTTGCGCCAAGAAGGGCGTGGGATAGGGCTATTTAACAAAGTCAATGCCTACGCTTTGCAAGATAAGGGCTATGATACCATTCAAGCCAATGAAATGATAGGGTTTAAAGACGATGAAAGGGATTATAGTGTTGCGGGTGAGATTTTAGAATATTACCGCATTAAAAAAATGCGCTTGCTCACGAATAACCCTAAAAAAATCGCCGCTTTAGAAAAATACGCTGAGGTAACAAGAGAGAGCTTGATCGTGTGCGCTAATGAGCACAATCAAGGGTATTTGGAAGTTAAAAAGCTCAAAATGGGGCATTTATTGTGAAAACTCTTTTAAAATAAGCTTTAAAAGGCACAATATAGGGGTAAGATAATGGTAGAAGTGCGATTTTTTGGACCCATAAAAGAAGAAAATTTTTTCATCAAAGCGAATGATTTGAAAGAATTAAGAGCGATTTTACAAGAAAAAGAGGGCCTAAAAGAGTGGTTGGGCGTTTGCGCGATAGCCCTTAATGATCATTTAATAGATAATTTAAACACGCCTTTAAAAGATGGCGATGTGATCAGTTTATTACCACCGGTTTGTGGGGGCTAGGTGTTAAAAATCATTCAAGGGGCATTGGATACTAGCGAGCTTTTGAAAGCCTACCAAGAGGAAGCTCGCATGAAAAACTTTGGAGCGTTTTGTGTGTTTGTGGGGATTGTGAGAGAAGAGGGCAACGTTCAAGGCTTGAGTTTTGATATTTATGAAGCGTTGTTAAAGACTTGGTTTGAAAAATGGCGCCATAAAGCCAAAGACTTGGGCGTGGTGTTAAAAATGGCGCACAGCGTGGGCGATGTTTTGATAGGGCAAAGCTCATTTTTATGCGTTTTAATGGGAAAGAATAGAAAAAATGCCTTAGAACTATACGAAAATTTTATTGAAGATTTCAAGCGTAACGCCCCTATTTGGAAATACGATTTGATTGATAATGAACGCATTTACGCTAAAGAAAGAAGCCACCCTTTAAAAGGGAGTGGGCTTTTAGCTTAAAAAGGAGTTAAAATGCAAACGATTCATATAGGCGTTTTGAGCGCGAGCGATAGGGCGTCAAAAGGGATTTATGAAGATTTAAGCGGGAAGGCGATACAAGAAGTGTTGAGCGAATATCTGCTCAATCCTTTAGAATTTCATTATGAAATCGTCGCTGATGAAAGGGACTTGATTGAAAAATCGCTCATTAAAATGTGCGATGAATACCAATGCGATCTAGTCGTTACTACAGGAGGCACAGGCCCTGCTTTAAGAGATATAACCCCAGAAGCCACAGAAAAAGTGTGCCAAAAAATGCTTCCTGGGTTTGGAGAGCTTATGCGAATGACTAGCTTAAAATACGTGCCTACAGCGATTCTATCGCGCCAGAGCGCTGGCATTAGGAATAAGAGTTTGATCATCAATCTTCCTGGGAAGCCAAAAAGCATTAGAGAATGCTTAGAAGCGGTTTTTCCAGCGGTTCCTTATTGCGTGGATTTGATTTTAGGGAATTACATGCAAGTGAATGAAAAAAACATTCAAGCGTTTCGCCCCAAACAATAGGATAAAAAAATGCCGCTCACTCATTTGAATGGAGAAAATCAACCTAACATGGTGGATATAGGGGATAAAGAAACCACCGAAAGAATCGCTCTCGCAAGCGGTCGTATCAGCATGAATAAAGAGGCTTATGACGCTATTATCCATGGCGTTAAAAAGGGTCCGGTGTTACAAACTGCTATTATTGCTGGGATCATGGCGGCTAAAAAGACAAGCGAGCTCATTCCTATGTGCCATCCAATCATGCTCAATGGGGTGGATATTGACATTTTAGAAGAAAAAGAGACTTGCAGTTTTAAACTCTATGCGAGAGTCAAAACTCAAGCTAAAACGGGCGTGGAAATGGAAGCGCTAATGAGTGTGAGCGTAGGGCTTTTAACCATTTATGACATGGTGAAAGCCATTGATAAGAGCATGACAATTAGCGGTGTGATGTTAGAATATAAGAGTGGAGGCAAAAGCGGGGATTATAACGCTAAAAAATAGAAAAAAACTAATAATCTAAAGATGTTAGGGTAAAATAACATTTTGACAACAAAAGCGTTTTGGTTGCTTCGGGTTTGTTGTTATGGAAGTCTGAAATATTACAATCAAGGATAGAACGATGAAAACAAATGGTCATTTTAAGGATTTTGCATGGAAAAAATGCCTTTTAGGCGCGAGCGTGGCGGCTTTATTAGTGGGGTGCAGCCCGCATATTATTGAAACCAATGAAGTCGCTTTGAAATTGAATTACCATCCAGCTAGCGAGAAGGTTCAAGCGTTAGATGAAAAGATTTTACTTTTAAAGCCAGCTTTCCAATACAGCGATAATATCGCTAAAGAGTATGAAAATAAATTCAAGAATCAAACCACGCTTAAGGTTGAAGAGATCTTGCAAAATCAGGGCTACAAGGTTATCAATGTGGATAGCAGCGATAAAGACGATTTTTCTTTTGCACAAAAAAAAGAAGGGTATTTGGCTGTCGCTATGAATGGCGAAATTGTTTTACGCCCCGATCCTAAAAGAACCATACAGAAAAAATCAGAACCCGGGTTATTATTCTCCACTGGTTTGGATAAAATGGAAGGGGTCTTAATCCCGGCCGGTTTTGTCAAGGTTACCATACTAGAGCCTATGAGTGGGGAATCTTTAGATTCCTTTACGATGGATTTGAGCGAGTTAGACATTCAAGAAAAATTCTTAAAAACCACCCATTCAAGCCATAGCGGAGGGTTAGTTAGCACTATGGTTAAGGGGACGGATAATTCTAATGATGCGATTAAGAGCGCTTTGAATAAGATTTTTGCAAATATCATGCAAGAAATAGATAAAAAACTCACTCAAAAGAATTTAGAATCTTATCAAAAAGACGCCAAGGAATTGAAAAACAAGAGAAACCGATAAAGACAAATAACGCATAAGAAAAGAACGCTTGAATAAACTGCTTAAAGGGGGTGTTTTAGCGTTCTTTTTGAGCGTGTATTTAAGGGCTGATGATTTGGTTACTTACACCATCATCAAAAAAGAAGATCTAGGATACCAGCGGTTTTTAGCCAAGAAGTGTTTAAGGGGTAAAACCCACCCTCCATGTTTTGCTGAGCCTAAAAAGCCCAAAAAAAAACTTTTTAACATAGACAAAAGCTCCCATTATTATGGCACAAGCGTGGTGCAAATGTCATGGCTACAGAGTAGGGAAAAATTTGAAAACCATTCAAAATACCGAGACATTCCTTTTGCTGAAGTCAGTTTGATTTATGGCTATAAACAATTTTTTCCTAAAAAAGAGCACTACGGTTTCCGCTTTTATATTTCTTTGGATTACGCTTATGGGTTTTTTCTTAAAAATAAAGGCGTTTTAGGCGATAGTTTGAGGGAGAGTTCGCAAATCCCTAAAAGCTATAGAGAAAAATTGCAAAGAAAAGAGACTTTTATCAACGCTATTTTTTACGGCACGGGAGCTGACTTTTTATACAAACGCGCTTTTGGAACGCTGATTTTAGGGATGAATTTCGTGGGCGAAACCTGGTTTTATGAAACAAAGATTTTTAAAAAGTGGGCTAAAGATCCTTTGAGCGTTTATCACCCTTACATGTTTCAAGTGATGTTGAATGTGGGGTATCGTTACCGTTTTTCAAGGTATAAGAATTGGGCGATAGAATTTGGCGCACGCATCCCTTTTTTAACCAATGATTATTTTAAAACCCCTTTATACACCCTTCATTTCAAGCGCAATCTTTCTGTCTATCTCACTTCAACTTATGACTTTTAGTTTTTTAAATTTTTGAAAACTAGAATTAAAACCGCTTTTTATCAACCGGAATTAAAACAAATTAAGCTATAATGATACAAAAATTTAATTTTTTAGCCATTAAGGAAAAAAATGAATCTTGAAGTGAAAAAGATTGACACCGCTAACGCCCGTTTGAGCGCTAAACCTTCCATTGAAAATTTAGAAAAGCGTTATGATAAAATCGCTCAAAAAATCGCCCAAAAAGTTAAGATTGATGGCTTTAGAAGAGGTAAAGTCCCCCTTAGTTTAGTGAAAACCCGTTATCAAGCCCAAATTGAACAAGACGCTCAAGAAGAGATGATTCAAGAGGTTTTAAAAAACGCTTTTAAGGAATTAGGGATTGAAAATAAGGATTTAATCGGCAGCCCCAATCTCACTAAATTTGAAAAAAAAGACACGCATTTTGAAATAGAAGCGGATATTGGCTTAAAACCCACGATTGTTTTAGACAAGATCAAAGAGTGTGTGCCTAGCGTGGGAGTGGAAATCCCCAATGAAGAAAAAATTAATGAGCGTTTGAAACAGCTCGCTAAAGATTATGCGAAATTTGTGGATATTGACGCTCAAAGAAAGGCTCAAAACGACGATAAATTAACGATTGATTTTGAAGGCTTTATAGATAATGCGCCTTTTGAAGGGGGCAAGGCTGAGAATTTCAGTTTGATTTTAGGCAATAAGCAAATGCTAGAAGATTTTGAAAAGGCTCTTTTAGGCATGCAAGCGGGCGAAGAAAAAGAATTCCCTTTGACTTTCCCTAGCAAATACCACGCAGAGCATTTAGCCGGCAAAGAAGCCCTTTTTAAAGTGAAATTGCACCAGATTCAAGCGCGTGAAGCGTTAGAAATCAATGACGAACTCGCTAAAATCGTGCTAGCCAATGAAGAAAATGCAACTCTAGAGCTTTTAAAAGAGAGGGTTGAAGGGCAGTTGTTTTTAGAAAATAAAGCCAGACTCTATAACGAAGAGCTGAAAGAAAAATTGATTGAAAATTTAGACGAAAAGATCGTTTTTGATTTGCCTAAAACGATCATAGAGCAAGAAATGGATTTGTTGTTCAGGAACGCTCTTTATTCCATGCAGGCTACGGAAGTCAAATCCTTACAAGAAAGTCAAGAAAAAGCCAAAGAAAAGCGTGAGAGCTTTAGGAATGATGCGACAAAAAGCGTGAAAATCACTTTTATCATTGACGCTTTAGCGAAGGAAGAAAAAATTGGCGTGCATGACAATGAAGTCTTTCAAACTCTGTATTATGAAGCGATGATGACAGGGCAAAACCCAGAAAGCCTCATTGAGCAATACCGCAAAAATAACATGTTAGCGGCGGTGAAAATGGCGATGATTGAAGATAGGGTGTTGGCTTATTTGTTGGATAAAAACCTGCCTAAAGAGCAACAAGAAATTTTGGAAAAGATGAGACCCAACGCTCAAAAAACTCAGGTGGGTTGAACAGCTAAAAAGGAGAAGTGATGGGATACATTCCTTATGTAATAGAGAATACCGATCGTGGGGAGCGTAGCTATGATATTTACTCGCGCCTTTTAAAGGATCGCATTGTTTTATTGAGCGGTGAGATTAATGACAGCGTGGCGTCTTCTATCGTGGCCCAACTCTTGTTTTTGGAAGCTGAAGACCCTGAAAAAGACATTGGCTTGTATATCAATTCTCCCGGTGGGGTGATAACAAGCGGTCTTAGCATTTATGACACCATGAATTTTATCCGCCCTGATGTTTCCACGATTTGCATCGGCCAAGCGGCTTCTATGGGGGCGTTTTTACTGAGCTGTGGGGCTAAGGGCAAGCGCTTTTCACTGCCCCATTCAAGGATTATGATCCACCAGCCTTTAGGGGGGGCTCAAGGGCAAGCGAGCGATATTGAAATCATTTCTAACGAGATTCTCAGGCTTAAGGGTTTGATGAATTCTATTTTGGCTCAAAACTCAGGGCAGAGTTTGGAGCAAATCGCTAAAGACACGGACAGGGATTTTTACATGAGCGCTAAAGAAGCTAAAGAGTATGGCTTGATTGATAAAGTGTTACAGAAAAATGTGAAGTGATTGCATGGCGTTATTAGAGATTATCCATTACCCTTCCAAAATCTTAAGAACGATTTCTAAAGAGGTCGTTTCTTTTGATGCAAAACTCCACCAACAACTAGATGACATGCATGAGACTATGATCGCTAGTGAGGGGATAGGGTTAGCCGCTATTCAAGTGGGCTTGCCTTTAAGAATGCTCATCATCAACCTCCCGCAAGAAGACGGCGTGCAACACAAAGAAGACTGCTTAGAAATCATTAACCCTAAGTGGATAGAAACTGGGGGATCAATGATGTATAGAGAAGGGTGCTTGTCTGTGCCAGGATTTTATGAAGAGGTGGAGCGCTTTGAAAAGGTTAAGATAGAGTATCAAAACCGCTTCGCTGAAGTGAAAGTTTTAGAAGCGAGTGAGCTTTTAGCGGTAGCCATTCAGCATGAGATCGATCACCTCAATGGCGTGTTATTCGTGGATAAATTATCCATTTTGAAGCGTAAGAAATTTGAAAAAGAACTCAAAGAGCTGCAAAAAAAACAAAAACACGAGTAATAACCATGATTAACACGATATTTTGCGCGACCATGCAAAGGGGAGTGGCAGAAATCGTGGCTGTGGAAGCGACTTTCACAAGGGCTTTGCCGGCGTTTGTGATTTCAGGCCTGGCTAATAACTCTATCCAAGAAGCCAAGCAACGAGTCCAATCGGCTTTACAAAATAACGATTTCACTTTCCCGCCTTTAAAAATCACCATCAACCTTTCCCCTTCAGATTTGCCTAAATCCGGGAGCCATTTTGATTTGCCTATCGCTCTTTTAATCGCTTTGCAAAAACAAGAATTGGCCTTTAAAGAGTGGTTTGCTTTTGGGGAGTTGGGGCTTGATGGCAAGATCAAACCCAATTCCAATATTTTCCCCATGCTTTTAGACATTGCCATCAAACGCCCTCATGCAAAAGTCATCGCGCCTAAAGCCAATGAAGAGCTTTTTTCGCTCATTCCTAATTTGCAATGCTTTTTTGTGGAGCATTTTAAAGAAGCCTTAGAAATCTTGCAAAACCCTGAAATCAAAGCGCACACCCACATTAAAAACCTCCCTTTTGAAACGATAGAAATCCACCACAAAGAGTATTATTTTTCAGACACCTACGCTTTAGATTTTAAAGAAGTTAAGGGGCAAGCTATCGCTAAAGAAGCCGCTTTGATCGCTAGCGCTGGGTTTCATAACCTGCTTTTAGAGGGAAGTCCAGGGTGCGGTAAAAGCATGATCGTTAATCGCATGCGTTATATTTTACCTCCCTTAAGTTTGAATGAAATCCTAGAAGCCACAAAATTACGCATTTTAAGCGAGCAAGACAGCACCTATTACCCCTTAAGAAGCTTTAGAAATCCGCACCAAAGCGCTTCAAAATCCAGCATTTTAGGCTCAAGCTCTTTAAAAGAGCCAAAACCTGGCGAAATCGCATTAGCACATAACGGCATGCTTTTTTTTGATGAATTGCCTCATTTTAAAAAGGATATTTTGGAAGCCTTAAGAGAGCCTTTAGAAAACAATAAATTAGTGATCTCACGAGTGCATAGTAAGATTGAATACGAAACCTCTTTTTTATTTGTAGGGGCTCAAAACCCTTGCTTGTGCGGGAATTTACTCAGCACCACTAAAGCATGCCGTTGTCAAGATAGAGAAATCACGCAGTATAAAAACCGCTTGAGCGAGCCTTTTTTGGATAGGATTGATTTGTTTGTGCAAATGGAAGAGGGGAGCTATAAAGACGCGCCACCGCATTCTTGGACTTCAAAAGAAATGCACCAATTGGTGTTATTAGCTTTCAAACAGCAAAAATTAAGAAAACAAAGCGTTTTTAATGGTAAGCTTAATGAAGAGCAGATCGAACAATTTTGCCCTTTAAATTTTGAAGCGCAAAAGTTGTTGGAGCAGGCGGCTGAAAGGTTTAATCTGTCCATGCGATCTATCAATAAAGTCAAAAAGGTCGCTAGGACGATTGCGGATTTAAACGCTTGCGAGAATATAGAAAAATCTCACATGCTTAAAGCGTTGAGTTTTAGAAAAATTTCTTAAAATTTTTTAATAAGGGAGAGAAAATGCAAGAATACCACATTCATAATTTGGATTGCCCTGATTGCGCGGCTAAATTGGAAAGGGATTTGAACAAACTAGACTATGTGAAAAAAGCTCAAATCAATTTCAGCACCAGCAAGTTGTTTTTGGATACGAGCGATTTTGAAAAGGTTAAGGCTTTCATCAAGCAAAACGAACCGCATTTGAGCCTGTCCTTTAAAGAAGCCGTAGAAAAACCCTTGAGTTTTACCCCACTCATCAGCACGATTATTGTCTTTTTGGGCGCGATTTTAATCTTGCACCTTGATCCTAGCCCTTTCATTGAAAAAGCAGTGTTTGTGGTGCTAGCTTTAGTGTATCTCATAAGCGGTAAAGATGTGATTTTAGGGGCGTTTCGTGGGCTTAGAAAAGGGCAATTCTTTGATGAAAACGCTCTCATGCTCATTGCGACTATTGCAGCTTTTTGCGTGGGGGCTTATGAAGAAAGCGTCTCTATTATGGTGTTTTATTCAGCGGGCGAATTTTTGCAAAAACTCGCTATCGCTCGCTCTAAAAAATCCCTTAAGGCTTTAGTGGATGTCGCTCCTAATTTGGCTTATTTGAAAAAGGGCGATGAATTAGTGAGCGTTGCGCCTGAAGATTTAAGAATTAATGACATTGTGGTAGTGAAAGTCGGCGAAAAAGTGCCTGTGGATGGCGTGGTAGTTAAGGGCGAAAGCTTGCTAGATGAAAGGGCGTTGAGTGGGGAGTCTATGCCTGTTAATGTCAGCGAACGCTCTAAAGTTTTAGGGGGGAGCTTGAATTTAAAAGCGGTCCTTGAAATTCAAGTGGAAAAAATGTATAAAGATTCTTCTATCGCTAAAGTGGTGGATTTGGTCCAGCAAGCCACGAATGAAAAGAGCGAAACCGAGAAATTTATCACTAAATTTTCACGCTACTACACCCCAAGCGTTTTATTCATTGCGTTAATGATCGCTGTATTACCGCCCTTGTTTTCTATGGGGAGCTTTGATGAGTGGATTTATAGGGGGCTTGTGGCTTTAATGGTGAGCTGCCCTTGCGCGTTAGTGATCTCTGTGCCTTTAGGGTATTTTGGGGGCGTGGGAGCGGCGAGCCGAAAGGGCATTTTAATGAAAGGCGTGCATGTTTTAGAGGTGCTTACCCAAGCTAAAAGCATCGCCTTTGATAAAACCGGCACTTTGACTAAAGGCGTTTTTAAAGTAACAGATATTGTGCCGCAAAACGGGCATTCTAAAGAAGAAGTTTTGCATTACGCTTCTTGTTCGCAGCTTTTATCCACGCACCCGATCGCTTTATCCATTCAAAAAGCATGCGAAGAAATGTTAAAGGACGATAAGCACCAGCATGACATTAAAAATTACGAAGAAGTGAGCGGGATGGGGGTTAAAGCGCAATGCCATACGGATCTAATCATCGCAGGGAATGAAAAAATGCTGGATCAATTCCATATCGCGCACAGCCCTTCCAAAGAAAACGGCACGATCGTGCATGTGGCTTTTAACCAAACTTATATAGGCTATATCGTCATTAGCGATGAGATTAAAGATGACGCCATAGAGTGCTTAAGGGATTTGAAAGCGCAAGGGATAGAAAATTTTTGCATTTTGAGCGGGGACAGAAAAAGCGCGACTGAGAGCATCGCTCAAACCCTAGGCTGTGAATATTATGCGAGCTTGTTGCCTGAAGAAAAAACGAGCGTGTTTAAAACTTTTAAAGAACGCTATAAAGCCCCGGCGATTTTTGTAGGCGATGGCATTAATGACGCTCCAACTCTAGCGAGCGCTGATGTGGGGATTGGCATGGGGAAAGGCTCAGAATTGAGTAAGCAAAGCGCAGACATTGTAATCACCAATGACTCTTTAAGCTCTTTGGTGAAAGTTTTAGCGATCGCTAAAAAAACTAAAAGCATCATTTGGCAAAATATCTTGTTCGCTTTGGGGATTAAAGCCGTTTTTATCGTGCTAGGACTTATGGGGGTAGCGAGCTTGTGGGAGGCGGTCTTTGGCGATGTGGGGGTTACGCTTTTAGCCTTAGCCAATTCCATGCGCGCAATGAGGGCTTAA
>NZ_CBOM010000012.1:0-47114 GCF_000476275.1 Helicobacter pylori SA213A
TAAAAATTTTTGACAGAGGACAGAGTAAGTTAAAATTTTAAAATAATTGGGTTTTGAAAAATCTCAATACCACCGCCAAAACATGTGCGCATTCCCCATAAAACCACTATTATAAGCGCTAATTTATCTTCGTTTTCAAAAATCACTCCATAATAGCGAGCAAAAAGTGAAATCATGGATTAGAAAAATCCGCTTAAGCTAACCCTTTTAAAATGGGTGCTTTTTTGTCCCCTTGGTGGGGGGATCGTGTTAATTCTTTTTAAAGAGTTGGTCTTTAAATGGGTTGTTAAAAGGCTCGTTGGGGGAAAAGTTCTTTTTCTTGGAAGTGTACTGATTTTTTGGCAAGTTATCTACAATGTCAGCGACACTGCGTTCTCTCACATTGCAAGACTTCTTCAAGTCTGAAGGGACAGAATTGGGGCTTTCTTGAATGTTGGCGATGAAGACTTCAAAGCCTTTCTCCCAAGCGGCTTCTAACACAGGCACAAGATCAGTATCCCTGCTGAACAGCAAAATACACCCTCCTTGTTTGGTGCAATACAGCTTGGTAATATCGTGCGCCAACAGCGCATCAACTTGTTTTTGACGCAACTTTAAGTAAGGTATGAAAATCTTGGCTTCTAGACCATTATAGACTTCTTTGTCTTCGAACTTATATACGAATTTGAACTTTACCCGCCCGACTCGTAATTTCACTTGATTTTGTTGGGCGATCGCATGGTTGAAAGATTGGATAATCCCTGATTTATTCACTCTTTCCTCATAATCTTTAGGATTCTTCTCTTTATACTCCTCAAGTTCTTCGTTTTTATTGCCCTTGATTCTAGGTTCAACTTCTGTAAAAGGCTCAGATACATAAAAATAGATCCGCTTCAATTCCTCTTCAGGCTCCAAAAACGAACGGATTAACGCTAAGAGTTGATCGGGATTGTTGAAATTAAAATTAGGCTCTTTTAAACGCTCATCCGTTTCTTGGATTGCTTTCAAATCGGCGAGAAGATTTTCCCAATCCACAAAAATCGTGGTTTCTGTTTTTTCCATGTTCTTCCTAAAATATGAATTTTGCCACAATAAGCGCTTCTCATTAAAAATAAGTGTAGCATGGTAATCCAAACAAGCACCTTGTGTTTAAAAAATAAAGGTTCTGTTCTCACCAAATACAGACACTCAAAGCCTTATCTCATTTCTTTCATTATTTTAAAAACTTTGTTTTATAATTGAAAATAAAGAGGGGATATTTTGCGCTTTAATATTCTCTCAAACCCTTAAAACCCCCTAACCTGATCGCTTTTTTTAAGGAGTTATTATCCAACTTGCGTCAAACTTTTTGCATTTTGATAGTAAAAAACGCTTTTTGGTCTTTTTAAAACATGACAACCAACGCCCCACTAAAAACAGAGCCAAAAATCCAATTCAACAGATAGCAAGCCAGAAAAAAGCGACAAAACCCTACCTTGAGAATGCTGAAACCTCAAGGAAAGCTTTAAAAGTTTGATAGTAGGATTTAAAAGAAAAACTATTCTTAAAAAAAGGGTTAAAAACTTATCCTAACCCTTAAAAACTAGAAATGTTTTTCTAGTCAATCTTTTAAAAAAGCCTTAAAAAATTAATGGCGGATTTCTTTAATCCTTGCTGCCTTACCTCTCCTATCGCGCAAATAGTAGAGCTTCGCGCGGCGCACCCTACCCACGCGCAACACTTCAACGCTCGCCAAACTTTCGCTATAAAAAGGGAAAATTTTCTCCACGCCGATGTTGTTAGCCCCCATTTTACGCACGCAAAAAGTCTTATCCACGCCATTGCCTCTAATCGCAATGCACACGCCTTCAAAATACTGGGTTCGTGTTTTTTCGCCTTCTTTAATGGTAATACCCAATCTTAAAGTATCGCCGGCTTTAAATTGTGGCATGGTCTTATCTTTTAATTGAGCGTCTTCAAATTGCTGAATGTAGCGGTTTTTCATGTGTTTCCTTAATGTCAATTTCATGATTTGTGCTGCTTGAATAAATCAAGGCGGTAAAATTTTGTCCTTAATTTTGACAAATCAAGTTTTAGTTGCTTGATTTTAGCATGATTTCCTTTAGAATATTCTAAAGGTGCAGGGATTTTATTGATTTCTTTGGATTTAAAAACAGCGTTAGCGAAATTAGGGGCTTCCAAATAGTCATTTTCAAAGCTCTCATTTTCTAAAGATTGGGCGTTACCTAAAACCCCTTGAATGTGGCGAGCGATGCTATCTATCAAGCACAACGCCCCAAGCTCGCCCCCTGTCAAAATAAAATCGCCTATACAAAAAACCTCATCAGCGTCAAGTTCAATAGAGCGTTCATCAAAGCCCTCATAACGCCCGCACACCAAAACGACATGCTTTTTTTGAGCCAAACGCATCGCGTCTATTTGCTTGAAAGGCTTGCCCACCGCGCTTAAAAAAATCGTGTGTTTAGGGTTTTTAACAGAATGGAGCGCGTTTTCTATCATCTCAGGGTCTAAAATTTGCCCCGCACCCCCACCAATGAGCGTGTGATCCGCTTTTTGATATTTATTAGCGCTAAAATCTCTAAGGTTTAACACTTCCAATTCAAAAAGATTTTTTTCTAACGCTCTTTTTAAAATAGAATCTTCAAAATAAGGCCATACGAGTTGCGGGAAAAGGGTCAAAACGCTGAATTTCACTCAACTATTCTCTAAAAGCGTTTTAGCGTTATGGGTGGTTATTTTTTTGTCTTGCAAAAGGATTTCTTGGATATAAAAATCCCTATAAGGGATTAAAAAAATCTTAGCCAAACCTTTTTCAACCAAGTTCAGCGTGGTTTCAACCATGAAATAATCTGTTTGAGAAATCCTTTGGATTTCTATGACTTTTCCTAGAATCTCGTTTTCTTCCACCACGCTAAGCCCTACTAAATCGCAATAAAAAAACTCGCCCTCTTTTAAAACACAGAGTTTTTTACTCTCTGCTTCGCTCATAAAAAGCCCTAAATTAGTCAGCTCTTTAGCCTTTTCGGGCGTGTGGATCGTTTCTAAAAATAATAGGTTTTTAGCATGTTCATAGGAATGGATCACATAGTCTTTAAAAGAAGAAGCGCGAGAGAAAGCGTTCAAGGGAGCAACGCTCACCTTAACGCCTTTTTTTAAGCACTCCGGAAAATCGCTCTCTAAATGAAGCTTCAACCCCCCATTAAGCCCCACGCTTTTACCAATTCTGCCCACTAAAAGCATAGAAACCACTCAAGGCGTTTGATCGCTATTTTTACTGGCAAAAACAACGATTTTATAAGAAAACCCATCTTTGGCTTTCACACCAGAAACAAACGCCTTAATCGCGCTCACCATTTTACCCTCTTTACCGATCACATGCCCCATGTCTGATGGGTGGGTATAAATAGTGATTTGCTTGATTTTATCTTCTAAAAGCGTGTGCTCTACGCTCAAAGCTTGCGGGAAAGATACAACCTTTTTTAAATATTTTTCTAAAAAAGTTGCCACACAATGCGAATAGTCCTTACAATCAGCTTGAGAAAAAGGCGTGTTCAAAGGATCTAATTCGTGCATTTAACCTCACAAAACCTTAGGCTTTTTGAGAAAGCTTTTCCACCCTCTCGCTCATTTTAGCCCCCACGCCTTTCCAGTAATCCAAGCGCTCCTTATCAATCTTAATATCTTTAGGCTCGCTTAAAGGGTTGTAATACCCAATGGATTCAATCCAACCTCCATCCCTTCTTTTCCTAGAATCGGTTACCACCACTCTGTAAAAAGGCTTTTTCTTTCTCCCGATGCGAGTGAGTCTAATGACTGTCATTACAAAAATCTCCTAAAATATTCATATTAAATTTGAGATTATACAACAAAAGCACCTAAAACATGCTTAAAAGTTAGCGCATTTTAGGGGGCGTTTGATTTTTAGCCTGACTCATTAGATTCATCAAATCGCTAATGCCCTTTTTATTGGTTAAGCGTTTCGCCATTTTGCTCGCTTGATCAAAGCGTTTGATGATGCGATTGATTTCAGACACTTCTAAGCCGCTCCCTAAAGCGATCCTTTTTCTTCGGCTGCCGTTTAAAATCTCGGGGTTTTCTTGCTCTTTTTTAGTCATGGAATTGACCATAGCCTTGATTTTTTTCACTTCTAAAGAGCTTTCTAAATCCGTGTCTTTTAGTGCGCTTGCCATATTCCCTAAACCTGGAATCATAGAGATTAGAGAACTCATAGAGCCTAATTTTTTCACCTTTTCAATCTGGTTTAAAAAATCATTGAAAGTGAATTGCCCTTTTTTGAGTTTTTTGCTCAAATCTTTGGCTTCATTAGGGTTTAAAACGCTGGCGGTTTTTTCAGCGAGCGAGACAATATCTCCAGCCCCCATCAAACGCCCCACGATTCTTTCAGGCACAAACACATCTAAATCAGGGATTTTTTCCCCGCTCCCAATAAAACGCAAGGGTAAGCCTAATTGATAAGTGATGCCTAAAGCAATACCCCCTTTAGAATCGCTATCAAATTTGCTTAACACCACCCCGCTCACGCCTATTTCTTCATTAAAGATGTTCGCGCTTTTGACCCCATCTTGCCCGCTCAAGGCGTCTGCAACATACAGCACTTCATGAGGGTTTAAGACTTCTTTAACTTCCTTTAATTCTTGCATAAGCTCTTTATCTATGGCTAAACGCCCTGCGCTATCCACGAGTAAAACATCAAATTGCGCTTCTTTAGCCCTTTTTAAAGCGTTGTTGGCGATTTCTTTCACGCTTTTATTTTCTTCATAAAACACTTCCACGCCCACCTGTTCGCCCAAAACCTTTAATTGCTCCACCGCTGCTAGGCGTTGCAAATCGCATGCGCATAAAAGCACTTTTTTATTTTTGGTTTTTAAATAATGAGCGAGTTTAGCGGTGGTGGTTGTCTTACCGCTCCCTTGCAAACCTGCCATTAAAACCACGGTGGGGGGCGTTTGAGCGAAAGTGAAACCACTGCTCCCTTTAGCGCTTAAAATTTCCAACAAACTCTTTTCTAAAGCGTCTAAAAATTGCTGCTTACCGATGCCGCTAAGTTTAGTCTGGCTTTCCACTTTTTTGAGCAATTCTCTAGCGACTTTATGATGCACATCATTTTTCAAAAGCGTTTTTTTCAATTCGTCTAACGCTCTGTCTAGCGCTTTTTCATCATCTTGAAAGCGGATTTTATTGAGTGCGTTTTTAAACCCATCGCTTAACGCTTGAAACATTTTCTATCCTTTTTATTATGGTTGTTCTAACAAATCCAATTCTTGCTTAATTTTACTCTCTTTTTCTAAAAGCGTTTTTAAACCCTCTTTGGCTTTTTCTAGCACGCTTTTAGGCGCGTTTTTGACAAAATTTTCATTGTGCAAGTTGAGTTTTAGTTTTTCTTTTTCCAGTTTTTCTAGCTGCTTTTTTAAACGCGCAACAAGCGGGCTTAAATCAAGATTTTCTAAATCCGCATAAGTCTGGCAAAATTCCCCCACATCGCTCACGCTTTTTAAAGGCTTATAAGTTATCACGCTGACTTTTTCTAATTTCGCTAATTTTTGAGCGTAAGTTTGCAAACGCTCTGTGTTTTCTATGGCTTCTCTTAATCCCACGCTCGCTTCTTTTAAAACAATCGGTGGGGTTTCTAGCATGATTTTTAAACGCCTTAAAGACACGATGCAATCTTTGATCACTTCAAATTCATGCTCTAATGTCTCATCTTGCGCCAAATCTTTAGGGTAAGGCATGACCATGATAGAATGAGTGTTTTCTAGATCCGTGTTACTGAGCTTGTGGTATAAAGACTCACTGATAAAGGGCATGAAAGGGTGCAAGAGTTTTAAAGCCTCTTTTAACACGCTCCCTAATTCGTCTATCGCTTCATTTTCCACTTTAGAAAATTCAATGAACCAATCGCAAAATTCCCCCCACAAAAAGCGGTATAACAAAGTCGTGGCGTCATTAAAACGATAGTTATCTAAAGCGTTACGAACCTCTTTAGTAACAAGATTCAAGCGCGATTTCGCATAACGCCCCAAAGGCGTTTGGTATTCGTTCAAATGTTCTCTGTCTTTGAAAGCTTCTTGTTTGAGTTTCAAATAACTCGCCGCATTGAAAATCTTGTTGGCAAAATTCTTGTTATTTTCTAAATGCGCAGTAGAAAGCTTAATGTCCCTACCCGTAGCGCACAAATTGGCTAAAGTGAAACGCAAACTATCCGCACCGTATTTTTCTATCATCTCTAAAGGATCGATCACATTACCTTTAGATTTGCTCATTTTTTCACCCTTTTCGTCCCTAACCAAGGCGTGCAAGTAAATGTCTTTAAAGGGCAATTCGCCTAAAAGCGATTCGCTGCAAAAAAGCATCCTAGCCACCCAAAAAAAGAGGATGTCAAACCCGGTAATGAGCGTGGTGTTAGGGTAGAAATCTTTCAAATCGTTTTCATTAAACAAACCGCTTTTTTCTTGCCCCCACCCCAAAGTAGAGAACGCCCATAGCCCTGAACTAAACCATGTGTCTAGCACATCTTTATCCTGCTCTAGTGTTTCACTCTTGCAAGTAGGGCAACTTAAGGGGGTATCAAGGCTTACGAACTGGTGGTTATTTTCACAAGTAAATACCGGTATTTGATGCCCCCAAAACAATTGCCTGCTGATACACCAAGGGCGTAATTCCCTCATCCAAGCGTTATAATTATTGATCCAATTAGAAGGGTAAAATCGCGCTAAACCTTGTTGGATTTTTTCAATAGAACTTTGAGCGATTTCAGGCTTGACAAACCATTGCTTAGACACATAAGGTTCTACCACATTATGACAACGATAGCAATGCCCCACTTGATGCGTGTGTTCTTCTATCTTTTCTAATAAGGCGTTTTCTTTTAATCTTTCTACGACCTTATCTCTGGCTTTTAAACGCTCTAAATTTTCAAACTCCCCGCAATGCACGTTTAAAATCCCCTTTTCATCAAAGATTTTAATCATTTCCAAATGGTGGCGTTTGCCCACTTCATAATCGTTAAAATCATGCCCAGGGGTAACTTTCACACACCCTGTGCCAAACTCCATTTCCACATGCGCATCAGCGATAATAGGGATTGTGCGATTGATTAAAGGCAGGATCGCTTTTTGCCCCACCAAATGCTTATACCTCTCATCGTTAGGATTGACCATAAGCGCGCTATCGCCAAACAAAGTTTCAGGGCGCGTGGTGGCCACCACTAAATAATCTTTTTGATTTTCTAAATAATATCTAATATAATACAACGCCCCCTTACGCTCTTCATACTCCACTTCAATATCGCTTAACGCCCCATCTTTAGTGCACCAATTCACCATGTAATTATCTTGAACGATGAGACCTTGTTCATACCATTTCAAAAACGCCAATTTAACCGCTCTTTGCAAGCCCTTATCCATCGTGAAACGAGTCCTAGAAAAAGCCGCACTCACGCCTAAACGCTTCATCTGCTCTAAAATCGCTCCCCCGCTCTTTTCTTTCCATTCCCACACTTTTTGAACGAACGCTTCACGCCCTAAATCTTCTTTTTTAATCCCTTGACTTAAAAGCTGCTTTTCCACGACATTTTGCGTCGCAATGCCAGCGTGATCCAACCCGGGCTGATACAAAGTCTTATACCCATCCATGCGTTTGTAGCGCGCTAAAATATCTTGCAAGCTTAAAGTTAAAGCATGCCCTATGTGTAAGATACCGGTCACATTAGGAGGGGGCATCATCAAACAAAATCGCTTGCCTTTTTCTTGGATTTTTTCATTGCCATCAATTTCAAAATACCCCCTATGAGAGCAAATTTCATAAATCTTTTTTTCTATCTCTTGAGGTTGGTAAGTGGTGGGTTCTTGTTTCATTATTATTTTTATCCTAAAATAAAACGATCCTTAATTTTGGAACGCCTTTTGCTTTTACGCTTTTAATTGTTGCGTATTTTTTTAAAATTATACAACAAAGCATTTAAATTAAAAAGGATAGTCCAGTGAATTACTTTTTAAAAGCCCCTATTTTAGGATTTGAGCATATCAATGAAGTGCGTTTGGAAAAAATTGATTCCTTATTCAGCCGATTGGTTAGTCAAACGAACTCGCCCATGGCGTTGGATATGGTTTTAGTGAATCCTTATTGTTTGAGGGAATACAGCTTTGTGATACCCAAATACATAGAATTACTGCTAGAATTAGATTCTCATTCCAAAGTAGAGGTGTATTGCGTGGTCGTGTTGCAAAAAAATTTAGAAGATTCTATGGTTAATTTCTTAGCCCCTTTAGTGTTTAATTCCAAAAATGGCTTTGGCGCTCAAGTGGCGCTTTCTATGATGGATTACCCGGATTTTGGCTTTAGAGATCCTTTAAAAAGCTTTGTGATTCAAGAAAGAGAACGAGCTTAAGGGTTTTAGCATGAAATTCGCTCTTACAGGGGGAGGCACGGGGGGGCATCTCTCTATCGCTAAAGCCTTAGCCATAGAATTAGAAAAGCAAGGCATAGAGGCTATTTATTTAGGCTCCACTTATGGGCAAGATAAAGAATGGTTTGAAAACAGCCCCCTATTTAGCGAACGCTATTTTTTCAACACGCAAGGCGTGGTCAATAAAAGCTTTTTTAAAAAAATAGGCTCTTTATTCTTGCAAGCTAAAGCCGCTTTTAAGGCTAAAGAAATCCTAAAAAAACACCAGATCACGCACACCATTAGCGTGGGAGGGTTTAGCGCAGGGCCGGCGAGTTTTGCAAGCTTACTCAATAAAATACCCCTTTATATCCATGAGCAAAATGCGATTAAAGGCTCTCTTAACCGCTACCTTTCCCCCAAAGCTAAAGCGGTGTTTTCAAGCTATGTTTTTAAAGATAAAGGAAATCATGTTTTAACCTCCTATCCAGTGCAAAACGCTTTTTTTGATTGTGCTAGGACTCGAACTGAAATCAAGCACATTTTATTTTTAGGCGGTTCGCAAGGGGCAAAAGCGATCAATGAATTCGCTTTATTAAACGCTCCCAAACTCACCAAACAAGGGATTAAAATCACGCACATTTGCGGCTCAAACGCTCATGAAAGAATGCGTTTTTTTTACCAGGAATTAGGGCTGTTGGATAAGATAGAATTGTTTGCTTTCCACAACAACATCACAGAAGTCATGCATAGAGCGGATTTGTGCGTGAGCCGAGCCGGAGCGAGTAGCGTGTGGGAATTGTGTGCCAATGGCTTACCCACGATTTTTATCCCCTACCCTTTTGCGAGCAATAACCACCAGTATTACAATGTCTTAGAATTTGAAAAAGAAAACCTATGCTACATTGTGCCTCAAAACGAATTATTGCCTAAAAAACTCTTTGAAGTCATTAGAAAGCTCAACCAAAAAGACGATCAAGGCAATAAAAACCTAACCATTATCAGCGCCAAATTGCAACAAAAAATCGCTAAAGACGGTGCGAAAACCATTATTGAAACGATTTTAAGCACCTAAAATAGCTCATTTTAATCAACAATTAAGCGACTAACCATTAAACTTAAGCGATAAATAAGATAAAATTTAGGATAGCTCAAATCTTTTAAAAAGAAAAGGATAACCCCTTGCAAAACTTTATTTCTAATAAAAAATGGCTTATCTGTTCTAGCCTACTCCCCTTATTTTTTCTTAACCCTTTAGCGGCAGAAGATGACGGGTTTTTTATGGGGGTGAGTTATCAAACTTCTCTAGCCGTTCAAAGGGTGGATAACTCAGGGCTTAACGCTAGTCAAGACGCATCCACCTACATCCGCCAAAACGCTATCGCTCTAGAATCTGCGGCGGTGCCTTTAGCCTATTATTTAGAAGCGATGGGCCAACAAACCAGGGTTTTAATGCAAATGCTCTGCCCTGATCCTTCTAAAAGATGTTTGCTCTATGCGGGGGGCTATCAACAAAACGCCCAAAATGGCAATACAGGCAACAACCCCCCAAGAGGCAATGTCAATGCCACCTTTGATATGCAATCTTTAGTCAATAATTTAAACAAGCTCACCCAACTCATCGGCGAGACTCTACTCCGTAACCCTGAAAATCTTTCTAACGCCAAAGTCTTTAACGTCAAATTTGGCAATCAAAGCACTGTTATTGCATTGCCTGAGGGTCTAGCCAATACCATGGACGCTTTAAACAATGATATTACCAACGCTTTAACCACGCTCTGGTATAACCAAACTCTAACGAATAAATCTTTTAATGGCAATGGTTCAGTGAATTTTAGCCCTGAAGTCTTGCAACACCTTTTACAAGACGGATTAGCCACAGCAAGCAACAATCAAACCATTTGCAGCACTCAAAACCAATGCACCGCTACTAACGAAGCCAAATCCATAGCCCAAAACGCCCAAAACATCTTCCAAGCTTTAATGCAAGCAGGGATTTTAGGGGGTTTAGCGAATGAAAAGCAATTTGGCTTCACTTACAACAAAGCCCCTAATGGCAGCGATTCCCAACAAGGCTATCAAAGTTTTAGCGGTCCGGGCTATTACACCAAAAACGGCAATAACGGCAACCAAGCCCCCTTAAAAACCTTACCCGCTGGAGCGACGGTAGGATCAGGTAATGGCCAATACACCTACCACCCTAGCTCGGCGGTCTATTATTTAGCTGACAGCATCATCGCTAATGGCATCACCGCTTCTATGATTTTTTCAGGCATGCAAGTTTTTGCCAACAAGGCCGCTAAACTCACAGGCACTTCAGATTATAAACAAATGCAAGACGCTATCAACTATGGGGAAAGCTTGCTCAACAACACCCAAGCGTATGGGAATTTCATCACCAATTGGGTCGCCCCCTATTTGGATTTGAACAACAAGGGTTTGAATTTTTTACCTAGCTATGGAGGGAAAGTTAATAACAATAATTCAACCCCACAAAATAGTTTAACCCCACAACAAGCCCAACAAGAACAAAAAGTGATCATAAACCAACTAGAGCAAGCCACAAACGCCCCAACCACCGCACAAATTGACAAGATCTTATCAAGCCCCTATTCCCCCACAGCAAAAACTTTAATGGCTTACGGACTTTATCGCTCTAAAGAGGTGATTGGTGGGGTGATTAATGAAATGCAAACTAAAGTGAATCAAGTTTATCAAATGGGCTTTGCTAGGAATTTTTTAGAGCATAACTCTAATTCTAACAACATGAACGGCTTTGGCGTGAAAATGGGCTATAAGCAATTCTTTGGCAAAAAGCGCATGTTTGGGCTTAGGTATTATGGCTTTTATGATTTTGGTTACGCGCAATTTGGATCAAACCCCTCTTTAGTGAAAGCCACGCTCTCTAGCTATGGTGCAGGCACAGACTTCCTCTATAATGTTTTCACCAGAAAAAGGGGGACTGAAGCGATAGATATAGGTTTTTTCGCCGGCATTCAATTTGCAGGGCAAACCTGGAAAACGAATTTTTTAGATCAAGTGGATGGCAACCACCTTAAGCCCAAGGACACTTCTTTCCAATTCCTTTTTGATTTAGGTATAAGGACTAATTTTTCCAAGATCGCCAAGCAAAGAAGATCTCGTTTTTCTCAAGGGGTGGAATTTGGCCTTAAAATACCGGTGCTTTATCACACTTATTACCAATCAGAAGGCGTTACAGCGAAGTATAGAAGAGCTTTTAGTTTTTATGTGGGCTACAATATAGGCTTTTAATTGAATACAATAAGGGAAAATAGATGATAAAAAAAGCTAAAAAACTCATACCGCTCCTTTTAATCAGCTCTCTCTTAGCTGAAGATAATGGCTGGTATATGTCTGTAGGCTATCAAATCGGCGGCACGCAACAATTTATCAATAACAAACAACTCTTAGAAAATGAAAGCATCATCAATAGCGTTACTCAAAGCGCGATTAATGTTGCAGGCCCTACCACCGGTTTGATCACTTTAAGCTCTCAAAGCGTCATTGACGCTTTAGGCTATGGGGTGAGCAATACCGTAGGCAACCAACTAGAAGGCATTTCTAATATCTTAAATCAAATTGGCAAAAGAAAAGATTTTTATTCTAGCCGTCAAATCTCTAGCATTTCCCAACAAATCATAGGGCTTAAAGGAAGCTCTGACCCCTTAAAAGCCCACTCTTCACAAATCACAGCCAAACTCCTTTCCAACACTCAAGGCGCTTTTAATGAAGGCGTTGCGCTAAGCTCTAGCATCATTAGCTCTGTGAATAGCCTTAATCCTAGCAATAACACCCAAGAAGTCAAAGCCCAGCTCCAAAACACCGCGCAATCCATGACAGAATTGTTGCAAGAAATTGAAAACAGCATCACCAAAACCACTAGCACCACTTATGTGCAATCCTTAATCACCAATCTAACCAGTGCGGTGAACGCTTCTAGCAACAATACCGCTTACGTGAGCGCTCTTATCAACGCCTTAAACACTTTAGGGGTAGGATATTTCCCTACGACAACCACAACGCATGTGGTGTTAAACCCACCAGGACAAGTCGTGTTCTATCCAACTAATTCCATTTTAGGCTCTACTTCTTCAAACAGCAACAACCAACAACAATACAACAACACCCTTTTAATGAACACTTTACAAGGGACATTGAGTAATAGCGCAAGCAACTCCCAAAATAACCCCAATGGTTGCACTAGCCAAGTCCAATGTTTAGAACAATTTATCCAAGAATTAGCCCCTTTAGCCGCAACCCCCACTTCAAGCAACCAGGCCAACCAACAAGTCCAAGCCAT
This sequence comes from Helicobacter pylori SA213A, assembly GCF_000476275.1. Lineage (GTDB taxonomy): Bacteria > Campylobacterota > Campylobacteria > Campylobacterales > Helicobacteraceae > Helicobacter > Helicobacter pylori_CL. The sequence continues at coordinate 12,705 of NZ_CBOM010000012.1, forward strand.
TGCCCAAAAACTCCAAAGCGTCGCTATCAACACTTTAGACAACAATGCAATCAACAACACCACTTACAATTTAAACAACTTGCACAACGCTTTGAATTTTCAAGCCTATGAAAGCACGATAACACAATACAACAACGCTTTAAAACAAATTTCTTGGATCAGTTTTAGTGAGCCTAAAAACTTGCTCAAAAACACTTCTAACAATTACCAAATTGGCACCGTTACCAACGCTCAAGGGCAAAATATCAGCGCATATGATTGCATGACTGCTACCGGGAGCCTTTCTAGCGATGCTTCTAGCGGGATTTCATGCTCAGCCACAAGCTCCACAAGCTCCACAAGCTCCACAAATGGCTCTACAAACAGCTTTGACAATTCTTTAGTCGCCACTTCACAAGTCCAAACCATTAATGGTAAAGAGCAAATCGGCGTGAATTCTTTCAACCTTGTTTCTCAAGTGTGGAGCGTTTATAACTCTTTAAAAACTTCAGAACAAAATTTGCAAAACAACGCTAAGATCTTATGCCCTAGCGGAACGCAATCCGGGACAAGCTCATGCAATAATACTAGCTCTTCTTCTGGGGGTTTGAGTCTCAGCGGGAACTCCCAATTGCAAAATATTTTAAGCTCTAACGGGACTAATACTAGCACTCAAACTAAAAGCAACGCTTCTAAACTAAAGGCGATGGTGGTTGTGAACAATGAAGAAGAAACCAAGACAACCAACTTAGCTCAAAGCAGTGGGGCAACCACACAATCCCCTAACAACACGGTAATGGGAGCCTTGAACACCGTGTTGCAAAATGTCAGTAATTTCCAGCAAAGCATTCAAAACGCTTTTCAAAGCCAAAGCAGTAATATCCAAGCTTGGGCGAACGCGCTTTATAACACTAGTAAGCCTAATGAGAGTCAATCGCAAAATTTAACTGCTAGCAATAACCAAGATCTACGCATCCAATTGAGAGCGAATTTCTACCAGCTCATCAATACGATTGACCAGCAAGTGCCTACAGACATGAGCGCTTTAATTAATCAAAGCCAACAAACCCAACAAACAAGCGGGGTAACCAACAATAATAACGCATGCGCGGGTGGAACGAATGGAAACGCTAACTGGTGCTATCAGCAATGGTCCGATTCTAAGGCTTATTACAGCGGGTTGCAAAGCGCTTTAGGGTACACGACAAGCGCAACAACTCAAAGTGGGAGCAGTGGTGGGAACAGCATCACCTACAATGTCCAACAAATCACGCTCACTAGTAATGGTTTGCTCAATAACATCATTTCATCTCTTAAGAGTTTTAGCAGTAGCGGAAATAATGGGGGTAATGGGAACAGAAACATCAACACAGCCTACCAAATGCTCACAGACGCCAGCGATGGGAAATTAGGGACTTATGCTAATAACGCCTATCAAACATGCACGAATAGAGCGAATAAGAGCAATTGTTATGAACCCAACAAACAACAAAGCGCCACAGCAACTACCGCAACCACTAACGAGAGCAGCTTGCAAAAAGTTTATAGCGACGCCCAAAAAATAGCCAACATTATCGCCAGTTCAGGGAATAACAAGGGCGTTGAAAACGGCTTAAAACAATTCTTTGAAGCGCTAAAAAGCAATAGTAGTAGTCTCAGCAATTTGTGTGGTAATGGTAGCGGTGGTAATAGTGGCAGTTGCTCCGGTGGGCTTATCAACCTTTTAGGGGCAATCCCCACCAATGGGGTGAGCGATACGAATAATTTAATTAATTTACTCACCGAATTTATTAAAACCGCCGGGTTTATCCAAAATAATGACAATAACGCTAGTAATGAGAGCCTTACAAACGCTTTTCAAGCGATTACGAGCGCTATTTCTCAAGGGTTTCAAGCCTTACAAAACGATATTAGCCCTAATGCGATTTTAACCTTGCTTCAAGAAATCACTTCCAACACCACCACCATTCAGTCATTCTCGCAAACCTTACGGCAGCTTTTAGGGGATAAAACTTTCTTTATGGTGCAACAAAAACTCATTGGTGCGATGATTAACGCCAGGAATCAAGTTCAAAACGCGCAAAATCAAGCCAATAGCTACGGCGCTCAACCCATTTTAAGCCAGTATGCACCCGCCAAAAGCACCCAACATGGCATGAGCAATGGTTTAGGGGTTGGCATAGGCTATAAATACTTCTTTGGTAAGGCTAGGAAATTGGGCCTTAGGCATTATTTTTTCTTTGATTACGGCTTTAGTGAAATCGGCGTGGCCAATCAAAGCGTGAAAGCGAATATCTTTGCTTATGGGGTAGGCACGGATTTTTTATGGAACTTGTTCAGGAGGACTTACAACACTAAAGCGTTGAATTTTGGGCTGTTTGCTGGGGTCCAACTGGGCGGCACGACTTGGCTTAGCTCTTTAAGGCAGCAAATCATTGACAATTGGGGGAACGCTAATGACATCCATTCAACGAATTTTCAAGTGGCGCTGAATTTTGGGGTGCGCACCAACTTTGCGGAGTTCAAGCGTTTCGCTCAAAAATTCCACAATCAAGGGGTTATAAGCCAAAAGAGCGTGGAATTTGGGATTAAAGTGCCTCTCATCAATCAAGCGTATTTGAGCAGCGCTGGGGCTGATGTGAGCTACAGAAGGCTTTATACTTTTTATATCAATTACATCATGGGGTTTTAAAAATTTCAAAAGGGGTGCGTCATGGAAACTTTGCAATTCATTGGCTATGGGAATATGACCCAAGCGATTTTGGAAGGCTCGCATAAAATTTTATCCAAGCGTTTTATTTTAGAAATCACCGGGAGAAACCCTGAAAAAATCGCCCCCTTTTTACAAGAAAAAAACATTCAAGCTCAAATCGTGCATTACAAAGACGCTATTAATGTGCATGAAAAATTCGTGTTTTTACTTTTTAAGCCTTATAACCTTAAGGATTTTAACTATCAAGGCCAGGCTAAAAGCGTTTTGAGCGCTTTAGCTGGCGTGGGTTTTGAAGCCTTAAAGGGCGCGATTGATTCTTCACACTATCTCAAATGCATGCCCAATATCGCAAGCAAGTTCGCCCTTTCTTCTACAGCGGTGTGCGAAAAATCAGTTGCACCTTTGATAAGCGAGAAGGCTTTGAGTATCATTGAGAGTTTTGGGAGTTGCGTGCGAGTGGGCAATGAAGAGCAGGTTGATTCTAGCGTTGCAACGAATGGGAGCGCGCTCGCTTTTTTAAGCTTAGTAGCGAGCAGTTTGAAAGACGCCGGCATTAGAGAGGGCCTGAACGCTAAAGATTCTTTAGAATTAGTGAAAATGAGTTTTAAGGGCTTTGCCAAGCTTTTAGAACAAGAGCGCCCTGAAATGATTACAGAGCAAATTTGCACCCCTAAAGGCGTAACGATTGAGGGCTTGAGCGTTTTAGAAAAAAGGGGGGTTAGGGGAGCGTTTATAGAAGCTTGCCATGAAAGCGTGAAAAAAATGCGTCCCTAAAAAATTGCACTCTTTAAAAGAAGCGCGATGCATTTAGACAGAAAAAGTTTAGAAAAAGCCAAGCATTTAGTCCAAAGCGGTTATATTGACACCATAGAAGTAGGCACGATCAAAGGCTTGCAAGAAATCCATCGTTGTTTGTTTGAAGGGTTGTATGAATTTGCCGGGAAAATCAGGGATAAAAATATTTCTAAAGGGAATTTTAGATTCGCTAACTGCTTGTATTTGGATTTGATTTTACCCAGAATTGAGGGCATGCCGCAAAGTAATTTCAATCAAATCATAGAAAAATATGTGGAAATGAATATCGCCCACCCTTTTTTGGAGGGTAATGGCAGAGCCACAAGGATATGGCTTGATTTGTTGCTTAAAAAGGAATTGAAAAAAATTGTGCTTTGGGATAGGATTGATAAAGCCGCTTATTTGAGCGCGATGGAGAGAAGCCCTGTGAATGATTTGGAAATCAAAACGCTTTTAAAAAAGCATTTGAGTTCTAATACCAACGATCCCTTAACTCTCATTAAAGGCATCACGCAGTCGTATTATTATGAAGGGCTTTGAAAAATTCCAAAAAGCATTTTTTCAAATCTTAAAAATACCATTCTTAAAAATTAAAAACTTTATTTGTCAGCATTAGTAGAGCATCTAAACCTAATCCTGTGTGCGTTCAATCAAACTCAAAGGCAAGTTAAACGCTTTAATGAGTTCGCCCTCTTTTTGGCGTTGTTCGCCCTTATCTTTTTCATGGTCATAGCCTAACAAGTGCAACACCCCATGAATGAATAAAAGAGCGATCTCCTCTTCTAAACTATGCCCTAATTTCAGAGCGTTAGTTTGAGCTAATGGTATGTTAATCACCACGCTCCCTAAAGGGGTGTGAGGGATCGCTTCTAAAGGGAAGCTCAAAACATCGGTAGCGTAATCGCAGTTCCTTAAATCCCTGTTGATTTCTCGCATGGTTTCATCGCTCACCAAAACAAGCTCAATGATTTGAGTGGGGGCTAAAACATTTGCGATTTTTTCTAATAATAAAAAATCCGATTCTAGTGGGGTTTGGTTATCTATTTCTAGCATCAACAAGATATAAAAAGAAGTTTAAAAAAGCCCTAAAATTTAGGGCTTTAAAGATTAAGCGAAAGAACCTTTAACTTGTTCTACCCATTTTGAAATCCTCTCATCAGTGAGATCGTCTTGATTGTCTTCATCAATCACAAGACCCACGAATTTACCGCCTTCTACCGCTTTAGAAGCTTCAAAATGATAACCATCAGTGGGAGTTTGTCCTACCACTTTGCCGGCTTTAGCTTTTTCATAAATGTGGAAAATGCCTTCTGCGAAAGTTTCGCTGTAAGTGTCTTGATCGCCCAAGCCTACAAGCCCAATGGTTTTATTCGCAAAGTCGCTCGCTTCTAGCGTGCCTAAAAAGTCTTCCCAATCTGTTTGCAAATCGCCCGCACCGGCTGTTGGAGCGACTAGAATAACCTTTGTAAAGCTATTGAATTGCTCTTTAGAAGCCTTAGCCACATCAACCACTTCCGCATTACCAATAGCCTTGCTGATTTTTTCGGCAATGGCTTCAGCATTCCCGCTGTCTGTCCCAAAAAAGATACCAATTTTTCCCATGTTCTCAATCCTTGTGTTTAAAGATATTAACGCACCCACTTTATGCGAATGCTTGTGGGCGTAGTCTAGCGCATTTAATTAAACATCTTGCTTAAAAACCCATTTTGTGCGAATATCGTTTCAATAAAAACCATATTAAAAGCGCTATAAGAACAAAACTTATGATAAAAAACGAAGTGTAATGAGAAAGCCTTTCATACAGCGTTTTCACCCAATCGCTCGCTTGAAAAGAAACGCTCCCCACGATTAACGCCCACAAAAAACTGGATAAAACATTAAGCCATAAAAATCTTTTTAAAGGGTATTTGCTAAAACCAATTGCCAAAGGCACAACGCTTTTAATCCCATACAAATATTTATTGACAAAAATCATGAGCAAGGCGTAGCGTTTCACCCACAAACTCGCTAAAGCAAGCTTTCTTCGGTGCTTATGAAAATATTGCAAAAAATCTCTTTTTTGATAGCGGGCAAAGATTACAAGAGCCCCACTCCCTACCATATTCCCTAAAAAAGCGACAAGAATGGTTATTTTTATATCTAAAGCGTGCGTGGTAGCGCTCAAAATAGAAGCGATGACAATCCCCACATACCCGCCCCCTAAAGAATATAAAAACAAAATAAGATAACCCCACTCCTTAAAACCCTCTTGAAAACGCAACAACGCTTCTTGCATTCAAACCCTCTTTTTAGTTTTCTCATTTTCATGTTATCCAAACTTATTCAACCTATTGGTGATTTAAACGCTATCTTTTAGTATAATGACAGCGTTATCCTAATAACCTAAAAGATATAGAGATGAATACAGAAATTTTAACCATCATGTTAGTTATCTCAGTGCTTATGGGATTGGTAGGCTTAATAGCGTTTTTATGGGGGGTTAAAAGCGGTCAGTTTGACGACGAAAAACGCATGCTTGAAAGCGTGTTGTATGACAGCACGAGCGATTTGAACGAAGCGATTTTACAAGAAAAACGCCAAGAGAATTAAAAGAATTAAAATAAAAGGATAGGAATGAATCAAGAAATTTTAGATGTGTTGATAGTGGGTGCAGGGCCTGGGGGCATTGCCACGGCCGTAGAATGCGAAATAGCCGGCGTTAAAAAGGTGCTTTTATGCGAAAAAACCGAAAGCCATTCAGGCATGTTAGAGAAGTTTTATAAAGCCGGTAAAAGGATTGATAAAGATTATAAAAAGCAAGTCGTAGAGCTTAAAGGGCATATCCCTTTTAAAGACAGCTTTAAAGAAGAAACTTTAGAGAATTTCACTAACCTTTTAAAAGAGCATCACATCACGCCAAGCTATAAAACCGATATTGAAAGCGTGAAAAAAGAGGGCGAGCTGTTTAAAATCACCACCACTTCTAATACAACCTATCATGCTAAATTTGTGGTGGTTGCGATTGGGAAAATGGGCCAGCCAAACCGCCCTACTGCTTATAAAATCCCTGTTGCGCTCTCCAAACAAGTGGTTTTTAGCATCAATGATTGCAAGGAAAATGAAAAAACCCTTGTGATCGGCGGAGGCAACTCAGCGGTGGAATACGCCATTGCTTTGTGTAAAACCACCCCTACCACTCTCAATTACCGCAAAAAAGAATTCAGCCGTATCAATGAAGACAACGCTAAAAACTTGCAAGAAGTCCTGGATAACAACACGCTTAAAAGCAAGCTTGGAGTGGATATTGAAAGCCTAGAAGAAGATAACACTCAAATTAAAGTTAATTTCACCGATAACACGAGCGAGAGTTTTGATCGCTTGCTGTATGCGATCGGCGGCTCTACCCCTTTAGAGTTTTTCAAACGCTGTTCTTTAGAATTAGATCCTAGCACGAATATCCCTGTGGTGAAGGAAAATTTAGAGAGCAACAATATCCCTAATTTGTTCATCGTGGGCGATATTTTATTCAAATCAGGGGCGAGCATCGCTACCGCACTCAATCATGGCTATGATGTCGCTTTAGAAATCGCTAAAAGGTTGCGCTCTTAAAGCCGCTCACTCATCAAACGGCTTAGCCTTATACAAAAAGAAAAAGAGGATGATAAACGTTAGAGTAAAATGCATGGTGATGATAGTTAGGGGTGAAAAGTAACGCAACTCTAAACTGCTCAAGGATAAAACTAACACAGAAACCACGCGCACACAGCTTGATGAGAGCGATGAGAGCGATGAAATGTTGTTTTTAGAAACGAATTTGGAAAATTGATACCCCAAGCAATAGCTCATGTAAGTGAAAAACGCCACCATGAGCGCATACACCCCTATGAAACAATAAGGGATATTGCTAAGCAATAAGGGGCTAACGCTTAACAACACCACAAGCGAACTCAAGGCGATTTTTTGGCTGTAATTGGAGGCTTTTAAAAAATGAATGAGGATAGAAATCACTTGAAAAGCGATATAAAACACAAAAAGGTATCGCTCTTTAACGCCTTGTTTTAAAAAATACGCTTGCCACATTTGAAAATGGCTCATAAAAAAGACGGGCGTAATCAAATGCCCCACTAACAAAATTTTAAGCTTGGGGTTATCTTTAAGCTCTTTAAGGCTGCCTTTGACTTGCTCTTTAAGGAGTTTCAAACTTTTTTGGCTTTTAAAATCCCCTTCTTTCTCTTTAAAATAAATGATGATCGTTAGCGCGCAAAGCATGATTAAAAAAATCCCCACGATATACAGCATCGCATGGATTTTGAGATACAAAAACGATCCCAAAGAGCTCCCTATAATCATGCCCAAATAAACGATTTGATTGTTTTTGGCTAAAAACTTGGACAAATCCTTTTTGTTTTCTTTAATGTCTGTGATGAGCGAAGCTTCAATCGTGCCGCTAGAGCATGCGCTATACAAACCATACAACCCCCACGCTAAAAGCATGAGGATAAAGCTATCAAAAAATAGCACAAACGAAAAACTAGCGATTAAAAAGGCATTAGAAACCAGGAATAAATTCTTCCGGCTCATCAAATCCGCTAAAACACCGCTCGGGTATTCAGCCACTAGCACGCAAAAGCTAAAAAAGGTTTGCACGAGCAAGATTTCACTCAAACTAAGCCCTTTAGAAAGCAACAAGGGGGTTAAAATCGCATGGGGCAAGCTTTGAGCGATGATTAAGAGAAAATTCGCCCCATAGTAAGCTAAAATGTTTTTTCTTAACATTTGAAAATTATAATTAAAACTAGCTTATAATACGGCGTTATATCTTTTCATTAAGGGGTATTGATGCTAACCCAATTAAAAACTTATCCAAAATTACTCAAACATTATGAAGAAATCAAAGAAGCGCATATGCGCGATTGGTTTTCTAAAGACAAAGATCGAGCGAACCGCTATTTCGTGCAATTGGAAAGCTTGAGTTTGGATTATTCCAAAAACCGCTTGAACGATACCACTTTAAAGCTTCTTTTTGAATTAGCGAATGACTGCTCTTTAAAAGAAAAGATTGAAGCGATGTTTAAGGGCGAAAAAATCAACACCACCGAAAAAAGGGCCGTTTTACACACCGCCTTAAGAAGCTTGAATGACACTGAAATTTTACTAGACAACATGGAAGTGTTAAAAAGTGTTCGGAGCGTTTTAAAACGCATGCGAGCCTTTAGTGATAGCGTGAGGAGCGGTAAAAGACTAGGCTATACCAATCAAGTGATCACTGATATTGTCAATATCGGCATTGGGGGGTCAGATTTAGGCGCTTTAATGGTTTGCACCGCTCTAAAACGCTACGGCCACCCGAGATTAAAAATGCATTTTGTGTCCAATGTGGATGGCACGCAGATTTTAGACGTTTTGGAAAAAATCAATCCAGCCAGCACGCTTTTTATCGTGGCTTCTAAGACTTTTTCCACTCAAGAAACCTTGACCAACGCCCTAACCGCTAGAAAATGGTTTGTAGAAAGGAGCGGCGATGAAAAGCATATCGCTAAGCACTTTGTAGCGGTATCCACCAATAAAGAAGCCGTGCAACAATTTGGCATTGACGAGCATAACATGTTTGAATTTTGGGATTTTGTAGGGGGGCGTTATAGCTTGTGGTCGGCCATTGGCTTATCCATTATGATCTATTTAGGGAAGAAAAATTTTAACGCTCTTTTGAAAGGGGCGTATTTGATGGATGAGCATTTTAGAAACGCCCCTTTTGAAAGCAATTTGCCCGTTTTAATGGGATTAATTGGCGTGTGGTATATCAATTTTTTCCAATCCAAAAGCCATTTGATCGCTCCTTATGATCAGTATTTGAGGCATTTCCCTAAATTCATCCAACAATTAGATATGGAAAGCAATGGCAAACGCATCAGTAAAAAAGGCGAAACCATCCCCTATGACACATGCCCTGTTGTTTGGGGCGATATGGGCATTAACGCTCAGCACGCCTTTTTCCAGCTCTTGCATCAAGGCACGCATTTAATCCCCATTGATTTTATCGCCTCTTTGGATAAAAAGCCTAACGCTAAAGGCCACCATGAGATTTTATTCAGCAATGTTTTAGCGCAAGCGCAAGCCTTCATGAAAGGCAAAAGCTATGAAGAAGCGCTTGGGGAATTGCTTTCTAAAGGTTTAGACAAAGATGAAGCCAAAGACTTGGCCCACCACAGGGTGTTTTTTGGCAACCGCCCCTCTAATATCCTTTTATTAGAAAAGATTTCACCAAGCAATATTGGGGCGTTGGTGGCTCTTTATGAGCATAAGGTCTTTGTGCAAGGGGTCATTTGGGATATTAACAGCTTTGATCAGTGGGGCGTGGAGCTTGGGAAAGAATTAGCCGTGCCGATTTTACAAGAATTAGAGGGGCATAAAAGCAACGCTTATTTTGACAGCTCCACTAAACACTTAATAGAACTGTATAAGAACTATAACCAATAGGTTTTTTGCGGCAAAGTGAAACCTAAAAATAATGAAGCGAAGCTTAACCCCATTCTCAAGCGATCCATTCAAAATAATCCGTTAATCGTAACGGATTTTAGCACCATATATTAGCCATTTGAGTTTAAAGGGAGTAAATTTTCTACAAATTAATCGTTTTTAGCTTTTAAAAGCTTGACTTTCTCGTCATATGCATTATTTTACATATTATAATTACTTCAAAGCTAAGAATAATAAAAACTAAAGAATAGATTTATCTTTAAAAGCATTTGCATTTATCAATCTCATTTTAGGAGGCATGCATGAAAAAGGCAAGTCAGGTTTTATTCTTTGGAGCGTTTTTAAGCACTTCTTTACAAGGTTTTGAAGCTAAGCTCAACGGCTTTGTGGATCAATCCAGCACGATCGGTTTTAACCAGCATAAAATCAATAAAGAAAGAGGCATCTACCCTATGCAGCAATTCGCAACGATTGCGGGCTATTTAGGGCTTGGTTTTAGCCTGTTACCCAAAAAGGTTTCAGATCATGTTCTAAAAGGCAAAATAGGGGGCATGGTCGGATCTATTTTCTATGACGGCACGAAGAAGTTTGAAGACGGATCTGTGGCTTATAATCTCTTTGGTTATTACGATGGGTTTATGGGGGGCTATACGAATATCTTACAAACCGATAGCCTTGAGACGCAGAACATGAAATACAACAAAAATGTCCGCAACTATGTCTTTAGCGACGCGTATTTAGAATACGCCTATAAGAATTATTTTGAAATAAAAGCCGGGCGCTATCTCTCCACTATGCCTTATAAAAGCGGTCAAACGCAAGGCTTTCAAGTTTCTGGGCAATACAAGCATGCGCGCTTGACTTGGTTTAGCTCTTTTGGGAGGGCGTTCGCTTTTGGATCGTTTCTATTAGATTGGTATGCCGCACGAACTACTTATAGCGGAGGCTTTACCAAAAACGATAAGGGAGGTTATGATAGCCATGGGCGAAAGGTGCTTTATGGCACGCATGCGGTGCAACTCACCTATAAACCTCATCGTTTCCTCATAGAAGGCTTTTATTACCTTTCGCCTCAAATCTTTAACGCTCCGGGCGTTAAGATTGGTTGGGACTCTAACCCTAATTTTAGCGGCACAGGCTTTCGCTCTGATACGGCTATCATAGGGTTTTTCCCCATTTACTACCCTTGGATGATCGTTAAATCCAATGGAAGCCCGGTCTATAAATACGACACGCCTGCCACTCAAAACGGGCAAAACCTCATTATCCGCCAACGCTTTGACATCAACAATTACAATGTTTCAATCGCTTTTTATAAAGTCTTTCAAAACGCTAATGGTTGGATAGGCAACATGGGGAATCCAAGCGGTGTGATCATGGGGAGTAACAGCGTCTATGCGGGTTTTACAGGCACAGCCCTTAAAAGAGACGCCGCTACCATTTTCCTTTCTTGTGGCGGCACTCACTTTGCCAAAAAATTCACATGGAAATTCGCCACACAATACTCCAATTCAGTGGTCTCTTGGGAAGCAAGAGCGATGATCTCTTTAGGCTATAAATTCAATGAATATTTGAGCGGTAGCGTGGATCTTGCGTATTATGGCGTGCATACTAACAAAGGCTTTAAACCAGGTGAAAACGGGCCTGTGCCTAAAAACTTCCCCGCCCTTTATTCTGACAGGAGCGCTTTATACACGGCTCTAGTAGCATCATTTTGATGCTACCCCCTATGAATATGGTAGGCATCTTTTTTGATGCTATGAACACAAAACATGATAGGCGTTTTTTAACGCTGTTCCTCTAATCTCTATATGTAAAATTTCTTTTCAAGCAAAAGCCCTTTTTAAATCATACCCGTTAAGTAAAATACAAGTTCATTTTTAATTTAAATCAAGCGATAGCCTTTTAAGAACCAGAGCAGAAATCCCAAACGTCTTTAGTGTTTGCACGCTTCACGAACAGGGTCAAACTTTTTTTATGGATTTAAAGGGGGGGTTAAAACCCCTTTTTTATTCAAGCAGCTTTGATATAGGGCGTTTCAGCCAGCGGCGGGTAGATTTTATTTTTAAAATAAGCGTTTGAACAAATCCTAACGCTTACGATTAAAACCAACAACGCCACAAACATGAAAAACACGCACAAAATCGCATCAATCATGTGGTTAAAAAAGGATTTTTGGAGCGTTTTGAGCGCTTTTTCATCGGTAGTGAGTGCTATTTTTTCTTTAATGATTTGCATTTGAGCCACATGCGAAACATTATTAAGCACGCTATCATCGCTCTTTGGCATCACTTTTAACACACCGCTATAAAAAGTGATCGCTAGAATCAAAACTGCCGGCAAAGCGCTTACCATCGCCCCTTTAAAACGCCCCATTTTAAACAACACCACCGTAACCAACAACAACGCCATGCCCGCTAACATCTGATTGCTCACGCCAAATAAAGGCCATAGCGTATAAATCCCCCCTTTAGGATCAATCGTGCCTTGATACAAGAAATACCCCCACCCTGCCACGCACAAAAGAGTGGCAAAAATCCCAGCCTTATAAGAGCTAAGATCGCCCAAAGGCTTATAAACATTGCCGAGCAAATCTTGGATCATAAAGCGAGCGGTTCGTGTGCCTGCATCCACAGCGGTTAAAATGAACAGAGCTTCAAACAAAATCGCAAAATGATACCAAAACGCCATCACGCTTGGATCCCCTAAAATGTGATACACGATCATCGCTAAACCAATCGCAAAAGTGGGCGCCCCACCGGTGCGGCTCAAAATGGAGCTTTCGCCAATGTTTTTAGTCATTTCATTGATTTCTTCAGCGCTGATACTAAAACCCCATGAGCTAATCACCGAAGCCGCATCAGCTATATTTTTACCGATGCTCACTTCTGGGGAATTGATAGCGAAATAAAGCCCTGGGTGCAAGATCCCCGCGCACACCAACGCCATAAGAGCCACAACGCTCTCCATCACCATAGATCCATAGCCCACTAGCCTGGCGTCGCTTTCTTTAGCGAGCATTTTAGGGGTCGTGCCTGAAGAAATTAAAGCATGAAAGCCGCTAATCGTCCCGCAAGCCACCGTGATAAACAAGAAAGGGAACACGCTTCCTGCAAACACAGGCCCACTGCCATCTACAAAGGGCGTGATTTTAGGGATTTGTAAAGGCGGAGCGACAAAAACAATGGCCACAACCAACACCCCTATAACGCCAATTTTTAAAAAAGTGCTTAAATAATCTCGTGGAGCGAGTAAAAACCATACCGGTAAAATAGAAGCCACAAAACCATAACCCATGATCATCCACGCTAAAGAACTGGCTTCAAAAGTAAAAATTGACGCTAATTTAGGATCTAAAGAAACGTATTTACCCGCATAAATCGCTATAATCAACAAAATAAAGCCGATAATAGAAACTTCCAAAATCTTATGCGGCCTGAAAAACCGCATGTAAAGCCCCATAAGAATCGCAATGGGAATGGTCATAGCGATCGTAAAAAAGCCCCAAGGCGAATGCGCTAAAGCCTTCACCACCACCATCGCTAAAATCGCAATGATAATGAGCATGATTCCTAAAATCCCTAAACTAGCGATCATGCCTACAAATTGACCCATTTCAAGCTTGATCATTTCGCCTAAAGACTTGCCATCGCGCCTAATGGAAGCAAAAAGCACCACAAAATCATGCACGCAACCCCCTAAAACCGAGCCTATCAAAATCCATAAGATAGAGGGCAAGTAACCCATTTGAGCGGCCAGTATCGGGCCTACTAAAGGGCCAGCCCCAGCAATAGCGGCGAAATGATGCCCAAAGGTGATGGCTTTATCGGTTGGCACAAAATCCTTGCCGTCATTCCTTACGCATGCAGGCGTGGCTCTGTTATCGTCTAGCTTTAACACCCTATAAGCGATAAAATGGCTATAAAAACGATAGCCTATGCTATAAATGCAAGCGCTCGCTACTACAAGCCATAGCGTGTTAATGCTCTCACCCTTGTGTAAGGCTAACACCCCTAAACAGATCGCCCCTAAAACAGCTACAAAGACCCAAGCCAAAGAAACTAAACTTTTTTGCATGTCCTCTCCATTTAATGATTGTTTAATCATTGTTGTTAATTTCAGCCAGTTTTTTTATTATAATCCAAAATTTCTTTGAATAGTGGTAAAACGGCTCATAAACTTCCCGCTTAAAGGCTTGGGTTTTCCAAACTTCTAACAATTAAGGTAAATAAGAGCTGTTTTAAACATGATTCTTTAAAGCGTCATTAATTTTAAGGTTTAGCGTTATGGCATTAGATTGGGATTTTATGTTTCACTCCATCCCTATGTTTTTTAAGGGGTTAAAACTCACGCTTTATATTTCTTTTTTTGGGATTTTGCTCTCTCTTTTGGTGGGGTTTTTGTGCACGATCATTTTGTATTTTAAAACGCGTTTTCTCTCTCCTGTTGTCTATATCTATGGCGAAATCGCTAGGAACACGCCCCTACTCATCCAGCTTTTCTTTTTGTATTACGGGTTGAATGAAATCGGTTTGAGCGCTTTAGAGTGCGCGGTTTTAGCGTTAGGGTTTTTGGGTGGGGGGTATATGAGTCAAAGTTTTTTGCTTGGGTTTAAAAGCTTAGCTTCCATTCAAAGAGAAAGCGCTTTGAGTTTAGGGTTTGGCCCTTTGAAGATGATGTATTATATTATTCTGCCTCAAAGCTTAAGCGTTTCTATGCCTTCCATAGGAGCGAATGTGATTTTTTTACTCAAAGAAACTTCGGTGGTGGGCGCGATAGCCCTAACCGATATTATGTTTGTGGCGAAAGATTTTATTGGCATTTATTACAAAACGACTGAAAGTCTGTTGATGTTAAGCCTCACTTATTTGATCGCTTTGCTCCCTTTAAGCGTTTTGTTTGTGATCTTAGAGCGTTTCTTTAAAAAGAAAGTGGCTTAAAAATGGGAGTTTTGTTAGAATTAGACAATCTTAAGCGTTTGTTAGAAGGGTTTGAAACCACTCTTTTGATCGCTCTTAGCTCTGCGATTGTTTCAATCATTGTTGGAATACTTTTGGGGAGTTTGATGGCGTTTGGTTCTAGAATAATGGTTTTGGCGTGCCGTGTGTATTTAGAAAGCATTCGCATCATCCCGCTTTTAGCATGGCTTTTTATCGTGTATTTTGGGTTAGCGAGCTGGTTTGATTTGCATATTAGCGCCGTTTTAGCGAGCGTTATTGTTTTTAGCTTGTGGGGTGGCGCTGAAATGATGGATTTAACTAGAGGGGTTTTAACTTCCGTGAGCAAACACCAAGTAGAAAGCGCTCTAGCTTTAGGCTTAGATTCAAAAAAGGTGATTTTTAATATTATTTTCCCTCAAAGCTTTTTGTCTTTATTGCCCTCAAGCCTTAATTTATTCACGCGCATGATTAAAACCACAGCCTTAGTCTCTCTCATTGGAGCGATTGATTTGTTAAAAGTGGGCCAGCAAATCATAGAGCTTAATCTCTTACGCATGCCCAATGCGAGCTTTGTGGTTTATGGCGTTATCTTAATGTTTTATTTTAGTTTATGCTATAGTTTGAGCCTGTATAGTTCCTATTTAGAAAAAAAATTCCAACACATTAGAGGGTAAAATGAGCGCGATTTTAGAAACCAAAGGGTTAAAAAAAACCTATCAAAACCATTTGGTTTTAGACGGCATCAATTTCACTTTAAATAAGGGTGAAGTGGCAGTGATTTTAGGGCCTAGTGGGTGCGGGAAAAGCACTTTTTTAAAATGCCTAAACGGGCTTGAAAAGATTGATGGAGGTGAAATCCTTTTTGAAAACACTAACCTTAATACGCCAGCCACTAACTGGAATCAAATGCGCCAAAAAATAGGCATGGTGTTTCAAAATTATGAATTGTTCCCGCATTTAAATGTGTTAGATAATATCTTACTCGCCCCCTTAAAAGTGCAAAAACGATCCAAAGATGAGGTCATTTCTCAAGCCGTAGAGCTTTTAAAGCGAGTGGGTTTGGAGCATAAACAACAAGCTTACCCTAAAGAATTGAGCGGTGGGCAAAAACAGCGAGTAGCCATCGTGCGTTCTTTATGCATGCGGCCAAAAATCATGCTTTTTGATGAAGTAACCGCCTCTTTAGACCCTGAAATGGTTAAAGAAGTTTTAGAAGTGATTTTAGAATTAGCCACAACGGGCATGAGCATGGTGATTGTAACGCATGAAATGAAATTCGCGCAAAAAATCGCTCATAAAATCGTGTTTTTTGATAGCGGTAAAATCGCTGAAGAAAACAGCGCTAAAGAATTTTTTAACCACCCGAAATCTCAAAGAGCGCAAAAATTTTTAGAAACTTTCCATTTTTTAGGGAGCTGTTAAATAAAGTTTGCTAAAAAGATGATTTTAATTTCAAGAAAAAGGTGTTTTTATGAAAACGAACGGGCTTTTTAAAATGTGGGGGCTGTTTTTAGTTTTGATCGCTTTAGTCTTTAACGCATGCTCTGATAGCCATAAAGAAAAAAAGGACGCTTTAGAAGTCATTAAACAAAGAGGGGTTTTAAAAGTGGGGGTTTTTAGCGATAAGCCTCCTTTTGGATCTGTGGATTCTAAAGGGAAATATCAAGGCTATGATGTAGTCATCGCTAAACGCATGGCCCTTGATTTATTGGGCGATGAAAATAAGATTGAGTTTATTCCTGTAGAAGCCTCAGCTAGGGTGGAATTTTTAAAAGCCAATAAAGTGGATATTATCATGGCTAATTTCACGCACACTAAAGAAAGAGAAAAAGTCGTGGATTTCGCTAAGCCGTATATGAAAGTCGCTTTGGGGGTGATTTCTAAAGATGGGGTCATTAAAAATATAGAAGAGTTGAAGGATAAAGAGTTGATTGTGAATAAAGGCACGACAGCGGATTTTTATTTCACTAAAAATTACCCCAATATCAAACTTTTGAAATTTGAGCAAAACACAGAGACTTTTTTAGCCCTTTTAAATAATAAGGCTACCGCTCTAGCCCATGATAACACTTTGTTGCTCGCTTGGGCGAAACAGCACCCTGAGTTTAAATTAGGCATTACAAGCCTTGGCGATAAAGATGTGATCGCTCCAGCGATTAAAAAAGGCAACCCTAAGCTTTTAGAATGGTTGAATAACGAAATGGATTCCCTCATTTCTAGCGACTTTTTAAAAGAAGCTTACAAGGAAACTTTAGAGCCTGTTTATGGCGATGAAATCAAACCGGAAGAAATTATTTTTGAATGATTTCTTTAGGCTTTGATTTCTTGACAGAGCGTGTTTTGATTGCTAAATTAGCGGTTTTGTGATCTTTTTGTTTTTCATTTTGAGATATATTTGTTTGATTTTACATTGAAAGGATTTGTTGATGAGTTATTTTTATAAGCGTTGTTTGAAATTTTCATTAATTGGGTTGCTAGGGCTTTTGAGCGTTCAGCTTGACGCTAGGAGTTTTGTTGATGGGGATTTAGACATTCAAAAATTCAGCTATGAAGATTCTCTGCTTAAAAAGGGAGATCCTAATGGCACACATAAGGTTCAGGTGCGAGATTATAAGGGCAAAATGCAAGAGGCTGAGATCCACTCAGAAATACGCATTGCGGTTAAACCGGGGGTTAAAAAAGAAGTTAAAAAAGGCAAGATTTATAGCGCTCAAATCAATGATGGCATGTGCTATGCTTTTAGAATGCTCCAAACCGGCGATAATACCACAGGCCTTGATTCTAAAGAGTTCCCCAAGCAAAGTCGTGAAAAAAAGGGCCGAGTGATCACTTTAATCGGTAAAGATGAAGTGCCTTATCTTATTTTAGAAACCGATTGCCAAGTGGGTGATATTGCAAAGATCTCTTTGGTGGGTAATTTTGATGGCACTGGGTTTCTTACGGAATATAAATTCAAAGACGCTAAACCCATTTACTAGTCTTTATTCTTTGCTTCATTCTTAAAATCTCTTAATCTTTTGTGGTTAGGGGATTTTTTTATTCATTAGCAGTATTTTTGATCGCATCTTAAAAATTTTAAAAACCCTGTTTGTGTTTTTGCCTCAAGTTGTTAAAAAAAGCTCTGTCCTCATCAAATACTGACAAATAAACCCTTTTATAGAGCGCTTGCTTGATTAAAGTCAAGTTCTTTATTACTGATTTTTAAAACAAGATAAAAGAAAGAAAATAAAAGAGAAACCCCCCCCTTTTTTTAGGAGTTTTCTTCTTGCTTATACCCTTTAAGTGCAAAGAAGAGGATATAAAAATAGCACAACAACGGCACACCATAAGCGTAGAGCAAATTCAAATCAGCTGCCGCTAGCATGTCTGTAACCGCACCTTGAATGGGGGGGATTAACGCCCCTCCCACAATCGCCATGCTAATCACCCCAGAAGCCTTAGAAGTGAGATGCCCTAAATTGAGCGTAGCCAAAGAAAAGATGGTAGGGAACATGATAGAGTTGAAAAAGCCCACAAAAGTCAGCGCGAATAAAGCGATCTTGCCTCCAATGAGAATAGCCAAAGCAATGAGAACAATAGAACTTAAGGCGTTGAAAGCCAGGTATTTATTAGGGGCAATTTTATTCATCAACACACTGCCTAAGAAACGGCCCACCATCGCGCCTCCCCAATAATACACCAAGTAATGTGCGCTTGATTGAGGGTCTAAATTCAAAAGCTTTTCAAAGCTTAGCACCAAGAATGAGCCAATCGCCACTTCTCCCCCCACATAGAAAAAGATCCCCAAAGCCCCAAAAACAAAGTGTTTGTGCGAAAAGAGGCTTTTTTGCGTCGTTTCTTTAGGCATTTCTTTTTCCACATCAGGCAATTTCAAAAGATACATGATGAGCGCTAAAAGAAGCGAAAACACCGCCAAGCCCAAATAAGGCATTTGAACGCTTTTAGCGTCCGCTAATTTGTCTATCAAACTTGCATTATCGCCCATTTTAGTCGTGCTAAAAATCAACAAGCTCCCAAAAATAGGCCCTAAAGTCGTGCCAAGCGAATTGAACGCCTGGACTAAAACCAGGTTTCTGGCTTCTTTACCTTTAGAAAGCAAGGTTACAAAGGGATTACCAGCGGTTTGCAAGCACACAATCCCGCTCGCTAAAATAAACAACGCTCCTAAAAAAAACCCATAGGAGCCAAAATGCGCTGCCGGATAAAACAACGCGCACCCCGTCGCTGTGATCACAAAACCAAGCACCACGCCAAAAGGGTAGCCGATTTTACTGATCACATTCCCAAAAACTCCTCCCATGATGAAATACGCCCCAAAAAAGCAAAATTGAATGAGTGAAGCTTCAAAATAGGTCAAGTCAAAAATGGGTTTTAAATGCGGGATTAAAATATCGTTTAAAACCGTGATAAAACCCATTAGAAAGAATAGCGCTGTCAAACTCCCCAGCGCCAAAGTGTTAGAAGTTTTTTGCATACCTTCTCCTTTTTTATTGAGTTGATATAATAATAATGATATTACAATTATTTTAAGATAATAATCTGTCTAAATAAAGAAAAAGAGGCATGAAATGAGTAAAAAATGCAAAGCCCCTTAAAAAGAGCTTAACGAAAGATAAATACAGAGACAGAAATGATGCAGAGAATGATGATGCCTGAATTGAGCGCTTTGAAGTCTTTTTGAACCAATTTGATGATACTATAAGACAAAAAGCCAAAGGCTAATCCATCGGCAATGGAGAAGGTTAAGGGCATCATCACCACGGTTAAAAAAGTGGAAACGCTAATGGCCATGTCTTTAAAATTCACCCCCTCTAACACGCTAAACATCAAAACCCCTACTACCACCAGCACCGGATAAATCGCATTGCTAGGAATGGCTTTTAAAAGAGGCAAGCAAAAAAGCGTTAAAACAAAAAATAATCCGGTAAAAACCGCTGTCAGCCCTGTGCGGCCCCCCTCTTCAACCCCACTCGCGCTCTCTATAAAAGCTGTCGTAGTAGAAACGCCCACCACCGCGCTCCCTAAAGAAGCCACCGCATCCGCTTCTAAAGTCCTTTCTAATTCCTTGTTTTTTTCTTCATCATTGAAAAAATCAGTCTTGTGGCCAATCCCTGCAAGCGTGCCTAAAGAATCAAACAAATCGGTTACAAAAAAAGTGATGATGACTGGCACTAACGCTAAAGTGAAAGCCCCACTCGCATCAAAAAAAATGCCCTTAAAGTCTAATTGAAAGGCGATAGGGCTAATGCTAGCGGGCATGGAAAAAAATTCGCTAGGGTAAGGAGCCAGCTTTAAAACCCATGCGAGAATGGAAGTGATTAAGACCGCTATAATGAAAGAACCCCTGATTTTGAGCGTGTAGAGCGCGAAAGTTAGAATGATCCCCACAACCCCCAATAACACATGCGGATCGCCAAAATCGCCTAAGGTTACAAGCGTAGCCTTATGGGTAACGACGATATGCATTTCTTTAAGGCCAATAAATGCGATAAAAGCCCCTATCCCCGCGCTCACCGCACGCCTTAAATCGCTAGGAATGCTTCGCATGACCCAACTTCTAAATTTAGTGAAAGACAAAATCACAAAAATCGCTCCCGAGAGCGCTACGATGCCTAAAGCGCTCTGCCAAGGGAGTTTTAGCCCCTGAACCAATCCAAAGCTAAAATAAGCTGACAACCCTAATCCCACGCTCATAGCGATGGGAGTGTTTGCCCATAACCCGTTAAACACGCTCGATAAGATAGTGATAATGGCCGTTGCGCTTAAAAGGGCTTCATAAGGCATGTTGGCTTGAGAAAGGATAAGAGCGTTTAAGGGCACGATGTAAATCATGGTGATAAAAGTCGTTAAACCCGCTCTAAACTCGGTGGCAATGTTCGTGTTGTGTTCTTTAAGCTTGAAAAACCCCATGTTAGATAACTCCTTACTATTTGGTATAGATTAATTTAATAAGGGGCTTTGGGGTTATGCTAGCGCTATTTTATTTTAAATTGCCTTAAGATGCTTGATTGTGTTGTTTCAATCAAAAGAAGTGAGTAAAAAACCCTTTTTTTTAAAAACTCCGCTAAAAAATAATCGTTTTAATGAAAATCGCAAAAAAGCTCATCTTGTAAGGTAATTTCACTCTTTAATGGTTTTTGAGGGAGCGTTTTTTTAAATTTGAAAAGATTGTTGCAAAACAAACGCCCCATAAGTCGGATTATGGGGGTAAATTCTAAAAAGGAGTTTGCCATGGAAAACTAAAAACGAAAAATAAAAATGGCGGAAACATTATACCTTAAAATTTCATTTTTGGGTTTAATAACTATTTTTTTGAAAATTTTTAGCTTTAGAGGTTTTTTAGAAGTTTAACCCCCCTTTTAAAAAAGAGGGTTTTTAATAAGCAAACACATAATTGAGATACACGCTATAAAGCCTTCTATATTCTAGTTTAGTGTCTAGAAAAGAATAGTAATTCGTGTTAATGGTAGGGATTTTCACGCCCAATTCCATGCCATGTTGAGCCGCATGATGGCTATCTTTTTTCTTAGGTCTAGCGAGATTGGTTCTCAAGCCTAAATTGAATAAAAATTGGAAATTAGCCGTATTCACTTTAGCGCTATAGACATTGCTGATGGTTTTTAAATTCACGAATTGAGAATTAAGCCATGAAGTCCCTGCTAGCACAATGCCTCCAAAAAGCCCAAAAGAAATCTGGTTATTTTTACCTAAAAAGTTGGTGTTTTTATCATTGATGAAATTAAACAATAAATCGCTACCCACCCCATAAGTCCACACATCAGAAGCCGAGTTAAAGAAGCTTGATTTGATATAGGCGTGGTTGTAATCAAAGAAACCATAATACCTTAACCCCCATCTTTTCTTTTCTCCAAAAAATTGCTTATAACCCACTTGCACCCCAAGGCCGTTCATCGCCCCGTTATTGGTTTGAGAGCTAATGATGCCCACCCGTTTGAAAGGGTTATGACCGAGTTCTTGAACAATGGTGTTGGCTAGGGTTTGCGCTTGATTGATTTGAGGCGTTTGGCTAGAAAAAGAAGCGTTGCTACTTTCTAGCGAAGTTAGAGTTTGTTTCACGCCCGCACAACCTTTCCCCCAAGTGGTATTAGAAACGCTTTCACTTGAAGCATTCGCGCTGCATTCTTCTATATAATTTTTAAGAACTCCTGTAGAAATTCTATTGAAATCACTCCCCACTTGATTGGCCAGTTTTAAAACCGCTGCTTGAGATTGAGCGTTTTTGAGCATGCTTTGAGCCAAAGCGATACTATTAGGGGAGTTAAGGTTGAAATTGTGGGGTTGCGCGATGCTTTTTAGTGGGGTAGTATTAAGCTGTTGGGTTTCTTGAACGATGTTTTGAGCGTTACTAATCATCTCTGAAATAGCGCTAAATTCCGTGCCAAAAACGCTGCACGAATTTTGGTTAGCGCTTGTTTGCCATGAAGGGGTGTTTGCGTTATTAGCTCCACTACTACTAGACTTCCCTTTCAACATCGGGCAATTGTCTTGAAGGGTGTTGATGATGGTTTGTGCTTGGGTTAAAAGGTTTTGCGCATCGTTAATATAAGTATCAGTTATGCTAACTGTAGTGTCAGCAGCATTGTTATTGTTATTATTGACATTAATGTTGTTAGCGTTGGTTGCTGTTTTAATGGTTACTTCCACCGTTTTTTTTGTATTGCTTAAAGCAGGGAGACCTTGTTTCAAAGCGGCTTGGATAATTTGATACGCTTTATTGAGCGTTGCAAATTGTTCAATGGACAGATGAGAATTTTTGCCTGCTGGAAGAGTCCCCACAGTCCCACCGCAAGTGATCGAATTTGAATTTTGTCCTGGCTGGTTGTAAAAAGTTTCTGTGGTGTTGTGGTTGGGTTTATCCGTATAGCCTCCGCATATGACTGCATAGGCTATGCTATTCCATAACCCCACCGTGGATTTTAGCGCTAAAAGCGTGGCTTGATAGGCAGGGGAATTGTCTGTTGTATCAATTAAACTTTGCGCGCTTTTGTTTAAATTGCCAATCGCTTGATTGATCGCTGTGGCGCTGTTTGTATTAATCGCTTCTGGATTGGAATGGCTGTGATTAGCCAAAAGCTTGTTCAAGTTTTCATAAGCGTCTGAAAGTTTTTGCACCTTGTCGGCGTTTTTCACTTTTTGAACCGCTTCACCGATTTGATAACCCACGCTTAAAAAAACGCCGTTGTCTTCAGCATGGAGCAATGATGACGCAAGAGTTAGAGAAAGTAGAATCGTTTTTTTCGTTTTTTTCATAAAATGTTCCTTAAAGTAATGTTTTATTGCAAAAAATGTATCAAAATGAGAATTTATTTACAATGCGTTTAATTTTACCACAAATTTATTGAATTTCAAAAAAAAGTTTTAGGGTGTTTTGATGCGCTCAACCAAGCTTTTAAGAGTGTTTTTAATTGATTGGGATTTGGTTTTTAGAAAGATTATTGTGAAATAAACGCCCCCATAAGTCGGATTATGGGGATAAATCCATAAAAGGAGTTTGTCATGGCTACCAAACATGGCAAAAACTCTTAGAAAACATTATACCTTGAAATTTCGTTTTTGGGGTGTAAAGTGGTTGTTTTATTGAAGCGGTAGTTTTTTAAAACGAAGTTTCTGTAAAACGGTAGCTTTTGTTTTTTAAAAGTTCCCTTAAGGCTTTTAGCTTTAAGGGTTTTCCTTTAAAGTTTATCCTTAACTTATGGGGGAAAACAAAAAAGGCTAGCCCATCATCTCTAAGGCTAGAGTGATCATGTCATCAAAGCTTTCTATTCTTTCTTTAGGGCTTAAGGCTTCTTCAGTGATTAAGTGATCTGAAACTGAGCATAAGCATAAAGCCTTAGCGTTCAATTCCATCGCTGTGGCGTATAACCCTGCCGCTTCCATTTCAATAGCCAAATGGTTGTATTGGGCCATCAAATCAAAGGCATGCGTTTCAAAAGAATAGAAAAAATCGCTTGAAAAAACATTGCCTATTTTCAAATCAATACCCAAACGCTTTGCTGTTTGATACGCTCTTAAACTCAATTCAAAATCAGGCGTTGCGCTCAAATCGTGGTTTAAAAAACGCACCCGATTGGTTTTAGAATCCGTTGAAGCTCCTGTCGCCATGACAATGTCTTTCAAGCCGACTTTTGGGCTAATCGCCCCGCAAGTGCCAATCCTTAAAAGCTCTTTGACTTGATAGGTTTTAATGAGTTCGGTTACATAAATCGTGCATGACGCAATGCCCATGCCATGCCCCATTAAAGAAATCCCCTTACCCTTATACTTCCCGCTAAAGCCTAGCATGTTACGCACATTCGTGATCTCTTTGGCGTCTTGTAAAAAATTTTTCGCAATGTAGCTCACCCTTAAGGGATCGCCGCATAAAAGGCATTGAGGATAAAAATCGCCGATTTTGGCGTTAATGTGAGGGGTCATGGTTGTCCTTTAAATTTTAATAAGTTTTTGCCATAATCTAAGGGGCTTAATCCCAAAAAGTGGGCAATGCTTTGCCCAATATCCGCAAACGAATCGCTCTTGCCTAAAAAAGCTGGTTGTAAATCTTTATGATAGAATAAAATAGGAATGTATTCTCGTGTGTGATCGGTGCCTTTAAAGCTGGGATCGCACCCATGATCGGCGCAAAGAATGAGCAAATCGTTTTCCCTTAAATTGTCTAAAACCTCTTTTAAACGCGCATCAAAATACTCTAAAGCGTTAGCATACCCGCTAATATCGCGCCGATGCCCATAATCGCTATCAAAATGCACAAAATTCGTAAAAATCAAGCTGTTGTTTTTAGCGTTTTTGACCTGCTCTAAAGTAACATCGCACAGCTCCATCAAACTACCGGCTTTGAACTTTTGAGTGATCCCCACATGAGCGTAAATATCAGCGATTTTTCCAATGCTAATGACTTCACCCTGCTTTTCTTCAATGAATGTTTCAAAAAGCAATTTTTTATGGGGCTTTATCGCATAGTCTTTGCGATTAGCGGTGCGTTTGAAACTCTCTCTATTGGTGCCAATAAAGGGGCGCGCGATCACTCTAGCGATCTTTAACGGCTCTAGAATTTGAAACGCTTCTTCACAAAGAGCGTATAAGTTATCCAACCCAAACTTTTCTTCATGCGCAGCGATTTGAAATACCGAATCCGCTGAAGTGTAAAAAATGGGGTATAGAGTTTCTAAATGCTTTTCGCCTAAATCTTTGATGATTTCTGTCCCGGATGCGTGGCAATTCCCTAAATAGCCCTTAATCTTAGTTTTACGTGCAATTTCATCTAAAATTTCTTTAGGGAAGGAATTGTTTTTGTCTTTAAAATACCCCCATTCAAAAAGAACGGGTGCGCCCATCATCTCCCAATGCCCAGAAATCGTATCCTTAGCGCTAGAAAGTTCTTTAGCGTAAGCGTAAGCCCCTATTAGATTAGGTTTAGACTCAAAGCCTAAGGGCAATTCATTTGCAGCTTTTAAAGCGCTCAACCCTAAACCCAAACTCTCTAAATAAGGCAGTTTCAAAGCCCCATGGCGATCGTTAGAATCAGCCAAGTTATTAAAACAAGCCTTAGCGATATTGCCTAAAGTGTTCGCCCCCAAATCGCCAAAATCTCTAGCGTCTTCACTAGCCCCTATACCAAAAGAATCCAATAATAAGATTACCACTCTTTTTTGCATGTTTTGTCCTTTTAATGAGCGTTTAGCCCTATGAATAACCCAGCGATAGTCGCGCTCATGAAATTAGAAAGCGTGCCTACAAGCACCGCTTTTAAAGCAAGCCTTACAATGAGATCTTTCTTTTTAGGCACTAAACTGCCAAGCCCTCCAATCAGCATAGCGACTGAGCTTAAGTTAGCAAACCCGCACAACGCAAAAGTGATGATCGCTTTAGTTTTCTCGCTCAAAACTAAAGGAGGGTTATCGCCCAAATAAGGTAAAAATTGCATATAGCCCACAAATTCATTGAGCGCGATTTTAATGCCTATGATTTCTCCGGCAATCCCGGCCTGGCTCCACGGAATGCCTAGCATAAAGGCTAAGGGTTTTAAGAGCGTGCCTAAAATCAACCCTAAAGACAAATGCTCCATGCCTAAAAACCCCCCTACAACCCCTAAAAGCCCGTTAATGAGTGCGAGCATCCCTACAAAGGCTAAAAGCATCGCTCCCACATGCAAGGCTAAATTTAGCCCTGTGCTTGCCCCATTAGCGATAGCTTCTATGGCATTGACATGCTTTTCTACCGAAACATCTGCATGGCTAGAAATGGCTTCGTTTTGCGGGTAAATGATTTTAGCGAACAACAAACCCCCAGGAGCGGACATAAACGATGCGGCGATTAAATAAGGCAAAGGAATGCCCATGCTCGCATACCCGGCTAACACAGGCCCCGCAACGCTAGCCATGCCCACGCACATGACCGCAAAAATCTCTGAATCGCTCATGCTTTTCAAATAAGGTTTAATGACTAAGGGCGCTTCGGTGTGCGCCACAAAAATATTAGCCGCTGCGCTCATGCTTTCTGCTTTAGAAGTGCCTAAGCATTTTTGCAACGCCCCACCGATGAGATTGATAAATAAAGGCATGATTTTTAAATAATATAGAAGTGAAATCAAGCTAGCAAAGAAGATAATGATCGCTAAAACATTGATCGCAAAAATAAACCCTCCTATCCCTTGATCGCCTTTAGCGTTTGGAGCGAGATTGCCAAATAAAAAACGCACCCCCTCATAGCCGTAAGAAATCACGCTTTGTATGCCACTAGCTAAGCCTTGCAGCATTTCCCTACCCAAAGGCACATATAAAGCCAACGCCCCTAAAGCCACTTGAATCACAAAGGCGCTGACAATCGTGCGATAATTAATAGCCCTTTTATTGCTAGAAAACACCCAAGCAATAAGAAAAAGCACCGCCATCCCTACAACACTAAAAAGAGAGCTAAAAATCATCGTCAAATCCCTAAAGAAATTAAAAGATGCAACGCTATTGTAGTTCAGGTTTGCTAAAAAAAAGATTAAACGAAGATTAAATGAAGTTTAAATCAAATCATGGTGTCAAGAGGGGGACTTGAACCCCCGACCTCCGGCTTATGAGACCAGCGCTCTAAACCAGCTGAGCTACCTTGACAAAAAAATAAAAGAATAAGATTATACAAAAAATTTTCTTAAAAATCCATTAAAATTACATTAAACTTTTATTATCAATCCTACTTCCTCAAATTGATGACAAAAGTTGGGCATTTTCTTGTAAAATAACCCGCATGTTTAAGAAAATTTTTCCATTAGCGTTAGTGTCGTCGTTGCGGTTTTTGGGGCTTTTTATTGTTTTGCCGGTCATTAGTTTGTATGCGGATAGTTTCCATTCAAGCAGCCCCTTACTCGTGGGGTTGGCTGTGGGCGGAGCGTATCTTACGCAAATTATTTTTCAAACCCCCATGGGCATTTTTAGCGATAAAATCGGCCGTAAAGTGGTGGTTATGGTGTGCTTATTATTGTTTTTAGCTGGCTCGTTAGTGTGCTTTATGGCGAATGATATTATTACGCTCGTTATCGGGCGCTTCATTCAAGGCATGGGGGCTTTAGGGGGGGTTATTAGCGCGATGGTGGCGGATGAAGTGAAAGAAGAAGAGCGCACCAAAGCGATGGCCATCATGGGGGCGTTTATTTTCATTAGCTTCACTATAAGCATGGCCATAGGCCCTGGGGTTGTGGCGTTTTTTGGGGGGGCAAAATGGCTCTTCTTGCTCACGGCGATCTTAACTTTATTGAGTTTGTTGATGCTTTTAAAAGTCAAAGACGCCCCTAAAATTTCTTACCAAATCAAAAACATAAAAGCTTATCAACCCAACTCTAAAGCCTTGTATCTTTTGTATCTAAGCTCTTTTTTTGAAAAAGCGTTCATGACGCTTATTTTTGTGCTGATCCCTTTAGCCTTAGTGAATGAATTCCATAAAGATGAAAGTTTTTTGATCTTAGTGTATGTGCCTGGAGCCTTATTAGGGGTTTTAAGCATGGGAGTAGCGAGCGTTATGGCTGAAAAATACAACAAGCCTAAAGGGGTGATGCTTTCTGGCGTATTATTGTTTATTATGAGTTATTTATGCTTGTTTTTAGCCGACTCTAGCTTTTTAGGGAAATATTTATGGTTTTTTATTGTTGGGGTGGCGTTTTTCTTTATTGGCTTTGCTACCTTAGAGCCTATCATGCAATCTTTAGCGTCCAAATTCGCCAGAGCAAACGAAAAAGGCAAGGTTTTAGGGCAATTCACTACTTTTGGCTATTTGGGGAGCTTTGTTGGAGGTGTGAGTGGGGGGTTGAGCTACCATCATTTAGGCGTTTCTAACACAAGCTTAATCGTTGTAGCTTTAGGGCTTATTTGGGGGCTATCGCTCTTTTTACTCCATAACCCTTCCAAGCAAAAAAATGTCTATTTCCCCTTAGACGCTTATAATGAGGAACAATTTGAAACTTTAGGGGACAAAATCATTGAATGGTATGTTAATATTAGCGAAGAAATCATTATTGTGAAATATAATTCCGATCACATTAGCGAAGAAGAAATCATTCGCTTAGCACGAAACTTTAGAAAATAAAACAATTAAGGATCAAAAATGGCCTATGAAATTTCTAAAAAAGTCTTACACATTGTAG
Source organism: Helicobacter pylori SA213A (assembly GCF_000476275.1). Lineage (GTDB taxonomy): Bacteria > Campylobacterota > Campylobacteria > Campylobacterales > Helicobacteraceae > Helicobacter > Helicobacter pylori_CL. The sequence continues at coordinate 41,230 of NZ_CBOM010000012.1, forward strand.
GCAAGACAAACGCCACTTACAAACTCATAGAAGAAGGCGATAAAGTCTTATTAGGATTGAGTGGGGGCAAGGATTCTATCATGCTCGCTTGCATCTTAGCCAGGATGCAAAAACATGCCCCTTTCAAATTTGATTTTAAAGCGGTTACCGTGCATTATGGTTTGGGCGAAGATTTAAAATGGTTGAGCGATTTGTGCCAAGAGCAAGGCATTGAGCATGAGATCATTTACACCCAAATCGCTGCCACCATCAACGAAAAACGCCGTGAAAAAAGCTCGTTTTGTTCGTTTTGCTCTCGTTTGAGGCGAGGGACTTTGTATTCTAAGGCTTTAGAGGAAGGCTATAATAAAGTCGCTATCGCGCACCATTTAGACGATGCGGTGGAGAGCTTTTTTATGAATTTCACTTATAACGGGAGTTTAAGGAGCATGCCCCCCATTTATAGGGCTGAAAACGGCTTGTTGGTGATCCGCCCTTTGATTAAGGTTCGAGAAGCCAGTAGTATCCATTTTGTCACTTCTCAAAATATCCCAGTCGCTCCTGATTGCAACTGCCCGGCCAAACAGCCCACCTCTGATAAGCCTCCTATCGCGCGATTAGCCACCAAAAATTTCTTAAAAGAAATGCAAAACTTGCACCCTCGTTTCTTTGATAGCTTAGAGAATGCGTTCAATAATGTCCAAGCGAGCAGCTTTAGCGACGCTAGATATTTAGACGCTTAAGCTTTCATTTAAGCTTTTTTGTTGAGTATTTTGATCGCAATCGTGAATAATACCCCTTCAAAAATAGCCGCCATGAGCAATGCGTAGTAGGTGTTTTGCGAGATCGCTTGCGCTTTTAAACCCACTGCTGCGGTGGTTACTAAAAAAGTTAAAGGCATAGAAGCCCCTAAAGCGAATGAAAATAAATGCTTGGCTTCCTTAAAGTATTTGCGCCACAATAAGGTTGAAGTGATCAAGTGCAAACTCAACATCGCTATGACAATCAATATCCCTTGGAGGATCAAATGCGGGTTTAAAAACACTAATTTTAAGTCTAAAGTAGAGCCTACATGGATGAAAAACAAAGGCACAAAAAACCCAAAACCCACATCATTGAGCTTGTGGATCAATTCTGATTTGTGAGGGAAGAAAGTAGAAACGACTAACCCTGCTAGAAACGCCCCTAAAACCATTTCTATTTTGAGCCACACCACGATCGCAACCAAGGAAAAAAAGAGCATGAGCGAAAAACGCACATCTTGGTTAAACTGACTGCTTTTAGGCATCACAAAAAGCTTTAAATGCGGGAACCACCAAAACAAAGTCTTAAAGATTTGAAACGCCACGATGATTAAGATTAAAAAAACAATGAGAATGCCTAAATCTTTAATCAAATCCATGCCCAAACCATGCGAATACACCCCATCCACGACCACCAAACCAAAAATGCTTAACAATTCCCCAATAACGCCCACTTTCAAAACCAAATCAAGCCACAAAATCTCTTTACGATAATCTTTGACTAAAGTCATGATCATGCCCAAACTGATAATAGGGAAAATCACCATAAAAATAGGCTCTAAATTAAGGCTAAAAGTAAGGATGAATGAAAGCGTGTATAAAATCAACAGATAAGCAAAAATGCGTTTTAAAAGAGAAACCCCTAATTTTTTAAACAAATAAATCTCCACTTCCAAACCGCATAAAAACATTAAAAATAAAAAGCCAATTTCGGACATGATTTCAAAGCCCTTAGTAGGCTCAATAAAACCCACATACGCCCCAACAGATCCAAATAAAATCTCCACAACCGTGATAGGCAAACGAGAGATTCTAGACATATAAGGAGCCATCACAATTAAAAGCATAATGAGCGCGAAAGTGAAAAATTCTGCATGCATGTCTTAATTTTACCTTATTTATTGATTAAGTTTTCACAGCGATAGGGTTTTTCTCTTTATAAGTGGTGAAAACCCCTTTTTTGATTTCATAATAAGTTACCCCTAACGCTACTAAAAACGCTAAAAATTGCGCGATAGGGTAAGTTACCCAAACGCCATTAATCCCATAGAAATGACTTAAAATCGGCAATAGAATAACTATAAACCCCAGCGTGTGCGAAAGGGTGATGATAAACGAACTTTTAGTGCGTTGGATGGATTGGAAAAACACCGCGCACAACAAAGTCATGCCTAAAAAAACATAGCCAACATAATAAATATTCATCGCTCTTTTAGTCTCTTGCATAAAGAGTGCATCTTGTTCGCTTGGCTGTAAATAAAGCTTGATTAAAAATTCATCTAAAAAATAATAAGCGCCATAGAAAACAATCCCTATACAAAACGCTGCTTTCAAACCAAAGACAAACACGGCTCGCACGCGCTCTAAATTTCTAGCCCCATAGCTAAAGCTCGCGATCGGTTGGATGCCTTGAGAAATCGCAAACAAAGTCGTAAAAAAGATAATCGCATTATACATAACGATCCCATACATGCTCACAAACCTTTCCCCAGCCGTGTGCATGATAGCGGTATTAAACAACAAAATCATAATAGAAGCGCTAAATTCTGCCGTGCTTTGAGGCACGCCGCTTTTAGCTGAAGAAATGACTGAAGACAAAGAAAATCGTTTGATGAAATACAATTGCCCTTTTTTGCGCCAAAAATGCTGCATTAAGACTAAAACCCCTATCGCATGCCCTATCACGGTGGCTATCGCGCTGCCTTGAACCCCCACTTCCAAAACAAAAATAAACAAGTAGTTGAAAAAGATATTCGCTAACGAGCCAATCAGCATCGCTACCATCGCTAAAATGGGGCGTTTGTCATTCACCACAAAAACATCCGCTAAAGGGTGGAGGACCATAAAAACCGCGCCCATTAAAATGATTTCAATGTAGCGTTTAGACATGCCCAATAAAGCGTCATTGCTCCCAAAAAAACGCGCAATAGTTTCGCTAAACGGCAATAATGCCATGCTCAAAATAAAGGCGCTTAGAGCGACAAAATAAAACACGCTGCTAAACACAAGCCTAGCCCTATGGGTTTTATTTTGACCCAAAAAATACCCCACAATACTCGCTGCCCCAAAACCAAAAAGCAATTCATACGCAATGAGTCCTGGAAAAATAGGCCATGCGATATTGACCGCAGCGATAGCTTCTTTACCCAGTTTTTTGCCCACAAACATGCCATCTATCATAGAATAAGTGGAAAGTGAAATCATAGAAAAAGCTAAAGGGATGAAGTAATAAAAAAAGAGCTTTCTTATCGGATCTTTATGCAAATCAATCTTTTTTTTGAGCATTTAAACCACACACCGCTTAAAATTTATGACAAATTTTTCTATTTTAACATAAAAAGAGAGGCAATCTGTCCGTTAGCACGGTTAGATTCAAGCCGTATCACTAAATTTTAAAAAATGGTTTTTAACGCAAAAGGGATTTTCCTTTATTGGGCTAATCCTTTTAACGCTCTTTATGTTTTTTTAAATTTTATCGTAATGAATCTAAGCCAAAACAGTGCCAACAAACCTAAAGCCCCACCCACAAAGCCAATATACCCTAACCCTAATTGGTGGATCACAATACTGCCAAACAGCGCTCCTGATCCAATCCCCACATTATAGCTCCCCGAAAAAATCGCGCTCGCGACATCCGTAGCATCTGGTGCGAGCTGCAACACCCTCATTTGCAACGCAATGGTGAGTGAAGTGATCCCAATCCCCCACAAGAAAATTTGCAAAAAGATCACCCACTCTAAGTTTTTAAACACAAAAAGCAAGAGTTGCGGGCAAATGACTAAAATCATTGCAAAAGCGATAAATTTTCTTGAATTTTTCGCATACAAACGGCCGAACAAAAAACTCCCTGCCACGCCTGCTAACCCAAACACAAACAGCATTAGCGTCGTAATGTCAGGAGAAAATTGGCTGATTTGAATGATAAAAGGCTCAATATAACTATAAGTGGTGAAATGCCCAGAAATAACCATGATCACAAGCAAATAAATCCCCATTAAAAGCGGCCGTTTCATCAATATAGGGACACTTGCGAGCGTGCCGGCGTTTCTACTCGGCAAAGGCGGGAGCAATTTCCACATAAGTAGCATTATAAGAGTCGCAACGCCCCCAATCACGCCAAAAGTGGATCGCCAATCCAGGATTTGCCCAATGATCCTCCCAAGCGGCAAACCCAAAATCATCGCTAACGAACTCCCTAACGCCAATAACCCTAAAGCTTGTTGTTTTTTATTTCTTGGCGCAACACGAATGACTAAAGAAGCCGTGATGGACCAAAAAATAGAGTGGGCAAAAGCGATACCCATACGAGAAATGAGTAGCACCCAAAAATTCCACGCTAGCGCTGAAAGGATATGACTAGCAATAAAAAGGGCGAAAAGAAAAAGCAGTAAGCGTTTCCTTTCAACTTTAGCGCTAAGCAGCATCAAGGGCAATGATCCAAGAGACACCACCCATGCATAAGCAGTGATCATAAGCCCCACTGTCGCGCTCTCCATTTCAAAACTTTTCGCAATATCTGATAAGAGTGCGACAGGGACAAACTCCGTGGTGTTAAAAATAAACGCCGAAAGCGAAAACACAAAAACCCGCATTAAGGCGAACTTTTGATACGATTGTTTGGTTATCATCATTTAAATCTTAAGGGGTTAAATTTTATTCAATTTGAAACCTTAGAGTATAAGACAAAAATTTTAACTGCTTGTAAATTGGGGGCTGGTTAAAACAAATATTCCCGCTCCATAGGCGCATTAATTTAATGGAGTTGTTACCATATAAAACAGAATTTAAAATCATTTCCAACTTTTAACCAATCTATTTTTTGTAACTGCGGTCATTATTGATTAGGCGCTAGAATTAATTGCTTTTTAATATTTTAGAATTTTAGAACAAAGGATAATTAAAATGAAAAAAACTTTTTTGATCGCTTTAGCGCTTACGGCTTCTCTTATAGGCGCTGAAAACACCAAATGGGATTATAAAAATAAAGAAAATGGCCCGCACCGCTGGGACAAATTGCACAAAGATTTTGAAGTGTGCAAAAGCGGTAAAAGCCAATCGCCCATCAACATTGAGCATTATTACCACACGCAAGATAAAGCCGATTTGCAATTCAAATACGCCGCTTCTAAACCTAAAGCGGTCTTTTTCACTCATCATACTTTAAAGGCTTCGTTTGAGCCGACTAACCACATTAATTATAGAGGGCATGATTATGTGCTGGATAATGTGCATTTCCACGCCCCTATGGAGTTTTTAATCAATAATAAAACCAGGCCTTTGAGCGCGCATTTCGTGCATAAAGACTCTAAAGGGCGTTTGTTAGTGTTAGCGATTGGTTTTGAAGAAGGGAAAGAAAACCCCAACCTTGATCCTATTTTAGAAGGCATTCAAAAGAAACAAAATTTTAAAGAGGTGGCATTAGACGCTTTCTTGCCTAAAAGCATCAATTACTACCATTTTAACGGCTCTCTCACCGCTCCTCCTTGCACAGAAGGGGTGGCATGGTTTGTCATAGAAGAGCCTTTGGAAGTCTCCGCCAAACAATTGGCTGAAATCAAAAAACGCATGAAAAATTCGCCCAACCAACGCCCCGTCCAACCTGACTACAACACCGTAATCATTAAAAGCTCAGCTGAGACCCGCTAAAGATCCGCTAAAATGAAAACTCTCTCTTTTATAAAGAGGGAGATAAAAATCATTCTTCATGAAACACCGCTAAAAATTGCAACCGCTTGTATTTTGTGAAACGCTCAAACGCTAAAAACGATTAGGATTCCTACTAAGGAGTTTAAAAAAGGCTCTGTTCTAATTGGATAATATAGAGTCTTTAAAATACCATAAATAAGCTAAAAACGATTTTATGGTGTTCTTATTTTCTTATGC